>JAKLJX010000003.1:225163-394623 GCA_023150945.1 bacterium | reverse complement strand
ACAGCGTCGTCATCAACATCAAAGGCCAAAGCTACCGCCTCAAAGACAAAACCGACAAGGAGGCCGTCAAGTGACCATCTAATCACCTCCCCAAAGTGGTATACTTTTCACGACCACGTTTGGTATACTTTTACAAGACCATTGACACCTTCCATCAAAACAAGGATTGAAACAAAATGCTTCCAAGTCTTTTGCGGAAACTCTCTGGATGTCGGTGAGCCCCTTCCATCAAAACAAGGATTGAAACTCATAGACAACCATTACAACCCCGCTTTCTTTGGCGTCGGTGAGCCCCTTCCATCAAAACAAGGATTGAAACTCGCAGATACGTTCGGCCGGATTATCGCGCGAGGTGGTCGGTGAGCCCCTTCCATCAAAACAAGGATTGAAACCCGTCACCAAACGAAACGTCCGCCATGCGGTCATCTGTCGGTGAGCCCCTTCCATCAAAACAAGGATTGAAACATGAAGATCACGAGAATCGCCGGCAAGATTTCGCTGAGTCGGTGAGCCCCTTCCATCAAAACAAGGATTGAAACCTGGATCTTCGGTGTAATCAAGTACGATATTCGCTGTCGGTGAGCCCCTTCCATCAAAACAAGGATTGAAACTTGTAGAGCCGCGCCTCGATCCGAATTGTTCCGCCGGGTCGGTGAGCCCCTTCCATCAAAACAAGGATTGAAACGCTAACAAAAAGAGCAGATTGCTGAATTCGTGTTCGTCGGTGAGCCCCTTCCATCAAAACAAGGATTGAAACACTGCAGCACAGTTTGATCAGCTTCGTGTTTTAATAGTCGGTGAGCCCCTTCCATCAAAACAAGGATTGAAACAGTGTAGATCACCCTACTTGCTGCTCATTGCAGGGAGTCGGTGAGCCCCTTCCATCAAAACAAGGATTGAAACATCGGCGCAAGCTGTCGCTCGAGCCAAGTGGCCTTGTCGGTGAGCCCCTTCCATCAAAACAAGGATTGAAACTCTGAAAGTACATGAATCTCCGGAAAAGGTCACGATGTCGGTGAGCCCCTTCCATCAAAACAAGGATTGAAACATAGATACAAAAATAAGCAAGGCAAAGGGTTAAAGGTCGGTGAGCCCCTTCCATCAAAACAAGGATTGAAACTCTGTTCACAATTTTCAAGTCTCTCCCACGCCGCGGTCGGTGAGCCCCTTCCATCAAAACAAGGATTGAAACACAGCAAGATTGAAATATAGTTGCTCTTCTGGCAAAGTCGGTGAGCCCCTTCCATCAAAACAAGGATTGAAACCTTGTAGCTCTTTTACTTTCCGCCATTCTGTTGTTGGTCGGTGAGCCCCTTCCATCAAAACAAGGATTGAAACTTCCCACAGTTTGCGGCGGTAGTAATTTTGAGACGGTCGGTGAGCCCCTTCCATCAAAACAAGGATTGAAACCGCAACCTGCATGACCGGTTTTCCGGTTTCTTGCACTGTCGGTGAGTCCCTTCCATCAAAACAAGGATTGAAACCCGTGGCATCAATTCGGCATTGAAATAGCGGTTGCGTCGGTGAGTCCCTTCCATCAAAACAAGGATTGAAACAATCGAACGTATCCTTGCATATCCCATTGAACCTTTGTCGGTGAGCCCCTTCCATCAAAACAAGGATTGAAACATGTATTCCATCATCCGCTCGTGCGAACTGCCATGGTCGGTGAGCCCCTTCCATCAAAACAAGGATTGAAACACGATCAGGCTTGCCGTCAAGTCTGCCGACGTGCCGGGTCGGTGAGCCCCTTCCATCAAAACAAGGATTGAAACCCATTTTCAATCCTTTCTTGGTTAGTTGCGATTCTCAGTCGGTGAGCCCCTTCCATCAAAACAAGGATTGAAACAAGAGGAGACAGACCCGGACGGTGAAAAAAAGCTATCGTCGGTGAGCCCCTTCCATCAAAACAAGGATTGAAACCAATGAAGACTTGCGAAAGGCTTGACATGCCGGCAAGTCGGTGAGCCCCTTCCATCAAAACAAGGATTGAAACAGGAGCAACGTTAGTGCCCAGTGTCCCAAGTGCATAGTCGGTGAGCCCCTTCCATCAAAACAAGGATTGAAACCGCCTTCGCGATTCGTGTTGAACGTAATCGAGCCAGGTCGGTGAGTCCCTTCCATCAAAACAAGGATTGAAACTAATACTGCAATTCGGTAAGCTTCCACCGCGCGCGCTGTCGGTGAGCCCCTTCCATCAAAACAAGGATTGAAACTGCTGCATGATCGGGCGCGGCCTTTTCAATGGCACGCTTCACCTACTGACCCGATGAAAAAGGGATTGAATGTGCTGGGGCGAGCGGGTGCAAGGATGCACGAATGCGAGCGGTGGGGCAAAGGGCAGGGGGGCGGGGAGAAAGGGTGCTGGGGGCGGTAGCAGGGAGGGCTTGGCGAAGCTCGGAAGCGGAAGCATTATTGAGTTTTGCACAAACAAATGGAACCGTAACGCAATACTTGGTTTGCTGTCATTCAGGAGGAATCCTTTTTCAATCCCGCACAGTGCTCAATTTCAAAAAGATGCTTCCAGCAAGACATTTGCCTTTTGCTTTTGCAAACATCAATAGTACAAAAACGCAGAATGCGGATGAACCTTCCTTGACCAGCGCTGGCGCTTCCCCAAAAATGAAGAAGCATCAAAACAAGAATGCAGAAAGCGGATGAACCCGGCAAGGGGCTCTGTTTGAGAGGAGGGAACTCACCATGCGGGACAAGCCGATCCAAGCTCATCATGAGTTGGAAGTGTGCCCAATCTCCTTTCGGGCAGCCCTGACGATTTTCCACGAATCCAAGGCCTTTCCCCGGGAGGAAGTGCACTCTCTGACCGACCAGATTCGGCGCAGCTCGCGTTCGGTGTGCGCCTCCTTCGCCGAAGCCTGCCGCAAACGGCGCTAGCAGAAAGCCTCCCTGCTCAAACTGAACGACGCAGAATCCGAAGCAGCAGAGACTCAAACCTGGCTGGAGTTTGCGGTGGAATGTGGCTACCTCAAAACAGAAAAAGCGCGCGCGAACTCCATAAGGCATACAACAACATCATCGGCAAACTGGTAAACATGATCAACAACCCTTCACCCTGGTTGCTGTCAAGACAAATCGACTAACCACACTCGCCCCCGCTCCTCATCTCCCCATCCCTCCCCCTCACGGCACCACCGCCACCGGTGTGAGCTGGGTAATCATGTTCATCAGTTCCTGCACGTGCAGCGGTTTGGAAACGTAGGCATCGACGCCGGCAGCCAGGCAGCGTTCGCGATCGCCTTTCATGGCATAGGCGGTCACTGCCACGATGGGCGTGCGGCCGCCGGTGATCTTCTCGAGCTCGCGAATGGCGATGATGGCCTCGAAGCCGCCGAGCGCAGGCATTTGAATGTCCATCAGGATCAAATCAAAGCGCTCGGCGCGAAAAGCAGCAACCGCATCGGCGCCGTTGCCGACGGTCACCACCGTGTGGCCGCATTTCTCCAGCAGCCGGGCCGCCAGCCGCTGGTTGATTTCATCGTCTTCCGCGATGAGAATGTGCAGCCGGCCCGGTTCTCGGCTGCGGCGCGGCAGAGGCGGCCGGCCGGCGTTTTCCTCCACCAGCCGGCGGCCGGCCAGCAGCGTTTCGGCGAGGTCGGTGAGCTTGACCGGCTTGGTGAGATAATGGCGGATGCCCAACTCGCGGCAGCGGGCGGCCTCGGCGTGCAGCCGCGCGGGCGAAAGCATCATGATGACGGCGCCGGCCCAGCCCGCGGTCTCGCGCAGCCGCGCCGCCAGCGCAAAGCCATCGAGATCATCAAGCGAGGTGTCGATCAACGCTAAAGTAAACGGCTGGCGCGATTCGCGCGTGCGATTGAACGCGGTGTGGGCCGCCTGGCTGGAAGCGACGGCCAGTGGCTGTAGGCCCCAGTCACGCAGCGTGGCGGTGAGCACCTGACGCAGGGTGGCATTGTCCTCGACGATCAGCACCGCCACGCCGGCCAGCTCGGGGAGATTGGCAAAAGGGCCGGCGAGTTTGTTTTCCGGCAGTTGCAAACGCGCGGTAAAATGAAACACGCTGCCGCGATTGACTTCGCTCTCCACCCAGATTTTGCCGTCCATCATGCCGACGAGCTGCGTGCAAATCGCCAGGCCCAGGCCGGTGCCGCCGAATTGCCGGGTGGTGGAGCTATCCCCCTGAGTGAAGGGCGCGAAGATGATTTTATGTTTCTCCGCGGGAATGCCGATGCCGGTGTCGGCGACGCTAAAATGCAGCAGCACGGCGGCGGGCGCGAGGCTTTCAGTGACGACCGTGACGACGATTTCACCGCTTTCCGTGAATTTGATGGCATTGCCCACCAGATTGACGATGATTTGGCGCAAGCGGCCGGGATCGCCGATCAGCAAATCCGGCACCTCGGACAAAATGTGGCAAACCAGCTCCAGGCCCTTTTGATGCGCGCGCAGCCCGAGCGGCGCAATCATGTCGCCCAGCGTCTCGCGCAGGTGGAAGCCGATCGGTTCGAGCTCGAGCTTGCCCGCTTCGATTTTGGAGAAATCCAAAATGTCGTTGAGCAGCACCATCAGGGCTTCGGCGGAGTCTTTGACGAGGTGGAGATACTCGCGTTGTTCCGCGGTGAGGTTGGTTTCGAGCGCCAGCTCGGTCATGCCGAGGATGCCGTTCATGGGCGTGCGGATTTCGTGGCTCATGTTGGCAACGAACTGGCTTTTGGTGCGGCTGGCAATCTCTGCCACTTCTTTGGCTTGATGTAACTGTTCCTGGGCGCGCTCGCGTTCCAGGGCAATCTCGGCGAGCTGGCTGGCGATTTCTATCAACTCGAAGTCGCGGGGCGCGGGCGGCCGTGGCACGGCAAAATACAAATCCAGCGTGCCCAACACTTCACCGCCGGCGGTGAGTATCGGCGTGGACCAACAGGCGTAGGCCGCGAGCTTGCCGTTGGCCGGAGGAGATGCTTGCAGCGTGTCGGGCGGAAGCTGGTGGCGGCCGGCGGCGGAGGCTCGTTCAGCGGAGATGATTTGTTTTTTGTGAAAGACTGCGGCCGCGCACACGCCATGTTTCGGATTGATGGGCAGGCCGTCCAATGCCGCCACCAGCGCGGCCGGCAAATTTGGCCCCGCGCCGAATTGCAGGCAGGCGCGGTTGGCGTCATAACGCATGACCGCGCAGCGGGCATCGGGTACCTGGGTTTCGACGAACTGCGCCAACTCGTGCAACACTTCGGGCAGAGGCTTGCCGCGCGCGATGAGTTCGAGAATGTGCTTCTGGCCGGTGAGCAGCCGCTCGGCGGCCTTGCGGCTGGTGATGTCACGAATAAGCACCTGGGTGGCGGGGCAGCCCTGGTAGGTAATGGACACCGCCACGACTTCGGCTTCGATGATGCGGCCATCGAGGCGCACCATGGTTTCTTCGATCAACTCGGCGGCCTGGCCGGCGCCGGGCGTTTGATAAACACGAGATTTCACCTTTTCCCAATAATCCGGATGCACGTAATGCTGCAGCGAGCGGCCCATCAGCTCTTGCGGGCTGGCAGCGCCAAACAGACGGGCGCCGGCAGCGTTGACGTAAACCACGATGCCTTCACTGTGCACGATCACGGTTTCGGGAGAAAAATCGACCAGGCAGCGATAACGTTCTTCGCTCTCCACCAGCGCCTGCTTGGCGCGTTTGCGTTCGGTGAGGTCGCGGCCGAACACCGAGACGCCGGTGATTTCGCCGCCGGCGCCGAAAATGGGATTGAAGGAGACTTCGAAATCGCCGGAGGAATCGGCAAAGTCGTAATGCTGTTCGACGGTGAAATGTTCGCCGGCAAGGGCGCGGTCGTAGAGTGCCCGCCAGGTTTGCGCCAAGTGCGGAGAGACCGTGGTGAGGATGTTCATCCCCTTCTGCAGCTCGATGCCGAACGCCTGGCGGAAGCGCCGGCGGAAGGTGGAGTTCAGGATGAGTACGGCATAGTTGCGGTCCACCGACCAAATCGAGTCGTGGGAATTTTCGATCAATGCCAGGAGATTGGCCTCGCTGTGCGCCAGCTCGCGGGCGTGGCGGCTGAGCGCCAGCAAATGGCGGCGGCGCAAAACCAGGATTGCGATGCCGATGCCGCAGGCAATCACCAACAGAATGAGCGGAATGTGCAGGAGAAGCATGGCGCAAGAGTTTACGTGCGTGAGCCAACCGAGCCGACGTTGCTGCGGTAGAATAGCGGCATTGCCGCACGATTGCGCTTGCCGGGCAGAGAGGTGTGGCATGACCTGCAGCGCGCATGCGAAAATTGCCAGGGCAGGCTACCGCCACAGCGAAACTGCGCAGGTCGATTTGATGGGAGGAACAGAATGGACAGGATGAACAGGACTGATGCAACTTGACAATGCCGAGTCAACCCTGACACCATTCAGCGTGTCCTGCTGGAAGCACCTTTTCCAGGGTGCTGCCCAGCCACGGTGAATCTTGCGACTCGCAGCCTGTTCAAGGTTATTCCTCCGGCATGGGGAGATTGGTGGAGAAAACCACCAACTGAACATTGTCAACAAAACAGATTCCGTGCATCCTGTTAATCCTGCCTGAAACGCCTTTTGCGGATTGCGATGTTGGGTTGACAAATGTGCCGGATCGGGAAGGAGAGATTCAGTTCCAGCAAGACAAGAGGCCCCACCCTCCTGCAATCATTTTGTCCCCAATCATTTTGCCATCAAGAAATCCCCCCAGCCAGGCCCACCGCGCGGCTCGACAGGATGAACAGGATTCACAGGATTTACGATTCAGCTCTTTGACTAGATAAACAGGTTCTGAAATTCATCCAGTAGATTCTGACAATCCTATCGCAAGCGCCTTCTGGGCTTTGACGGGCTGGGCTGACCAATGCGCCGTATCGGGAAAGAAAGATTCAATTCCAGCAAGACAAGAGGCCCCACCCTCCTGCAATCATTTTGTCCCCAATCATTTTGCCATCAAGAAATCCCCCCAGCCAGGCCCACCGCGCGGTTCGACAGGATTGACGGGGTTTGAAAATGAATCCTGTCAATCTTGCTTAAAATGCCTTCTGAGAATTGCGATGTTGGGTTGACGAATGCGCCGGCTTGCGCGCAGGAAGGATTTTCTTGCAGAGAAAGAAAGTGGCCCTCACTCCTTCAATCATCCTATCCCCTATCCCCTATCCCCATCACCTCTGCCCCTATCTCTCTCATCATTCGGCCAAAAAGAAATTTTCGCCTCACTCCGCCAGCCAGGGCCGTTGTGCGGCGCAGCCGAGTTCGAGCTGCGGATCCGGCGCGCGGCAATATTCGCAGCAGCCTTGCTCGCGCAATTGCCGGCGCGTGCGATGCTGGCGATTGCTGATCTGAATCACGATCGGATACTCTCCGGCTGCGCGGCGCAGGCGATGGCGTTGCCGGCGGCGTTGCGCTTGACCCCACCACTCAAAACGAAAGCGTCCGGGCGCGATCAGCCAAAGCTGGCGATAAAGCGCCACGCTATAGTCAAACCAGGCCGCCGCGTTTTCAGGACTGCCGGCCGGCATGATTTGCAGCAGCGCGAGCGGCAGAATCTGATGCAGCCGGCGTTCATAGTCCGCCAGCGACCAGCGATTGTCGCGCAGTAAATCGCGGGTGTAACGCCGCACGCCGAACAAGCGGCTGAGCGCAAACCGGCGATTGTGGCAGGTCATGTTTTTGAAGTATTCGACGTTGAGCAGCCATTCTTCGGCAGCCGGAGATTCGCGGTTGCCGCGGTTCTGCAGTCCCGCAAACCGGCGGAAATTGAGCAGATTGAGCACCAGGGCAATCATGCCGGGATCGTTGCGCTCGGTGTGGCAGCAGCAGAAAATGCGGGCATAGCGCGGCAGGGTTTCGGCATAAGGCGGCAGAGCGGCGGCGCTCTCGGCGCTGCGGCCGCAACTGTAATGGGGCGCATGCAGCAATTCACGGTTTTGACCGTGTGCGCGCCAATCCGCAATGGCCTCGCGATTGGAGGCAACGATGTAATGTTGATAGGAAGCGATCGGGCAGTTGGTCATGCCCGGGCAGAAATTCGGACCGGCAGCTTGCTCTGCCTGCGCGCCCAGAAGAAGTTCAAGAAAAGTCCTGGTCTCGAGTTGCGGCTGCGGATTGCCGGTGGCCAACTGCAACAGGCGCGGCACCGGCAGGTTGGCCGACTCGGCGGGAGCAGCCGTGGCGTTGCGATAATCGTGGCCGTCGCTGGCATAAGCGCGGGCGGCGAAGAGACTGCCTTCCTGCTGCTCCGGCTGCAAATCGCCAATCGTGCAGCTGTGCAAATCAGCATAGCCGCTCAAGCCAAAGCCGCGGCCGGCCACCGCGAGCTTGAGATGGCGCAAATAGTGAAACACGGGCCGTGCGATTTCCGTGGCGCCGGCGGGCAGAATTCTGTGCAGCGGCGCCTGCGCCGTGGGCGCGAAGGTGAGTCCTGCCAGCCGGCTGCACAAATCCGGCAGCGCGTTGGGCAAGCTGGGCAGGCAGGCATTCAGCTCCACGGATTCGCCCCAGTCTTGTTCATGAGCATCGGCGCGCCGGCCGGCCAGCAGACTCACCGGCACTTCCGCGGCCAGTTCCCAATTATCGCGAATGCCCGAGATGATTTCTTCAGTGTCGGCGAGGGCATCCTGCGCGCTATCGCCGAGCAAGCGGCGCGGCGGCTGGCGGCGGAAATGCGCATAGCGCGGATGGCCGGCCGCCGACGGCTCGTGATACAGCCGTGCCAGAACGTCATAGAGTTGAAAGGCGTCGCCGATGTCTTTGCGCGCGGCGTCATCGCCGTGTGCGCCGCCCAGCAGAATCAAAGGCAGGCGATAATCGGCGCGGCCGTATTTGAAGCGCTCCAGACTGTTGAGCAGCTTCAGGAAGTACATGTGCGATTTGTCGATTTCATCGTCGTTGATCACCACGAGGTCGGGCTGGAACTCATGTAGGCAGTGTTCGAGAATGCCGGATTCATTGCTCTGCATCAGGCAAGTGGGCACGGGAAAGTAAAGCGGCCGCTCCGCGCCCGGCGCGGTGTAGTAGCGCGCGCCGGTGAGATAGTTGCAGCGCCACCACCAGTTGAAAAACGTCTGCCTCTCGCCGGCGGCAGGCGCAAGCGCCACACCCGCGGGATCGTCGCGGTGCGGCGCCGGCCGCGGCAGCGGATGAACCGACTCGCGGCCGGAGATGATGAAGCGCAGCATCTGTGAAAAAAGCGCGGCTTTGTGCGTGAGATCCGCGCCCGGCCAGGCATGCCACAGCGTCTCCAGCATGTAGTGGTTGGCTTTGTTCAAGCCCACCACCAGGATGCGCGGAGGGCGGCGGCCGGCGGGCAATTGCGGCAGCGTCTTCAATACCGCGGCAACCAGCCGCTGGCCGAGCGCCACGCCGCTGTCTTGTTTGGGATAAACAAACGTGATCGGAAAGCGCGTGGCTTTATAGGTCAGATTCACCATTTGATCGCTGCGGCTGACGCAGATGATCGCACGCAAGCCGGCGCCGGCAGCGCGGTCAAACACCTCGCGAATGCGCTCCTCCTGCGACACGGTGCTGATGAGAAAACCGGCGCGCTCGAAATTCACCCGCGACATGGTGAACGGCTCGGTCACATCGCCCTGCACGATGGGCACGAGAATGCGCCGGCGGTGGCCGGCGTCGCGGCGAGGGTGCGCGGCGCTGAATTCCTCCCGCCGGTCTTCCAGCGCCGCCACCACGCCGAAATTGCCGAGAAAATCGTTGTGCGCGGAAAACAGCAGCTTGCTCAAGTCGCGGTCGACGATCATGAAGGCCGGGCACAATTCTTCGAGATCAAGCTCCGGCGAAATGATCTTCTCGAACCGCGACCGGCGGCCGGCGGCAGCCTGGCGGCGAATTTTCACCAACTCGCGATCGACCACGCGCTGGCCCAAGTGGCCGTAGCCGAAGACCACGAGATGGCCGCGCATGTCGAGAATGAGATTCGCCAGCTTGGTGTTGAAATACGTGGTGAAAGTGCGGTCAACATACACGCCGGCATACACCAGCGGACTGACCCAGGCGGCGAGCAGCGTGAAGGCGAACAGAATCTGATCGGCGCCCACCATCGCGTGCAGCAGCAGCGGCTTGCCGACCAGGTCGACGATCAACGGCATGGCGATCAGAAAAAGCCACACCAGCAGGCCGGCGATCGTGAACATGGGGTTTTGCGCGAGCACGGCGAGATAGAATTGGCTGGCATAAGCGGGAACGCTCAGCAGGCGGCGGCAATAAAGCGCATCGTTGTGCCACACCGGCGGCAGAATCAGGCTCATCAAGCGCAGCGGCATGATGCCGTTGAGAAACAGCAGAAACGCGCCGGCGAGCGCGATGCTGATCAACGGCAGGCGCTCGCCGATCAAGCCCGGAATCTCACTCTCCAACACGCGCCCGGGCAGGGTGAGGAAGCGATAAGGCTGCAGCAGGCCGGGGAGATTGAGCGGATTGCCGCCCTCCCAACTGAGCCAGCGCCGCACGACTTCGGCGAAAGTCAAATCACCGGCGTGCGCGGCATTGCCGACCGCAAAGATGAGATTGACGGCCCACCATTCGAACAGCACCACGAGATAAAGGCCGATGAAAAAACTCAAGGCGCCGAGCAGCACGCGCGGCAGCAGCAGATGCGAACGCAGCGGCATTTCGGTGAGCGCGCGGCGCTGCTGCGGATTGCGTTGCAGCCGGCGCAGCGCGCGTTTGAGCAGCCGGTAGCGCCGCCGGCCCGGCAACACCACCGCGGTATCGAGGCGCAAGTTGCGCAGGTTGCGCAAGAAAACATAGACGCTGGCCGCATGAAAGATCACCACGCCCGCGATCAGGACCACCGGACTGGTGCGGGCCACGAGCAGCTTGCGAAACAACTCATAGGGGAAAATCAAACACAGGATGGCCGTGAGTATGAGGGTGAGGAGCAGCGCGAGGGTCAAGGCGTAACGGGGATAAAGAAGCTGCTTGCGGCACCAGGTAAGCGGCAGCCACAGCAACTCGAGCAGCACATAGGCGCAGGCGAAGTGGCCGAGCAGCAGGCCGGCATAGACGCCGTAATGGCCCACGCCGTCGATGGTCCACGCGCTCAACACCGTGGTCACCGCCGCGGCCGGCAGCGCGGCCATGAGATTGGGCCGCCAGGACAGTCGCAGGTTGGTGCGCAAAGTTT
The DNA here is from genome assembly GCA_023150945.1 of bacterium. Classification (NCBI taxonomy): domain Bacteria; species bacterium. Next base: position 383,513 of record JAKLJX010000003.1, on the reverse strand, counting down.
GCCACATGGCAATCAGGCGTTGCGTTTGATGATGACGAAGGTGGTATCATCGCGCATGTCGGCGCCGCGCCGAAACTGCGTGAGTTCCTGCAGCAGTGCCTCGCGGATGGTCTCGGCTGGGGCGTGATGGTGGTGCAGCAATACCCGGCGCAGGCGTTCTTCGCCAAACTCCTGGCGGTCGGGATTGCAGGTCTCGCTCACCCCGTCGGTATAAAGCAGCAACGCATCACCGGCGGCCAGCGAGGTCTGAATGACTTGCAGGTTGTCGCGAAAAATGCTGTGCTGCTGGCCGGCATTCTCGCGGGCGGCGTTCCGCTCCGGCGCCAGGCCAATGGCCAGGCCGTTGGGCTTGAGCCAGAAACAATCCTGGCGCTGGGATTCGAAGCGCAGCGCCGGCGTGTGGCCGGCCCGGCAAAATTGCATGTCGCCGTTCGGCTGCAGCCGCACGATCGCCAGCGTGAGAAAGTAGCTGCGTTTGAGCTCACGCAGCAGATGTTCGTTCAGCCGCAGCATCAATTCGCGCGGGTCCTGCGACTCGCGCGCGCAGATTTGCAGGAGTGTTTGCACCTTGGCGGTGTAGAGCGCCGCAGAAATGCCCTTGCCGGACACATCGCCGATGACCACCAGGCAGCCGCCGTCCGGCAGGGCGATGAAGTCGTAGTAATCACCGCCCACGCTGAGCGCGGCATCGCTGAAACCGACTGCGGTGAAGCCATTCATGTGCAGCTTGTGCCGCGGCAGCAGGCTCAATTGAATCTCACGCGCAACGGCCAGCTCGTCTTTCGCCACCAGCTTGTCCGCCAGCTCGAGCGCGAGCAGGAAATTCATCACCAAAAAGGCGTTGACCAGCCAGGACAATTCGCGATACCAAAAAGCCAGGATCACAAAAAGCAGAGAGAGGGCATACAGCAGGCGCCGCGCCGGCGTCAATTTCAGCAGAAAGGCGAGAAAGAGATTCCTGCTGAAGAGCAGCAGGCGGCGTAACGGTTTCTGCGCGGCGGGAGTGCGCGGCATCTGGCGCGCGTAGAATTCATACATGCCGCGCGTGTCGACCTTGATCAGCCGCTCGATCTCGGCGGTGGTCAGGCCGCTGGCGAACAATTCATAGAATCGGTGCAAAGCTCGCTGGGGGCGTTCAAGCATGCGTGCAGGCGGCGGTTGATTGCGGTACAGGTTTGATGATTCGAGTCCGTCCGAAATCATGACCTTTTGAGAAAATGTTCCGGCAATGGCCTGGCCGGTGCATCACAATTCTCTGAGTCTTCACGACACTCAAAGTCTCGGCAACTTCGTTGCGGCCGTGATTGGAACATTTTCGGACAGCCACTGAGTCTACCCAAACTCAACGGGAGAGTGCCACAGCCTCGGCTGTGAATCGCGGGCAAACCTACACAGCGCCGCCAGCAAAGTCAAGGCTTTCTTCCCGGAGACGAATGGCGCAAATAGTGTCTGTCCCAAAATGAAGAAACCGCCCGGGCGTTCGGCCCCGAAGCGCGCACAAGCCAGAGGCTACGCGCTTTGGCTCATGACGAAGCGCCCGGGCGGTGGTGTTTTGGGATGAAGACGAATTAGCCGCGCGCGGAAGAGAAAGGCGGCGGAAAAAACGGGCGGTGCTCAACCGGCGGCGGCCACGGTGCCCGGCTCAATGTGCACATTGACGTCGACGATATCTAGGCCGGCGGCGCACAGGTGGCTCTTGACTTCATGGGCAATTTCGTGACCGTGGCGCACGGTGGCCTCGCCATCGACGATGACGTGAATGTCCACCTGATAAGTGAACCCGCTTTTGCGCACACGGCATTTCTCGATGTCCAGCACGCCGTCCACGGTTCTGCCCAATGCGCGGATTTTCGCCACCAGCGCGGGCGAGGGCGCAGTGTCCATGACTTCGCGGATGGCCTCGCGCAGCAGGCGGGCGCCGTTGCAGCCAATGACGCCGCACGCCAGCAGCGCCGCCCAATCATCCGCGCTCTCATAGCCGGGGCCGCCGAACAATGCAATCGCAATGCCGATGAATGCCGCCGCCGAAGTGATGGCATCGGAACGATGGTGCCAGGCGTCCGAGCGCACCGCCGTGCTTTTGATCGCATCTCCCACCTGAAAGACAAAACGAAAGAGCAACTCCTTGCTCGCCACCACCAGCAGCAACACCAGCAGCGTGAACGGCGCCGGCGAATGATGCGGCGTGAGAATCTCGCGAATGCTCTGAATCACCAGACCGAGCGCAGCGCCCAACAGTCCCAACGCCACCACCAACGCGGCCAACGGCTCGGCTTTGCCGTGGCCGAAAGGATGATTGGCATCCGGCGGCCGCGCCGCGATTTTCAGCCCGCTCATGACCACCGTGGTGCTGAAGATGTCGAGCGTGGACTCGATGCCGTCGGCGATCAGCGCGTAGGAATTGCCGACCACGCCGGAAATGATCTTCACAATCGCCAAACCGGCATTCACCAGCACGCCGGTGAGGGCGGCGCGCATACCCTGGCCGGCGCGATCGCTGACCTCAGCGTACGGTTGTGGTTTCATCATCCTGCCTCGTTGCTGCGCTCAATTCGTCAATAGCAAAACGGTGCGTGTCTTGAAGCGTGACCGGATTATATCAAAATCATCCTTCTCGAAAAAGAAAAATGTCGGCCGGCTGCAAAGGCGCGCGACCGGCGCGCGAGGCTGGGAGCCGCGGCTTGACATGGCCGCGATTTGTCGCTATCTTGCCGCCAGCCGATGCTTGCGATCGGCGTTGCTGGCGGCGCTGCTGGTTTGCGAGAGAGGAGGAAACGGAAAATGAATCGTGCAGTGGCATCCTACTGGTCGGGAAAGACCGTGTTGCTCACCGGCGCCTCTTCCGGCCTGGGCGCCGCGGTGATCGAGGCCCTTGCCCCCTTGGGCCTCGCCTTCGGATTGCTCAGCCGGCGGGTGGAATTGCTGCAGGCGCTGGCCGCCCGGCTGGCGCACACCGGCAGCACGTTTTGGCTGCGCGGCTGTGACGTGCGCGAGCGGCAGCAGGTCTTCGCGGCGGTGCGCGCGTTTCATCAGCATGCCGGCCGCCTGGATGCGGTGTGGGTGAACAGCGGCGTGAGCCTGGATACTTCCTTCCGCAACTGGACCTGGCAGGCCGCGGATACGGTGCTCAACACCAATCTGCACGGCGCGCTGCACACGATCATTGCCGCGCTGGAAATCATGGTGCCGCAGCGTTCCGGAGTGATTGTCGGCATCGGCTCCGCGGCCTCGATGCGCGGCCTGCCCTATCGCGGCCTGTATAGCGTGAGCAAGATCAGCCTGGCTTATTTGCTCGAAAGCCTGGCGGTCGAGCTGCCGAAAATTCAATTCACCATGATTCATCCCGGATTTGTGGACACGGACATCAACCGGGGCAATCCCAACCGCTTTTGGCTGATGCAACCGCCGCAAGCCGCGCGTTTGATGATCACGGCCGTGGCGAAGCGCAAGCGGTTGTATATTTATCCGAGGCGCATGAGCCTGTTGTATCGCCTGACGCAGGCGCTGCCCACGGCGCTGTATGTACCGCTGCTGCGGCGGCTGATGCACTTGAGCAAGCCGGGGCAGTGAAATTCAGCTTTCTCACCAATGAACTCCTCCCTGCTCCAACCAGCCGCGCGCTGGCTCGATGAACTCTTCTGCCGCGGTATGCAGACCATTGCGCGCCGCCAGCAACGTAAGTTCCCGCCTCTTTCTCCCACGGCTTCCCGCGCGGCGCAAGCCGCGTCTCTGTTTCCGCCAGTGAGTGCCTGCCGCAGTGAAGAAGTGCAGGGCACTGCCTGGCAGCGGCAGGGCCAAGTCTGGCGCCGCGATTTCAGTTTTCCTTCCGCGCTGGTTTCCGCCTGGCCGAAGAACGACACGGTTTTCGTTCGTACCTTTGCCCCGGAACGCCAGCTCCACCGGCCGGCGGTGATCGTGTTGCACGGGTTGATGAGCATCTCGACGCTGGCGTATCGACCCTTTTTGCAGGCAATTGTGGCGGCGGGCGCCTCCGCCTATTTCCTCGAGCTGCCTTATCATCATCGCCGCACGCCGCCAGGCAGCTTTTCCGGCGATCTCTTCTACACCGCGAATTTCGAACTCACCTGGCAGGCGGCGCGCCAGGCCATCGCTGATGTTCGCCGCCTCGCACTCTACCTGCGCGCCAACGCGGCGCCGGTGATCGGCATTCTCGGATTCAGCCTGGGCGCGTGGCTGGCGGCCTTGACCGTCTGCGGCGAGCCGGCGCTCGATTTTGCCGTGCTCGCCATGCCGCCGGCTTCGTTCAATGATTTGGTGTGGGATTCGGTGCTGGGGCACCGCTTGCGCGCGCAGCTCGAACGCGCGCAGTGGTCGCGGCCGCAAACCGCGGCGCTGACCGCGCGTCTGGATCCGCTCGGCTACCGGCCGTTGCTGCCGCCGGAACGCCTCGAGATTTTTGCGGCGGCGCACGATGCGATCGTGCCCCTCACGCACGTGCGGACGCTGCAGCAGGCTTGGTCCGTGCCGCGCCTGCATGAATATGCCGCCGGTCACCTCACGATCATGCTGTCCCCGCAGTTCAAACGCGACGCTGCTAATGTGCTGCAACTGCAATTGCAGCAAGGCCGAAGGGCTGCGCCGGTGCCGGCTGGCGCGACGGCGTTGCCAGCCTCGCAACTGCGCTCTGCTTTGCCGCCTTAGGCGCTTGGTGCTTCGAACTCAGAATAGAATTCTGAAAGATTCTTGACTACAAAGCAAGCCTCTGCACCACGGCGACGCGGAGAGCACAGAGTGGTCACATCAAGAAAGCCTTTCTCTGCGTTCTCCGCGTCACGGGCGGTTTTGGCAATGACCTTGTGACTGCGCGGTGTCCCCAACTACCGGCCTGTTGCCTCGATTCGCAGAATCGGCCTCTCGGTCTTTCATTCCGGCGAATTTTGTGAAGTGCTCGGCAGTGTGCCCAGATCTTCACAGGATCCTTGCAGGATGACAGCGGTGGTGGATTTACATTTCAAGGTAACAGACACCGAGCGTAGTCGCTTCAAACTTGAACCGGCGCAAAAAGAGCAGGAATTCTCTCACCACCAAGACGACAAGAAAAGAGCTTGGCGTCTTAGTGGTAGAATCTGTTTCCGGCTTGCAAGGGGCCAGCGCACGCGGGCCGGCGCGGCCATTCCCCTTCGCCTGCAAGCATTTCACGGTGCCGCGCGGCGTGGCCGGCCAAATGCGGCCTTGCGCCTTTGCCGGGAATTGCTATTTTGCACGGCAGCAGACCATTGCCGACCTCACTCTGCGACTGCGAAAGGTAGGGCGCCATGTTCCTGTTCGATTCCCACCTGCATTTCTTCTCCCACGATTTCTTCACCGCCATGATCCGTCAAAAAGATCCGGCTGCCAACCTCGAGGAGGAACTCACCAAGCTGGCGGCGGCCGCCAACCTCGAGCTGCCCAGCCGCAAAGTGAGCGCGCATCTCAAGCGCTGGCTGGAGGAGCTTGACCGCCACCACGTCGATCGCGCAGTGATTTTTGCCAGCCTGCCGGAGGAAATCGTGGCAGTGGCCGAGGCGCTCGCGCTCGCCGCCGGCCGCTTGACCGGCTTTTTCATGATCAATCCCCGCAACGGCGGCAGCGTGGAGCTGGTGCACAAGCTCAGCGAGCAACTCCAATACCGCGGCGTGCTGCTGTTCCCGGCGCTGCATCATTATCATCTCTATGACGAGGCCTTGCTGCCGTTTTTCGAAGCCGTGGCGCAGCGCCGCCTGAGCGTGCTCGTGCATTGCGGCATGCTGCAGATCAAACTGCGCGATCTGGCCGGCCTGCCCCGCGTTTACGCGAGCCGCTTCGCGCAACCGCTCGATCTGCAGCCGGTTGCCAATCGCTTCCGGCAAACCGCATTCATCATTCCGCACTTCGGCGCCGGCTTCTTCCGCGAAACCTTGCTGCTGGGCGCGCAATGCGAAAACGTATACGTCGACACTTCCAGCTCCAACGAATGGATCCCCACGCAACCCGAGAAGCTCACACTCGCGGAGGTTTTCCACCGCAGCCGCGCCGTCTTTGGGGCTGAACGGCTGCTGTTCGGCACCGATTCCGGTGTGTTTCCGCGCGGCTGGCGCAACGAGGTACTCAATACGCAGCGGCTGGCCATGGCACAGGCGGATTTCACTCAAGAAGAGATGGCATTGGTCTTGGGGGAAAACCTGCGGCGCTTGTTGGAGAGCTGAGATGGATCGCGACTATCTGGCGGAACTGGCCGAGGCGCGCGCCGTGCAAACCGCCGGCAACCTCGGCCGGGCGCGGACGTGTGCGCGGCGCGCCGCCGGCATGGTGTTGCGCGCAGCGATCGGTGTCGGGCCGTCGCCCAACTGCTATGCCCCCACTTTCATCCTGGCTTTGCGCAAACTGGCCGCGGATGCCGCCTATCCGCTGACCGTGCAGGCAGCCGCAGGCCGGCTGGTCGACCGCTCGAAACCCGACCGTACCAGCGCCGCGCAGAACCCGGTGCAGGATGCCGAAATCATCCTACAATATTTCGGCTTTCCCATTTCATGAGCCGGACGCGACGGAACACCCAAAAGCAACGCGCACGCCAAGCGGCAAGAGGCAAAGAGGCGCAAGCAAAGATTTGACTTCAGTCTGCCGTAAATGGAGACAGCCAATGATTACCAGATCTTGACGAACCTTTGCGGCTCTGCAGCGCTGCGGGAATTCTTCATCACGTCGCCGTGGTGATGCGCGTCAGGCGGGCCGGTCAAAACAAACTTGCTCCAGAAAACGCTGCGGCTCACCCGCCTCGCGATCATCACTGCAAGTCCATGTGGCAGCTCGGTTCAGCGGGAGAATTTGAAAGCAGATCTATGCAATCGCTCAAAGCACTGTGGCGGCGTCCGCGCGTGGGTTTGGCGTTGGGCGGCGGTGGCGCCCGCGGCCTGGCGCACATCGGCGTGTTGAAGATCCTCGAAGCCAACCACATTCCGATCGATGTGATTGCCGGCACCAGCATCGGCGCGCTGGTGGGCGCGGCCTACGCGCTCGAGCCGCGGGCCACGGCCGTGGAGAAACTCGCGCTCGAGTTCATCAGCAGCAATGAATTCGAGAAAAGCGGATTGGAACTTTTCAAGAAGAAGAAGGAGGCGGAAAATTTCTTCGCGCAGGTGGCGACCTACGTGAAGGAGCGCATCGTCATCAATCTGGCGCACAGCCGGCCTTCGCTGGTCGGCGGCTGGCGCATCGCCATGGCCGTCGATTTCATCGTGGCCGACAAGAGTTTTGACGAAGTGCAGGTGCCGCTGGCCTGTGTGGCCACGGATTTGACCACCGGCGAGGAGATCGTGTTTCGCGAAGGCCGCCTCCGCCGCGCGGTGGAAGCCAGCATGTCCATTCCGGGATTTCTGCCGCCGGTGAATCATCGCGGCTATCAGATGGTGGATGGCGCAGTCGTGGCGCCGGTGCCGATTCTGGCGTGCCGTGAGCTGGGCGCCGAGATCGTCATCGCCGTCGATGTCGGACAAACCCTCGACGGCCTGCCGGAATTTGAAAACGTGGTGGACATCATCTTCCGCGCCAATACCATCACCAGCCGCCGCTTGAATCACATGCTGTTGCAACTGGCGGATCTGACCGTGCGGCCCAATGTCGGCAGCGTGCATTGGGCGGAATTTCGCCGCGCGCGCGAGCTGGTGGCAGAGGGCGAACGCGCGGCAGCGGCAATGTTGCCTTCGCTGCAGCGCCTGCTGCGGCGCAAATCACGCTGGTGGAAGCGGCGGTCTCACAAGAATGGGGCCAATGGCTTGGGGAGGGTGAGAACAGCGGGATAGCCGGTTGTGCGATGAAAGCACTCGCGCGCAGACAAATCCCGGTGACCGGCCGGGCGCACCGCCGAGTGCGTCGCGAGATTCGTTTGCAGGACGGGGTGGAATTACGCTGACAATATCGAGTCGCCCCCCACACGATTTTGCGTATCATGCTGGAAGCATCTGCTTGAACGTGCCGTACCGCCAGTGTGGATTTTGCGGCTCGCAGCTTGCTCACGAAGGTGCCTGCGGGTTGACACGAGGAGGGGAGGAATCCGTCACCTTATAGCGCTCTCAAATGGGCGCGAGAGAATCGCAGTCTTGCCCCTCGTGGGGCACTGTGGCAACCGCGAATCTATTGGCTTTGACCGCCGCCCACGAGGGGCGGGGACTGCGAACCCGTTCACCAAATTGAAAACCGCTGCAACATTGTCAAGTTACTGGCATCTGAATTTTGCGTTGTGCTCTGGCCAATGCCGCCTGGCATGCCCCCAGAGGTGAAGATGTAAGAGTCGCAAAATTGTGACTCTCCTCCATTGGGTGCAGGTCGTCTGTGGACGACTTGCGTTTCTTCGCCTGCGATTCAATTCGCAGGCGCCTCGGCCAAGCCCTCCACCTGCAACACCACCTTTCCCACATTGCGGTTCGTCGCAACATAGGCATGTGCCTGCTCGACTGCGGTGAGCGGGAAAACGCAGTCGATCACCGGCTGCACCAGGCCTTTGCGCAGCAGCGGCATGACCTTGCCGCGGAACTGGCGGGTCAACTCGGCTTTTTCCTCCAGTGTGCGCGAGCGCAGCACGGAGCCGATCACCCGCTGGCGGCGCCGCAGCAGCACGGCAAGATCGATCTCCGCCTTCGCCCCACCCATCACGCCGATGATCACCAGCCGGCCTTTCAATTTCAACAGCGAGAGATTTTTGGCGAGGTAGGAGGCGCCGATGCAATCCAGAATCACGTCAACGCCGGCGCCGTTGGTGATCTTCAACACGCGCTCGGCAAAATCACCGGTGCGATAGTTGATGGCATGATTGGCGCCCAGTTCCAGGCAGCGCTCGAGTTTGGTTTCGGAACCGGCAGTGACGATCACCCACGCGCCGGCGTAGCGCGCGAGTTGAATCGCGGCAGTGCCCACGCCGCTGGCACCCGCGTGAATCAACGCAATTTCCCGGGCGCGCAGGCGAGCTTCGCCAAACAGGTTGGCGAATGCGGTATAAAACGCTTCCGGCAGCGCGGCGGCGAGTTCGAAAGTCCACGCCGGCGGAATGGCGAGCAGCAAGTCTTGCGGGCAGTTCACATATTCGGCATAGCCGCCGCCGGGCAGCAGACAGCAAACGCGGTCGCCGACCTGCCAGTGCGACACTTCCGCGCCGGTGGCGACAATCACGCCCGCGGCTTCCAGCCCCATGATGTCGGAGGCGCCGGGCGGCGGCGGATAAAAGCCGCGGCGCTGCAGCAGATCGGCGCGATTGACGGCAGTGGCGTGGACTTTGATCAGGACTTCCTGGCTGCGGTACTCCGGCATGGGGCATTCGGCAAGATAGAGCTGGCGGGATTCGTCGTTTTTGACATGAATGGCTAACACGGCGAGTATCCTTTGCGCTTGGGCTGGTGATCCCCCGGGGACGGCAGTTCTTCCGCACTGCGGGCTTTCAGATTACAGGATGGCAACTTTTTCGCCGCGCGCGCGAGACCGCGGCACTGCCGCCGGTTTCATCCGGCTGGCGCGGGCCTGCCGCGCCGCCGGCGCGGTAATTCAAGTCGCCGCAATCTACTAGGCCTCTTAACAAATTGCAAATTTTATTTCCGCCACTTTTGCGCTGCCTCTCCAAAACCGCCCGCCTGCCGGTATAATTCCAGGTTAAGCGGGGAGCAAGCAAGGTTGCGTGGATTCATTTGGATTCGGATTTCCATGATGAGATCACTGATGGCGCTACCGGCTGCCCTGGTTCTGAGCGGCTGCTTCGGCGACGTGCCTCATGAAAACCCGCTCGATCCCGGCTCGGATCGCTTCGTCGAAACCGGCGTGCTGCGCGGGCAAGTGACGACCTACTATCAGCCCTTTCTGGCGCTCAGCGGCGTCACCATCGAGTTGTCGCCGCAAAATCTCAGCACCGCCACCGATAGCGACGGCCTGTTCAGCTTTCGCGAAGTGCCGGTCGGCGAGTATTGGGTCTTCGCCCGTGATCCGCGCTATGTAAAGGACTCTGTGCGCGTGCTGGTGCAGCAGGAAACGCCGCAGCGCCTGCTGTTCAAGCTGGATGCGCTTCCCCAGATCACCAGCTTTGCCGGACGCACCTTTCATGTCGGCAGCCTGCCTCCGGAAGAGGACGTATACTTTGCGCTGTTCGAGGCGGAAGTGTCCGACCCCGACGGCTTGGCGGATATTGCCAGCGTGGTCATCGAGCTTCCCGCCTTGGGCTTGCAGGATACCATGCAAGTCACGGCCGCGGCCGGCCTGTTTGATTTCAGACTTTTCGGTTCAGAATTGCCGCAGGGGGAACTGCACGCGGCCATCGGCTATCCCATCCGCCTCAACGTCCGCGACCGATTGGGCAGCAAGGCCAATCCCAAAGAACTGATTCTGTTTCGCATTATTGATCAATTGCCCGAGGCCAGCACACCGCGCGACTTGCAAGTGGTCACCGCCCGTCCACGGCTGAGCTGGCGGCCAATGGACCTGCCCTTTCCCTTCCGCTATCGCGCGCGCGTGACGCGCGTGGTGGGCGGCATCAACACACTGGCTTGGGAGAGTCCCGCTCTCAGTGAACAGGACTCAGCCGTGACGGTGGATCGCATCCTGGCCGGCGGTGAATACCGCTGGACCGTTTCGGTGAGCGATGAATTCGGCAACACCAGCACCTCTGCGCCGGCGGCCTTTCGCGTGCAATGACGTGCGCCGGCGGGCTGCCGGCGGCACAGGCAAACGCGGCAGCAACCGGCTGGACCATGGAGGTGGTCGCATCAACCTATGACGACTCTTTCTGACCGCCAGACGGGCGACGCGCTTTCAGCGCTTTCCCGCATCAGCACCATCATCAACACGCTGCGCGAGCTCGATCCCCTGCTGGAAAAAATCATGGACATTGCAGTGGAGACCGTGGGCGCGGAGCGCGGCTTCATTTTGCTGAACAACGGCAACGGCGAGCTGAGCGTGCGCACGGCGCGCAACATTTCCGCGGAAAACATTCAGGACATCACCGACATTTCCAACAGCGTGGTGCGGCAAGTCCTGCAACGCAGCGAAGCCATGATCAGCTATGATGCGCAAGCCGACGAGCAGTTGCGCAACGCGGAGAGCATCATCCTCAACCGCATTCAATCGGTTGCCTGTGTGCCGCTCGCCATCAAACAGAAGCCCATCGGCGTGATCTATCTCGACAGCATTCTGCAGCGCAGCGGCTTCACCGAGACCAGCGTTCCCTTCCTCAGTGCCTTTGCCAACCAGGCGGCCATCGCCATCGAAAACGCGCAATTGTACGAGACCCTGCGCGAGGAAAACCGCCATCTGCGCAAGCAGGCCGCCGCCGGCAGCGCCTTCGCGGGCATCATCGGCCAAAGCCCGAAGATGAAGCACGTGTTCGACATGATGAACAGCGTGCTCGAGTCCGATGCCACGGTGCTGATTCTCGGCGAGAGCGGCACCGGCAAGGAACTGGTGGCGCGCGCGCTGCACTACAACGGCAGCCGCCGGGAGAAGCCGTTCATCGCGCTGTTTTGCGGCTCGCTGCCGGAAACGCTGCTGGAAAGTGAGCTGTTCGGCCACAAGAAGGGCGCCTTCACCGGCGCGATTGCGGAGAAAAAAGGGCTGTTCGAAGCGGCGCATGGCGGCACCTTCTTTCTCGATGAGATCGGCGATCTTTCCCCCAATCTGCAGACCCAACTTCTGCGCGTGCTGCAGGAGGGCGAGATCAAGCGGGTCGGGGAAAATCAGGTGCGCCACGTCGACGTGCGTATCATCGCCGCCACCAACAAGAACCTGGCCGAGGCGGTCAAAAACGGAACGTTTCGTGAAGACTTGTATTACCGCCTCAACGTCATCAACATCGTGATGCCGCCGCTGCGCCAGCGCGCGCGCGATATTCCGCTGTTGGCGCATCACTTTCTGCGCAAGTATGCCGCCAAGAACCGCAAAGAGATTGCCGGCTTCACGCCCGAGGCGATCGATCAGCTCACCGGCTATTCCTGGCCGGGCAACGTGCGCGAGCTGGAAAACACGATCGAGCGCGCGGTGGTGCTGGCGAAAGAGACCTGCCTCACCGCGGCGGATTTGCGCCTGCAGGAGGCCGGCCGCGAGCTGTTTTTGCCGCAGGGCATGACGCTCGAGGAAATGGAACGGCGGCTGGTGGAAAAGACGCTGGACGAGCTGGACAACAACATCACGCATGCCGCCGAACGGTTGGGGGTTTCCCGGCGCTGGATTCATTACAAAATGAAGCAATGGCACAATGGTCGCAATTGAGGGATACGAGATCTTCGCCGAGCTGCGGCGCGGGCCCTGGGTCAGCGTGTTCAAGGCGTTCGACCATCAAAACCAGCGCATGGTAATCATCAAGGCGTTGACCGAACCCGCTGCGCCCCTGCATGTGCGCGAGCAATTGCGCGTCGAAAGCGAAATCGGCCGCCGTTTGGTGCATCCCAATCTGCGCCAGGTTCATGCCGCCGGCGGCCTGGACGACAATCCCTACCTCGTGCTGGAATACGTCGAGGGCGGCACGCTCGCCGAAGTCGTGCAAAGGCCGCTGCCCATCGAATTGTGCGTGTGGATTGCCAAGGAAGTCGCCCGCGCCTTGCAGGCGCTGCATCAGCACGGCATTTTGCATCGCGACGTCAAGCCGAAAAATATCTTCGTGGCGAGCACCGGCGAAGTCAAACTCGCGGATTTGGGATTGGCGGTTGATCTCGACGAAGCTCAGCGCAACCTCGCCGGCACCATGGCCTACTTTCCGCCCGAAATCGTGCTCGGCCAGGCGGCCACCGAAGCCAGTGATTTGTTCTCGCTGGGCGCGGTGTTGTATGAGATGCTCACCGGTGAAGCACCCTTTGCCGATCACACGCAATCCGCTCTGTTGCATCGCATCGCAAATCTCGATCCCACGCCGGTGGAGAAGCTGCGGCCGCAGATTCCCGCGGAGCTGGCCGCGCTCTCCCGCAAGCTGCTCGCCAAGGCACCGGAAATGCGCTTTGCCTGTGCCGCCGATTTGCTGGAGGCACTGGAACATTTCGAACGGCGTTACGAGCTGCGCACCAATGCGCAGAAACTGGTGAGCTTTCTCGAGAGTCCGGAAACCTATCCTGCGGTCAAATATGACTCTCCGGTCGAGCCAGTCTCTGCACGGCCGCCGGCGACCAAGAAAAAGCAAACAGCCCGGCCACTGCGGCGTCTGGTGCCGGCCACGGCATTGGTGCTGGCGAGCATCAGCATCGGGCTGTTGAATATTCAATTCGATCATGCCGCGCCGCCGCCGGCGGAAACGAAAAACGCGGCAGAGATGCCTCCCAAAGGCGGCGACACCGCCGGCGAGATTCCGCAGTCCGAATCTGCCGCTGCGCCGCCGGTCTCTGCGGCGGAAGCCTCGCGGCCGCCACTCACAGCGATGCCGGTGCCGGTCGCCGCCCGGGATCAAGAGAACAGCACCGCGCCACCGGTGACAACCACGGCGATGAATTACAATGGCGTCCCCAATCGCCGGATCTTGATCATGAGTGAGCCGCGCGCCAGCGTCTACGTGGAAGGCGATTCGCTCGGCGCCACCCCGCTTTATTGGCAGCCGGCAGCGGCCACGCGCGTTTACGAGTTGCACTTCGCAGTGCAAAGCCTGCCGGTGGTGGCCGCAGAAGTTGTCGCGGCCGCGCTCGAGTCTGACACGTTGTATCTCAATTTGCATGATGAAATCGGCTATTTGGAGGTGGCCGTCAATCCCTGGGGTGAAATTTGGGTTGACGGCAGAGCTTATGACACCACACCATTAGCGGCACCACTGGCACTTTCCCCCGGCTTGCATGAAATCAGTGCGCGCCATCCGCGCCTGGGCACTCAAACGCAGCGCGTGATCGTTGCCAAGGGTGACACCCTGCGCCGGTTCTTCGATTTGTTCCTGCCTTGAAATTGGCCTGAGCAGTAATTGTCAAGTCAAAGGCTGAAGTCGTTCAAAGGCGACCACGAACCGCTGGCCAATACCTCGGCTTGAGTTTCGGAAGTGCGATTGCAATCGCGGCGAGCATGGCAATCATTGCCACACAGAATTCGCGAATGTCCTTCCAATTCCAAACCCTGCGTTTTGTGCCTTGCGCCACCGGCTCGCGTTTCAGTGCATCATCCCTCCTTCGTCGCACGATCAGGTAAACAACTCCCCACCTGACAATCTGCAACCTTCCACGAGGCCCGCCGTATTTTGGACGTGTTTGCCAATATTGCTGCGGCGAAACCTTCGCTGCGCTGCCAATTCTGAAGGGAGGTGCCATGAAGAAGAAAAAAATCCTGCTGGGGGGCCTCGCGGTTGTCGTGGTAAGCGCGGCCGCCTTTCTGATTTGGGGAAAGCGAAATGGTAGTGAAAAAGATGCGTTGCCCAAGGTCAAGGTCACCCAGGGCAGCATCGTTGACAAGGCGCTGGCGGTGGGCACGATCGAGCCGGTCTATGAGATCTCGATCAAATCGAAGATCACCGGCGTGGTGCAGAAGATATTCGCAGACGTTGGCGCCTATGTGAATGTCGGCGACCCGCTGCTTGAAGTCCGGCCGGATCCGACGCCGCTGGAGTTGGCGGAGGCCAAACGCAACGTCGAACTGGCGCAGGTGGAGCTGGAGAATCTGAAAAAGGAGAACATTCGCCAGGAGTCACTCCTGCAAAGCGCCTTGATTTCGCCGCGCGACTTCGATGAGTTCAAGCGCCGGTATCAAGAATCCGAGCTCAAGCTCAACATTGCGAAGGAAAAACTGGCGCTGCTGCAAAGCGGCAAAGTGCGCATTGGCACGACGCAGATCGAGACCATCATCAAGTCGCCGATCGCCGGCTATGTGCTCAGCAAAACCGTCGAGGCCGGCGATCCGGTTACGCCGCTGACCTCGTTTCAGGAGGGCACGGTATTGATGCGCATTGCCGACATGCGGCAACTGATCTTCAAAGGCACGGTCGATGAGATCGATGTCGGCCGGCTGCGCGAAGGCATGGCCGCCGAAATCAAGATCGGCGCGCTGCCGCAGGACAAGATCACCGGGCACCTGAGCCTGATCTCGCTGAAAGCCGAAAAGAAAGACAACGCCACGGTCTTTCCCATTGAAATCACCCTCGCGCCGACCAACGGCACCACCCTGCGCGCCGGGTACTCCGCCAATGCCAACATCATCATTCAACGCAAGGACAGCGTGCTCACCATTCCCGAACGGGTGGTGACCTTTCGCAACGATTCGGCGTGGGTAAAAGTGGCACTGCCGGACAACAAAGAGGAAGAACGGCTGATCAAATCCGGCCTGAGCGACGCCATCAACCTCGAAGTCCTCTCCGGGTTGCACCTGGGCGACGAAGTTTTCGAGAAGCCGGTCAAGAAGATCGAATAAACGCGGCGCGCGCTTCACGCCGCGGCGCGGGGCGGCAATGTTCTTCACCATGCAGCGCACCGCCCAGCCGCGGCCTCGCAGCCAATTCCGCCAGTGAGTTGCCCTCATGACGCAATTGACGACATTCATTTCCGAATACCTGCAGGACCTGCGCGGGCAAAAGCTGCGCACGTTTCTCACCATTTTCGGCATCATTTGGGGCACGGTGGCGATCATCGTGCTGCTCGCCTTCGGCATGGGCTTCAAGAAACAGCTCGCCATCAACATGCACGGCATCGGCGAGAGCATCGCCATCATGTTCCCCGGCCGCACCACCAAGGCGTTCGAGGGCTTTGGCCTCGGCCGGCCGCTCTCCTTCATTGAAGACGATACCCGGCTGCTGGCCGCGCAAGTGCGGGGCCTGCGCGCCATCAGTCCGGAATACAGCGGCCGCTATGTACCGGTGCGTGTGGGTGAAAATATTCTCAACCCGCTGATCACCGGCGTCTATCCCATTTATGCCGACATGCGCAACATCATCACCGAGCCCGGCGGCCGTTTCTTCAATGAGCTGGATCTGCAACACCGCCGCCGCGTCGCGGTGATCGGCAACAAGGTCAAAGAATTCCTGTTCGGCGAGCAGGAAGCGGTCGGCAAGCTCATTCTTGTCGGCCAGACGCCCTTCACCGTCATCGGTGTCATGCAGAAAAAAACGCAAAACTCCTCTTATAACTCGCGCGACCAGGACCGTGTGTTCATTCCGGCCGCCACGTTTGCCTCGGTGTTCGGCACGATTCATCTCAGCAACATCATCTATCAACCGCTCGATCCCACGCGCTCCGAGGCGGTCAACACGCAGGTGCGGGAGGTGCTTGGCCGCAAATACAAATTCGATCCCACCGACAAGAACGCGGTGTGGATTTGGGACACCGCGGAGATGGACAAGTTTTTCCACTACTTCTTTTTGGCCTTCAACCTCTTTCTCGGCCTGATCGGCAGCATGACCCTGGCGGTGGGCGGCATCGGCGTGGCCAACATCATGTATGTCGTCGTGCAGGAGCGGGTGAGGGAGATCGGCATCAAGCGCTCGGTGGGCGCCACGCGGCGCAGCATCATGCTGCAATTCTTCATGGAGACCTTCTTCATCATCGCGCTTGGCTCGGCGATCGGCTTTCTCATCGCTTACCTGTTGATTCTCGGCCTGCAATTCATTCCGATCAAGGATTTCGTCGGCACGCCCGAGCTTTCGCTCGAAGTCGCGGCGATTACCGTGTCGATCTTGAGTCTCGTCGGGCTGGCCGCCGGTCTGATGCCGGCACGCCGTGCCGCCAATTTGAACGTGGTCGACTGCCTGCGCACGTGAGTCCACCACCGGCCCGCGCTGCGGGCGCAACCTTTGCGGGAACATGCCATGTGGCTCGAACTTCTCAAGGAATTCTGGCAGGATCTGAAAATCCACAAGACGCGCGCGCTGCTCACGATCATGGCGATTGCGTGGGGCACGATCGCCGTGGTGCTGTTGCTCGCCTTCGGCGAAGGTCTGAGCCGGCAGATGCAAAACGGCCTGCTCAACGCCGGCAACCGCATCATGATCGTCTATGGCGGCGAGACCGGTCTGGCCTTCCAAGGCCTGCCCAAGGGCCGGCGCGTGCGCATGGTGGAAGAAGATACCGGCCTGCTGCAGCAGGCCATTCCCATGATCGCCGCCCTCAGCGCGCAATACCGCAGGAACGTGAGCTTGACCTACAAGAAATTCACCACCACCACCGAATGTGAAGGAGTGAATCCTGAATTCGAGGAAATGCGGCGCATGTATCCGGCGGCGGGCGGCCGCTTCTTGAACGAGACCGACGTGGCGCAGCAGCGCCGCGTGCTGTTTCTCGGCGGCGAAATCGCCGGCGAAATATTCGGCGCGGAAGACCCCATCGGCAAAACCCTTTTGGTCGACGGCGTGCCCTTCACCGTGGTCGGCCTGATGCAAAAGAAGATTCAAACCAGCATGAACAACGGCCCCGACGTGCGGCGGGCGGTCATGCCCTACACCACCTTCCGCACGCGCTACGGCTACAAATACGTGAACTCGATTCTGGTACGGCCCTCCGATCCCACGCGGCAGGAGCAGGTAAAAAGTGAAATCTATCGCGTGCTGGGCCGGAGGTACAACTTCGATCCCGGTGATGAACGCGCGCTCGGCATTTGGGATTTCATCGAGCAGGAAAAGATCGGCGCGAAAATTTCGTTGGGCATTGCGATCTTCCTGGGTTCGGTGGGCTTGCTTACGCTGCTGATCGCAGGCGTGGGGGTGGCCAACATCATGTACATCGTGGTGAAGGAACGCACGCGCGAAATCGGCATCAAGATGGCGGTGGGCGCGCGGCGGCGCGTGATTCTGGCGCAGTTCACCTTCGAGGCGTTGTTGATCGCGATGATCGGCGGCGCGCTCGGTTTGCTGTTTTCCGTGGGCGTGATCACCGGCGTGCGGCTGCTGCCCGCCGAAGACGGGCCGATGCAGTTTCTCGGCCGGCCGGTCTTGTCGAACGTCACCATGCTGCTCACCACCAGCCTGCTCATGATCATCGGTCTGCTGGCCGGCTTCTTCCCTGCTCGCAAGGCCGCGAGCGTCGATCCGGTGGAATCGCTGCGGTATGAGTGAGGCGGACGGCGCAGATAGCGCCGGCGCTCGTTCTGCACTTCAAAGTCACGCCAGTGTGAACAAAGCAGCAGAGGGGGCAAGAGAGTCGGGCGAGTCTATGAAGAATCCAAAGGAGAGCACCGGGTGTCATGTTCATTGACGGGCTTGCCGCCCGGGGACGTTTGCGGCTGCGGGATTACTTGATGTCGAGTTTTAACCGAGGAATATATCTTTTAAAAAAACGCTCCCATTTTTTTCTCACCTGCTCAGGCGAATTTCTTTCGTCGACCGTAGAAACGTGTGATATCTTGATGTTTAGTGAATCTGTGCTCATCCGGCCTTTTGGCGCAATTAAACTGTCGATGCCCAATGTGTCCATCTGGCACCCCTCCTCTTTCATATCGCTAATGTAGTAAATCTCTGGTTCGAATCCTGAATCCGCAAACTTTTCCAGAAACCGCTGAATGACCACCACGCTTTGCGAGATGCAGGTGGAATCGCGCAAAGAACGCACGGTGCGCAGCTTGTCCAACTTGCGTTCTGCCGCTTGGAATAGAGAATCACCACAGGTGTTTTGTCTCGTAAATCCGAGTTGAAAAGGCTTTTTGCACTTGCCGCGAAAGAACTCCTTGTCAAACATGGTTGCAGCATGTATGGGATGACAGACAATGGTGTCGCCCTCTGCGAGGCTGCCAAAGATGTCCTTGAGATGCTTTTTGGCACTGTCAGACTTTGTCCCGTGGTTCATACTGCCAGTGAGGTCGAAGAAGACCAGTAGCGCGCGGTGCTGGCTATCCTCGGGTGGCGGTGGACACACTATTCCCCAAACAGCCAACGAGATAAGAGTGGCCAGAAACAATGCAATCACGGTTTTAGTAACGACGACTTCAGTCTGAGCTTTCATTCTCTGCCTCTACAATCTGTTCCCGTTTGCCCATGAGCTTGCGGGAATGGTCTCAAGTTTTGTGAAAGATATTCGAGCAAGGATTGGCGCAGATACTCCAGCTTGGTGAGACTATGGGCATTCGACGCTTTCTGAGCCTCGGGATGGTCTTCAACTGAGAGCACGCCTTCCTTGAGGCCATGGCAGTAAAGGCTTTTGACACAATCCGCAAGACGAGCATACAACTCGGCCTCCAGCTCGGAGTGCGCTGCAATCTGGGCCAGACGAATTCGGTGCCCCAATATACTCTCATTCAGCTCTTTCTCTCTGCCTTGACGCAGAGCCTCGCGCTGCCAACCGACCCAATTTCGCTTCCCCAGCAGCCAGTAGACCGCACCAAGATTGGGAAATATAAGGGCCATGAGTAAGAACGCCACTGTTCCCAGCCAGCCTTGCATCGCCTGTTGTATCGGCGTACCGCCAAACAGCAGTGGTCGAAAACTCGCCAACATAAGAATCGTCGCCACAACGGCAATGAACAACAGAAAATAACGCCGCCCTATTTGCCTACTCGTCTGCATCATTTGCTTGATCTTCTGCATAAACAAGCGACTTTGAGCTGGTTCATTCTGAGATTTTATTACGGGCAACCGTTCCCAGAAGACTTTGACATAAAACCCCATGCCAAAAACCGCGGCGATCAATACAATTGGTGCATACAATTTGATGCTATTGATTAACAATGCATTTTTTGGCAGTTGCTCCGACTGGCCCTGAAAGAAGCCCATGATGACCAGCACGATTAGTGGCACTTCTCCAGCGATCATGACCAGAGCCCCCAGCCAATAGAAAAGCGCCGCGATCCACGAGGGATGGTTGTCAGGGTTTTGTCCTTGCTGTTGTGCACCCTGGCCCTCTGCCAGGGGATTCATTTCCTTTTGCCACGCGCGACGCTCTCTCTTGTCCACACACAGGCGGATAAAGCGCTCTTTTTGCTCATACGCCAGCTTCAGCCTCCCGGGAAAGCTGAAGCTCGTGATCAGACGATCTATGATACTCTCAAGAGAAGCTTCTTGGGGCGGATCAGACTCCTGTGACAGCCGGTGAATCTGCTTCTGTCCATCCTGTTTGCCTTGCTGGCGCAATGGGTTATCATCCAGCAGCGTTTGGACACCCTTCTTCAAGAACTCGAAGACCGCGTTCACCAGAGCATCGGCAGTCTCCTTTTGCTGATCAACTTCCTTTTTGGTCAGCGGCAATTGGGAAGAATCATCGGGCATTTTCTTTGTGTCACGCAGCATGGGAATGGCGGAGAGTATTGAGAGACCGCCGGGCATAATCAAAGCCATCCAGGAAGGCAATGCGCAACCGGCGAAACTCGAGTTCCAGGGTTTTAATTGCGGCAGCATGTTCATCGGCCTTCCGTTTCAACTCTTCCCGAAGGCTTCTGAGTTCCTCCGCGGCGGCGTCGGTCTCCTGTTTCGTTGCCAATTCCGCTCGAAACACACCTTCTTGAGTTTTGCCGATCGCAAAACAAAGCAGTCCCAGGGCAAGATACAACGCCAACGAGGCGAGCACGATCTCACGGTGCCTGCCGAGGAAGGCGGCGGACATCAGCACGAGCAAACCGGCCGTGGCCGCAAACAGCAACAGCTTGTTAAGCCTTTCTTTTGGAATCAGCCTGAGCCTGCGCAGAGCAGGCGGAACAATAACGGACACCCCCCTCGCAGATTGCCGCTTTGTTTCACTGGTGGCAGCCGGCGGCAAGGATTTTCCGAAAGCAAACTCGCCGGAAGAAAAGAGAACCAACATCAGGCTCGCTGCGGCCAGCGCAAAGCCGGCACCAAGCAACAGCGGCGACAAGAACTCAAGGATTGCAATGGATTCCCGGATCTTGTATCCGATGATGCCACTCCCGAGAAGCAGAATGCTGACGGCCCCCTGCCAGCGGCCGATGCGGAGAATCACCGTATAGGTGGATTGACTACGCAAAGAAGTCCACAAGCGCGGCAACACTTCGAGAATCACCGCAATGAGTATGATGGCACCGGGCAACACGTAACTGCGCCAATCCTTTAGGAATTCTTCCATCAACTTCTGCAGTGCCGCTTGCCATGCGGAGCCGTCGCTGGTTGACGGCATCACCTGCTCGAGCATCAGCTTGAGAATCCAGACGAGCGCAGTCAACATGATATAGCCCGCCCGAATCAAGTAACCAGCCGAATTTTCACTCACCCCTCTTTCGCGCAGTTGGTCTGCCCGACTTCTCGCAGCTTGCCACCTCGCCGTGAGCTCCTGCAGGGTGCTTTGCTTGAGCCGCAAAAGCGGTTCGAACTGCTGCAGGCGCAGTTCGTCATGCCTCTTCATGAGCATGCTCTTCTGCTCCACATGGATGTCATCAAAACAAAGCTCAGGAGGCAACGCCTTGGGAGCAGATATTTCAAAACCGAGTTCCACGCCACGCCGCCGGAACTCCACTTCGAGTTGCGCAAAGGTTATAACCGGCCGGTTGTTTTGACAGGTTTGGTCTTTTTCTTGAGAAATCGTTACAGCCGAATGTTCCCGTAGAGACGTCACAGCATTCTCCTTTCAAGACCGCCGCATGAGGTGAGGAGTTTCGCGCTCACTCTTCCCGTGCCTTCAAATACCATTTGTTCATCACCGGCTCGTTGCGCCACGCGGCGCCGTCCCAGTACAGCATGGTTTTCCGGTATTCCTCAAAATAGGCGAAATCCGGCATGCGGCGGAGACGGCCTTCGCGCTGCAGTTTCTCCGCCACCAAATCGTAATCGTCATGTGTGCCGAACCCCTGCGCGCGCAAATCAAAACCGAAGTAGCCATACAACATGATCTGCCGGGTGCTCAAAGGCGGCGTGGGCCCGGAAGCGTCGCGGATGAGCAAAAAGAAATTCCGGCGGGCCTGCTCCAGGAACAGCGCGAGCGCAATGTTGTTCTTCGATTCCTCTGCAAACGCATCGCCGACCACGGTTCTGGGAATGAGCACATAGTTTTTTTCCAGGCCGGCAGAGTAGCCGGTGAGTTCATAGTCGCCCGCCCAAGGAGAATGTCCGGCGATGAAGCGCGGATCGAGCACGACAAGACAGGCCTTGCGAAAGGCATTATTGATGCCACACAGCAAGATCTCCGTGATTCCATCCTGATCCAGATCGGCCATTTTCATCGCGTTTAATTGCCCGACGTGCACGTAATGCCCCAATTCCCTGCCGGTACTGGCCTCCAACTTCATGACCAGCGCAGGGAAAAAGTCTTGACTGGAGTTGACGAACAATTCGCCCTGGCCATCACCGTCAAAATCGCCGGCAGCGATTTGCTTGGGATAGAAATAGTCACTCTTCACATCCGGCTTGCGGGGAAAGTTCAGCGTGCGCCGCAGGGAGATCGACCAGCGCAAGGTATCTTCCCCAACTGATTTGCAGCAAATCATGCCGGGTTGTGCCGTTTTCTCATCGTTCCATTGCAGCCAAAAGACTTCGTTGAGGCTGTCGCCATCGACGTCAAAAAAAGCCACGTAGTGCAAACCCTGCAGTTCGTTGTCATACCCTGGGCTGTTGGCCCGCTGCACCGTAGCCGGGCCCACAAAAATTTCGTCGATAACGTCGCCCTTTTTGTTCTTGACCAGCAACGACTCGCCGGCAAATACCCCCACTCTGGGATTCTTGTCCAGCGGCCCGTAAAGCAGCTTGCCGATAATCAAAGTCAAGGCAAGAATCGTCGCCAATCCCATCACGGTAAACTTTTTCCGCCACGCTGTGCGGGCCAGGTGCCGGGCTATTCCGGCACGCCGGCGTACGGCCAGGCGGCGGTCGTAGAAAATCTCGCGCAGATGCCTGACGCCGATGACGGTGAGACGGCGATTGGGATATCGCCGGGCCAGTTCTTCCACCGCGTTTTCTGCGGCCACAAGCTGTGATTTCGGCACAACGAGGTATTCCATCGTCGAGAAGAAAACGGTTTGTACCTTTTCCCCGAGCGTTGCTGCATCAACCGGCAGCGTTTCCCCTTTCTCGTCGAGGTCGCCGGTGATCGCAACCTTGCCGACCAGGTGAAACTGCTCACGTTGGTCGGTGAATTGCAGCACGGCGCAGTAGAAGAGGCCGGCAATCGCGAGATTCGCCGACCCGCCTGCGTGCCAGGCATGGGCGGCGTCCAAAACGATTCTGCCGGTGAAAAAAGTCTGGGCCAGGCGTGGATGCGTTTCCGCGAGCAAGCACCGCGCTGCGCCAATCGGCGCCTGTGCGGGAGAAAAGAAACTCGCGGCTGCGCCTGCAACATGTGCATTGAAGTCGACCTCGTCGCTGGCCGCCTTCGCGGTTGCCAAAATTCTGACGGCCACACGGCGCAGAGTGCCTGACGGCCTCTCTTCGAAGTGAAGGGGCAGGGCACGCTCGATCACAGGAACGGCGACGCAGTCATTGTCTGCTGCCATTGCCGGCCACTGCGCCATGACTCCTTGCAGCGCTTCGGCGATCTCCGGATGCTGCGCTTGTGCGCGTGCACGTGCTTGATTGAGGAGTGCCAGCGGCGCCCCTAACGGCTCGGCTTCGAGTTGCTGAAGCCACGCCGGCGGCTTGTCGGCGAAGCCCGGGTCGATCAAAGCCACGCACGCTGCCACGTCACCGGTGCAGGCAAAGGCCGCAACCAGCAGCGCTTGCAGCTTGCTGATCGCCTCCGGCCAGCCTGCAATCGTGGCGAGCGCCGGCACCTGGGCTTGCAGCGCGCGCAGCCTTTCCCAAAAAGCGCGCCAGGCTTCCGGCGCGCCACCCACTTCGTTGAGATCGTCAAGCAAAGCGGGCACGTGCTGGCCTAGCTCCAGCAAATACGGCTCGCAGTCTTCGGCTTCGTTGCCGAGCCAGCCGAGAAACTTGTCGATCGCCTGCAAGCGTTGCCGCGGGGACGAAGGATAAGCCAGATACTCCCGCAGGTTTTGAAACCGCTGTTCGACAGCAAGGAGCGTGCGCGGCTGGTTTGGAGAGGGGCAAGCGAAATCAGACATGTCAGCAGTAGAACCGCAGCGTGAGTGTTTCCGGAAGCGGCGCCAGGGCAAGGACGCCTTTGCCGTTGTGCAGCGCCACCCCCACTACTTGCCCATTCGCTGCCGTAAAGGCTGCAAAGCAGCAGGCCGGCGTGTTGGCTTTCTGCGGCAGCGCCTCGAGTGTTAATGTCCCTTGCACATAGGCAAGCGTGATCACGTGCCCGGCCGCCTCCCAAATCACGGTGTTTTGGCCCAAGGCTGCGGCGTGCAACTGGAGATCGTGTACCGGAAAGCGCAACACAACTTGCACGGCCTCCCAGTCCTTGGGAATGACGTGTGCCGCAAGCGTGAACGCGGCCCGACCCTTTTCATCGGTCAATACCTCCAATGCCAGAGCCGGAAACGACACCAGGGCGTGCGCGCGCCGGCTCTGCGGATCCGCAAGCAGATAGAGGCGGAAGCTGTCGCTCGCGTTATCGCGGAGGAGGCGCAGTAACACGTTCTGCCCGGCAGAAGTGAAAGTGGCAACCGTTTGAAAACGCAGTGCTGGCGGCTCATGGGTCAGCGCCGCCAGCACCACAGTGTAGCCATCGCTTGCGCGCAGCACTTCCCGCTGCGGCTTGAAAGGATGGAGTGTAACCTTTTGGGCAGGGGCAGAGTGCTTTTGCAGCCATTGCTCTACTTGCAGCGAAGTTTTGTGTTGCAACGCTTCCAACTCGAGATAGAAAGAACGCAGATACTCCCCGACCTCATGACAGGCCCGGCAGCCGGCCAGATGACCGGCGATTGCGTCGCGCTGCACCGCGCTCAAGTCGTCCGGATGACGGACGTATGCTTCAATGAGAGATTCGGGAGGATGCGTCATCAGCAGTTGGCCTTTCCGCCTCACCGTGTCCGGGAGGCGTTCTTACTCTGCTAGTCGTGACAGCGCGCCGCGCTTGCAGAAGATTTCACCATTCTTTTTTGAACTGGTCGAGAAGCTTCCCGCGGCTCAATTTGGCGAGATATTCGAAGTGACAGCGGCACTGGCGCTGATATTGTTCGCGAGACAAACCAGGAAGGTGGGTTCGCAGGTGGTCGTAATAGGAGCGCAGAGCGTCGCCGCCCGGCACAAACTCCGCTTTCAGCAAATCCTGGATGGCAAGGAAATAGGCTTCGTATGTCTCCGCGGGGATTTTTCGCCTGGCGACATAAGCGCCGTGCCTTTGCGCCTTGACCGCCGCCACATTCGCCGCGATCATGCCTTCAATCTCGCCGGGGGTGTACCCCTCGTGGCCGCCGCCGTCTTCCGTCAACACACGATGGAGACTTGCAAAGGACTCGCGCAGCGTGACCGCCAGGCCGGTCAGGGGAAACTCGGCGCGATAGTGCTCATGATACTCACGCAGAACTTGCGCGAACAGGGACAAAGCCCGCGGCAGGCGCAACTCTCCCCGCAGGCCGGCTTTGAAATGCGCTGCCAGAACATGCGCCGGCAGAATTTCCTTCGCGGTCGACCGCCCTTCACATTCTCTCAGGTGAACCCAATACTGGCCGTGGTGCCGGACGAGTACAAGTGTTTGCGAATGCCTGAGCGCGAGCTTGAGATTGCGCAGCAGCTTGCCGAGCGCGGGATCGCTTTCACGGTACAGCCGAAAAAGGGCACACTGGATTTGACCAAAAATCAAACGCCGGGTCAGGGATTCCAGTTCGCCTTCGCTTTGCTTCTCCCAAGCTCGAGCGTTGAAATAAGCCCGCAGCTTGGGGAATGCGCCGGTTTCATTGCGTTCGAACAAATCAGCGATGCACTCCCACGCGAGCTGCTCGAAAGACATGCCGGCAAAGGCCGGATTGCTGTGCGTATTTTTGACTTTCCGGCGCACGCAGAGAAGCGCCAGGCTATGGCAAAAAGTGAGGAACTCCCGCTGGCTTTGTTGCGAAGGGGATTCGGAAAGGAAAGCGCTTAAGGTTGATTTGAGGTGAGTCACGGCCCGCACCCAAGTTTGAGATGGCTGTGATATAGGCACAAAACTGCGCAGTTGCGTAAGGCCCAGCCCAACTCCAAGCACTTTCCCTGCGGGCGGAGAAATCCATGGCAGCATTCAAGTCGCGGAGACACTGCGATCGCAGCGTTGTAACATCAAGAAGCCACTCAGCGTTCTCTGCGACTTTGCGGTTCCGGTGATGACCCTGCACCTTCGTAATGTTCCAGATTGATCCGGTTCATTATTGCCCGCCGAGCTTTGGATTTCAGCCTCTCAAAAATCTGGTGTAGACCTGCACCGGCGCACAACGCGCGCACGAATGCGCCGCGGCCGTGAACCGCGCGACGGCGTACGCTTGCTTTGGATTGATTGACTTTTGTGCTTATCTTCGCGCCAGTCTTCTTTGGTGGGTTGAGCAACGGTGGGCAGCAGCAGAGGTGGCCGGTGGGACAACCCATTCCTGAACTCTCAAACTCGAGCCTTGGCAAATGGGCAGTGCAGGGCAAATCCCGGCGGCAAAGCAGAAAGTTCTCCTCATCCAACCGCCGGTCGAAGATTTTTACCAAACCAGCATTCGCACGCTGCCGGTGGGTCTGCTCTATCTCGCCGGATCACTGCAGCAAAACGGCATTGCCGTGGAGATACTCGATTGCCAGGCCACGCCGCAAAAACACATCATCCCGCCGCCGCCGGAATTTGCCTATCTCAAGCGCTACTATCAGCCCGGCAATCTGAGTCCCTGGAAACTCTACAGCCATTTCCGGCATTACGGTTTGCCGTGGGAGGACATCCGCGAGCGTATTCGCCGTTCCGGCGCCGATGTGATCGGCATCTCTTCCCTGTTCACGCCGTTCTATCGCGAAGCCTTGCGGGTCGCGGCGCTGGCAAAAGAGATTGACCGCAGCCGCCCGGTGATTTTGGGTGGTGCGCATGTCAACGCGTGCCCGGCACAGGTACTCGCGGATCCCAATGTCGATTTCATCCTCTTGGGCGAAGGCGAGCGCACGCTGCCGGAACTGGTGACTGCCTTACGGGATGATCGTCTCGCGGCCCTTGCCGGGCTGCGCGGCGTTGGCTATAAAGTGAACGGCAGCCTGCGCCTGCCGGAACACGGCGATTTGATTGAAGACATTGAATCCCTGCCGCTGCCCGCGCGCGAGTTGATCGACGCCGAGCGCTACCGCCTCGGCCGCCAGCGAATGACCATGCTGATCACCAGCCGCGGCTGCCCGTATCACTGCACGTTTTGCTCGATCTTTCTCACCGCCGGCCGGCGCTTTCGCGTGCGCTCGATCAACAGCATCATCGATGAAATGAAGCTGTGCCGCGAACGTTTTGGCACCGGCGTCTTCGACATCGAGGATGACAATTTCACCTATGATCAAAAGCGCGCCAGCCGGCTGCTCGCGGCGATCCGCGCGGAGTTCGGGCCGGATCAAATCGAGCTGCTGGCGATGAACGGGATCTCCGCGGCCAACCTCAGCGAGAGTCTGCTGGCGGAGATGCAGGCCGCCGGCTTTCGCCACCTCAATCTCGCGCTGGTCGCCGACGCCCCCGCACGCCAGCGCCAACTCAAGCGTCCCGGCGCCACCTTTCATTTTGATCGTATCGTCGGCCGTGGTGCTGAACTGGGCTTCCGCCAGGTGAATTATCTCATTCTCGGCTTGCCGGGCGCGACCATCCTGGAGATGATCACGGCCATCATCCATCTCATGGAACGGCCGGTGTTGATCGGGCCGAGCGTGTTCTACGCCACGCCCGGCACCGCGAGCTACGAACAGTGCCGCGCCGCGGGTTTGCTCACCTCCCCGGAATTGGCGCTGCAGCGCTCGAGCTGTTTTCCGGTGGAGACGCCGGAATTCTCCCGCCGCGATCTGGTGACGCTGTTTCGCATTTGCCGCCTGTTGAATTTCCTCAAGGCGCAGCTCGCGGAACAGGCGAGCGCCACCGGCAAGACTGCGCTGGCGTGGCAAGAGTTGTTGACTCTCCCGCCTGCGGTGCCAGCGCCGCCGCGTGCAGGTGAGCTTCACACTTTCGCACACAAACTCACCGAGGCTGAAATCGGCGGCTGGCTGGCAGCAGCGGCATTCCGCGAGCGGATTTTTCTCGGCCTGCGCCTGCTGCGTCGCAGCACAGAGGGCTTCTGCTATCAGGTTTATGAAGAGGAATCCTCCCCGCAGGTGCTTGAACTTTTTCTGCGGGTAGCCGAAGGGAAGGAAATCTGCAGCGTGACCAACGCGCGCGTGAAAATGACAGAAGCGCAGCGGGTTTCGGCTTCGGGATGAAGAGGGGCGGCACTATTGGCATTTCCGTCAGCAGCAACTCGAGCCGGCTTCCGGCCATCGGTATCAGGCGAAGAGATCCAAGTAGCTTCGGCTGCTGCAGAACGCACCGGAAGGAGCCCCGTGGGGACGCTCGAGGCGAGCCCACCAATTCATTGGTGGGAAAGCGAGCCGCGATTTCTTCAAGCGTCTCGTAGGGTCGAAGGAAGAATGAGACTTCATCTCTGGTTCAATCGTCCTAGCGGGACCAAAACATCAAAGAGCCCCTCCAACCCAGTGATGAATCACCGGGCTGCTTGCGGATGTGCTTGCGCGACAACTTCACGATTCTTCGCTTGACACGGGTGGGCTTGCGCCGGCTTGAACTGTCAGCCTGCGATTTGAATCGCGGGAATTTTCAGCTTCCTCCGGCGTTGGCCTGCGCCGCCTCCCACGCCAGGATCGCTTTCTTGCGCAGCGGCCCGCCGCCGTAGTTGCCGGTCTCACCCACCTTGCGCACGACGCGATGGCACGGAATGACGAACGAAACCGGATTCTTGGCTACTGCGTTGCCCACCGCCCGCGCTGCCCGCGGCATGCCGAGATGCGCTGCCAGGTCTTCATACGACACCAGCCCGCCCAGCGGAATGCGCAGCAACGCCTCCCAAACTTTGATCTGAAAATTGGTGCCTTTGACGAACAAGTGCAGCGGCGCAATTTTCTTTCCGGCAGCCGGAGAGAAAATGCGCGTCACCAACGGCGCCGTGGCGGCCGGTGCTTCGCGCAATACCGCCTGCGGCCAGTGGGCTTTGAGTTGGCCGAGTGCGGGTTTGCGCTGTCCGCCCTTCACGAAATAGAGTCCGCAAATGCCGCGGCCGGTGCGCGCCAGCAGGCATTCGCCAAAGGGCGTGGCATGAAAGCCGTAATCAATTTGCAGACCCTGGCCTTCGCTTTTGAACTCCCCCGGGGTCACGGCTTCGCAGGCCACGAACAAGTCGTGCAAGCGGCCGGGGCTGGACAAGCCGGCTTCGTAAGTGACCTCCAGCAGATTGCCGGATTGTTCCAGAAGTTTCTTGGCGTATTCCTTGGTCAGAAATTGCAGAAATCGTTTGGGACTGATTCCCACCCAGCGGCTGAACAAGCGCTGGAAGTGATGCTCGCTGAGATGGACGCTGCGCGCGATTTCTTCCAGGCTGGGTTGGCGGCGGAAGTTGCTGTGCACGAAGAGAATCGCCTGTTCGATGCGGCGATAATCTTCGGCTTGGTGGGAAAAGTTATTTGCTGCCATGACGGCCTCCTTCGGTTGACGCGTCAAGATAACGATCCGCCAGCCGCGGCTCCACCCGATTCTTGCGGAATCGGGCGCGTCAAAACTCGCCGGAGAGCGACAGCGAGAAGTTGCGGATCTCGCTCAAATTGCGCTCGACCACGGTGTAATTGTAGTTGATCGCGTTCTTGACCTGCAACAGGATGGCGAATTGCCGCCAGGCGTAGCGGGCGCGCAGGTCCAGCACTCTCTGCGGCACGCGTTCATCGCCGGCAAAAAAGGAGACTTGCTCGAAGCGAGCGGCATAGCGATAATCCGCCTCGAACGTCCACGGCCCCAGGCGCACTTCCGGTGAGAGAAACGTGCTCCAGCGCGGGCGATAGGGCAGGGCTTCATCGATCTCCAGATTGTACAACGGATCGGCCACCAGGCTGCGCGAATCCAGAAAGGTCACGTTGCCGCGCAGGCCCAGACGGTTGCGCCAGAAGCGCAGATGGACTTCCGCTTCCACGCCCTGCACGCGGGCGTGCGAAAGATTGCGGAACTGCAATTCCAGCCGCTGCGTGCTGACCGACAGCAACTCGATGAGATCATAGTAGTCATTGGAAAACACCGTCACTTCGGCGGAAAGGTTGTCACCGAAGCTCTGGCGCACGCCCGCATCGAGCAGCGTCGAGCGTTCGGGCTTGAGCACGGGATTGCTGAACAGCCGCACGTTGTCGCCGGGCTGGCTCTCGCTGAAGCGCTCGGCAATCGAGGGCGCGCGAAAGCCGCGGCCCACCGAGGCGTGCAGGATGGTGTTCGGCAGGGGCGTGAAACTGAAGCCGAGTTTGGGACTGATCTGCGTTTCCGCCGAATCGCCGACGAGCACATAGTGATCGTAGCGTGCGCCCACACTCAACTGCCACACGCCGGAGAGCTTCCACGTTTCCTGCACATAAGGCGACAGCGAGCTGGCCTGGTGTTCGCCGTAATACTTCGATTCCACCATGTCGCGGCGATAATCCACGCCGAGGGTGACATTGTGATTGATGTGCGGCAACCAGTTGCCCTGCAGCTCGCCGCTCCAGCCCAGCGCAGGTTTGAAATCCTTGGAGAGGTTGAAGGGCAGGCCGATGAGCTGGGCGTTGTAGGAAAGTCGCGCCTTCATGGCCAGCACCGGGTTCACCAATTTGTTGTAAACGGCGGAAGCGGCAAAGCCGTCGACGTTGATGCGATCGTGAAAATCGGTGCTGAGCGCGCGGTTTTGTTCCTTCCAGAAGAGGGAAAAGCCGCGCGCATCACGGTTGTAGGTGAGGAACAGGCGCAGGTTGGAGTTGTCGCGGAACTGCAAAACCGATTTGCTGCTGAGGTACCAGCGGCTGAAATCACCGTTGTCGCGGTCGCTGGTGGAAGTGTGGCGGGAGGCGGCCAGGCGAAATCCCAAGCGGCCGAGTACGTTGGTGTAGCTCACGTCACTGCGGGTGAAATAGAGCGTGCGGCCGGTCCAGCGCCATTCCGGCACCGCGGGATCATCATAGACACCGGCGCTTTGGCGAAACGAAAGCTGCGGGGTTTTGGCCGGTTCCCGCGTGATGACGTTCACCACGCCGCTGATGCCGCCCGAGCCGTAGAGCACCGAGGCCGCACCTTTCAAAACTTCCACGCGCTCGATTTCCGTGACCGGCAACAAATCCCAATTGGCGCGGCCGAGATCGCTGGTGAGCACGGGCACGTCGTCGATCAGCATCAGGACGCGGCTGCCGCCCAGGCCGAGCAGGCTGTAACCGGTGCCGCCGCGCACGCTGACGTTTTCACCGATGAGTTGCACCGCGGGAATGCTCTGCAGCGCTTCATCGATGCGAAAGCGGTTGCGCTGGCGGATCTCGGAGCTGGCCAACACGCTCACGCTGTGCGCGGCGGCGTGCAGCTCTTCAGCCTGGCGCGAACCGGTGACGATCACTTGATCGAAGGGTATCGCCGAAGAGCGCAGCGCGAGATTGAGCACCAGCGTCGAGTCATCATTCACTTGAATGGTGAGGCGTTGCGTGCTGTAACCGATGAGCGAGGCACTCACGGTGTAAGAGCCGGCCGGCACCTTCGCGATTTGGTAGCGGCCGTTGGCATCGGCGCTGGCGCCCAACAGCGTCCGGGCGATCAGCACGTTGGCGCCCGGCAATGCGTCGCCGGTTTCCGCATCGCGCACCTGGCCGGTGATGGTGCCGTAGGGCCGTCCTTGATTCACGATGACAAAGAGGAAAAACACCGCAAGCGCGCACAGGCGCGGCCGGGCAAGCGAATGGCGAAAGATGAAAGCGGTTGACATGAATGAGGTACTCCCATTTGAGCGCAAGAATCTTGCAGCAGCGGATTCACTTTGTTGGCCAGCAGGCCTGAGGCCAAAACCCAGGCAATGGTTTTGCCGGCACGGCCTACCGCCCGCTGGTCTCACCGGCCGCCGCCGATTTGTACGCCGTCGGGCAGGGTGCCGAAATCTGCCACGAAATTGATGTCCGTAATCGTGCCGCTGGGCGCGAGCGTGAGCCGGCCCGGCTTGGTGGGATCGCCGGCGGCGGGATAGAAGCCGATCGCACGAATCTTGTCCCACGGCAGGCCGCGGCCCTTCCAAAACAGCCCGAGAAATCGATACTCGCCGTTGCGCACCGCCATGCGATAGCGGTAGCGCTCGACGAAGCGCGGCACGGCGAAATCAATGCCGCCGAGAGACACCAGCGAGTTCACGATGTTCTTCAAATCGGGCACGGCGGCAAACGCACCGAGCAGCACGACGTCCGTGTCTTCCGGCCAGGCACCGGCAAAAGTGATCTCACCTTCGACGTGCGCGTCGAACTGCGCAAAGCTCCACAGCGCAAAGATGTTGACATTCTCCGCGACCGGCTGTGCTTCGGTGAGATCCACCGGCAGCAATTGCGCGGAAAGCGGCGGCCGAAAGCCGTAGAAGCCGAGCAGGCTGGTGAAACTCCAATCTTCGCCGCGCGGCTTCCATAAAACCGCGACCGCGGGATAGCGGTTGCGCGGCAACGGCATTTCGTAAGCCGCGCTGTCGCGATCGAACGGAATGGCCTCGCTGAAGAAGACGTCGCCAAAACCTTGCGGCGGAAAATTCGAGGCCGCCACCACCCGCACTTCATCGACATTCGAGGGCCGAAATTCCGATCCGAGAAAATAGATCTTGCCGCTGATCTTCGATTGCAACAGGCCGAGACCGTTGTCGAAGCTGCAGGCATACAGCACGGCGGCCGCCAGCGCGGCCACGGCCGCAGCGAGGAGTAATTTACGCATGACTCGAGTCCGATTCATTCTGATCGTCTTTCGTTTAGGCCGTTCCCCATCAGCGCGCCAGGGAACGGCAGCGCGCCGGCGCCGGGCCTTGCCAGTGCCTGCGCCAGCTCAGGAAGTTGCCGCGGCGCTGCCATTGAGAAAATCAATCGCGACCGCCGCCATCATGTTGACGCCAAGAGCAAGCGCGTCATCGTTGAAATCAAACGTGTCCGCATGCAACGCCGGCCGCGGTCCCACACCCAGACGAAAGAAGGCGCCGGAATACTTCTGCAAGTAGTAGGCGAAATCCTCGCCGCCCATGCTCGGTTCCGCCAGAGGAATCACGTTTTGTGCGCCGAGTAAATCCGCCGCGACGCGCGCGACCAGGCGCACCATGCGTTCATCGTTGATCAAGGAAGGATAACCCGGTTCGAGTTCCACTTCCGCGGCGCCGCCGAACGTTTGGGCAACGCCTTGCACGAGTTCGACCAGGCGGCGATTCATGCGCTCGCGCGTTTCGGGTTTGAGCGTGCGCATGGTGCCGGTCATCTCGACCTGCGCCGGGATAACGTTGTCGGCCGTGCCGCCGTGAATCGTGGCGATGCTGATGACCACGGGATCGGCGCCGTGGCGCTCGCGCGTGACCAGGCTTTGTACCGCGGTGATGATCTGCGCCGAAATCCATACCGGATCGATGGCCGCCAGCGGATGTGCGGCATGCCCGGATTTGCCGTGCACCACGATCTTGAAGTCATCGATGGCGGCCATCATTTCGCCGTAGCGTATGCCGATGGTGCCGGCCGGCAGATAAGGCCAGGCGTGCAGGCCGAAGAAGGCTTGAATGCCGAGATCGTCGAGCAAGCCGGAAGCAAGCAATTTGCGGCCGCCGCCGCCGTTCTCCTCCGCGGGTTGAAACACACACACCACCGTGCCGGGAAGCTGCTCGCGCAGTTGCGCCAGCACGCGGGCCGCGCCCAGCAAAGTGGCGGTATGGCCGTCGTGGCCGCAGGCATGCATCACGCCGGGGTTTTGGGAGCGGTGGGGGACCTCGCTTTTTTCCGGGATCGGCAGCGCGTCAATGTCCGCGCGCAAGCCGACCACGGGGCCGGGTTGCCGGCCGCGGATGATGCCGATGGTGGCGTAGAAATCCTTCGCCAGGCGCAGTTCTATGCCGGACGCCTCCAGCCACTGGCGAATGAAGCGGCTGGTTTCGCGTTCCTCCCAGCTCAACTCGGGGTGCTGGTGCAGGTGCCGGCGGGCGCGGATGAGGTCGGGAAGGTGTTTGAGTATGAGTTCTGGAAGGGCGTCTTTCATTTGCGGCGATGCCGTTTGAAAAAAGAATGAACCTTGTTGAGAAAATCACCGAAGGAACGGTCAGCCCGGCTCATGCGGCTGAGATCAAGCTCGTTGATGAAGTCTTCGACATATTCCAAACCGCCCAGCAGAGCCGGAACTTCTGCCCTGGCGATTTCCTGACGGAGAAAGTTTTTGTAGAAGTCGCGTTCACACTTTTCCGGCGGCGTGGCGCAGCCCCGGCCGACGGCTTTCTTGAAGGCCGCTGCATCCAACAGCATCCAGCGCTCAATGTGTGGGTCCGGCGTGGCAATGATTACTTCAGTTCGCATCTCCCCAAGTGCTTCCTTGATTTCGCGTTGTTTGATTGGCGCAGTTTTGCAATTGGCGTCAACAGCGACGATGATGGCATCGTATGGCTGTTCACGGTAGCTCTGCAAATCCCGCAGGTATTCTTTCAACTCGTGTAGCACCCGGCCGTGGCCGCCACGAACACTGCGCGGTTCGAGGGTCACTGTCTGATTATGCTCCTCCGCCGTCCGCCGCAGCAATTGGGAGATGAATCGCTCGTGAAACACATCTTCGACAAACAGCCCCAAGCTAGGCATCAAAATCACCCCGCAAAATGCGCTCCGAGACCGGCAATTTCTCCTGCTCATCCAGGGCATCGGCGATGGCGGCAGGCCGGCCGAGCGGGCCGAAAGTAGTGAAAGGTTCGATACTGGTGCGTCCGGCAGAGCGCCGGCACACGTACAGGCAATCATCGTTAATCAGGTCCGCCAGCAGCGGCGAATGCGTGGTAATGATCACCTGCGTGTCTGCCGGCGCCGCGTGGTTCTTCCACAACTCCGCGATCAACTTGATACGCCGGGGATGCACACCATTCTCCGGCTCTTCGAAGCCGATCAGTGACGGCGGCTCCTGGGCACCGAAGAGCGCCAGCAACCCGAGAATTCGCAAGGTTCCTTCCGAGAGCAGCCGGGCAGGAATCTCGGCGTCGCCTTCTCTCACCCGCAGTTCCACCTGCCCCAGATCATTCACCGTGACGACGATGCCGTTGGCCGTGGGAACGATCGTGCGCAGGGACTTTTCAATGGCCTGAAATTTCCGTTTATCGAGCGCCTGCAGGGTATTGAGAAACGCCGCGAGATTCTCTCCCATCAAACCGATGTGCCTGGTCGCCATCACCGGGTTGGGGCTGCGCATGCGCTCGCGCGGTTCGAAATAATAGAAATGCCAGCCCAGCAATTCCTGCTTCAAAGCCGCCAGATGCGGATAATGCGGTGCATAGAGCGGCTGGGAAACGATGGTGTGGTCGAGAAAGCGATCATAATAAACCAGATGCGATTGCCTCTCCATGCGCAAATGCAGGCGTGACTGCATGCGCTCCAGAAATGGTCTGCGCTTTTTTGAGGGAGTGCCGTCTCTTGAAAGAGCCGCGACATATTCATCCGCCACTTGCAGGATTCCTGATTTCGGCAGGATTTCAATGGTGATGCGATAGCGCAGCCGGGTTTCTTTGATCAATTTTGTATACTGACCGGTGCTTTCATCCGGCGCCTGTTCATTCCTACGGTCACCAGCGCGGCCATTATCCGACGACTCCGTCCCGCCTTCCTGGTGGCTTCGGCGCAACTCGCGAATCTGTTTCTCGATCGTTTGAATGACATGATTCGAGAGGCGCACATCGACTTCGAAGGTGAACTGCGCGCTGTCGCGCTGCAACAGCCCGCGCAGCCCCTCCCGGCCGAAGGCAAAGGACTCCAGCGGCGTGCCACGATAGGGCGACTCGAACGCTTCCTTCAGCGTGCGGACACGCACCAGATTGGAGAGCAGTTGCAGGGCATCGAGAAAGTTGCTTTTGCCGGAGCCATTCGGGCCAAACAGCACGGTCAGGGGGTTGAGCGTAATCTCCACACCATCCAGTGATTTGTAACCGGCAATTTTGATGCGTTCGATCATGTGCGAGACTCACTATGGGCTGCGACGAGTTGCCGGAATATAGTCTTTTGCCGCACATATTGCAAATCCAATACTTCCTCTTGCGGCTTGCTTTTATGCGCAGCAAATGTTATCGTTGCGCCGGCCTTTGCCCGGCTTCGAGTAATGGGTCACGCAGAGCTGCACTTGCAAAGCAGCATTCCATTTTCAACCTTCAATACTGCAGTCACGCTACATGCCACCACGTCCCCGCAAAGTCATCATCCTGGGCAGCGCCGCCTTGAAGATCGGCGAGGCCGGTGAATTCGATTACTCCGGCAGCCAGGCGATCAAAGCGCTGAAACAGGAAGGCATTCAAACCATCCTGATCAATCCCAACATCGCCACGATTCAAACCTCCGAGCATCTCGCCGAGCGCGTCTACTTCCTGCCGGTCAATCCCTATTTCGTCGAACAGGTCATTGCCCGGGAGCGGCCGGACGGCATCCTGCTCGGCTTCGGCGGACAAACGGCGCTCAATTGCGGCCTGTCGCTGGCCCGCAGCCAAGTCTTCGAAAAGTACAACGTGCGCGTGTTGGGCACGCCGATCGCCACCATCAACGACACGGAAGACCGGCACTTGTTCGCCGAGCGGCTGCGTGAAATCGACGTGAAAGTGCCGCGCAGCGTGGCGGTCGGCTCGCGGCCGGAAGCGCTGCGGGTGGCCGCCGAGATCGGTTATCCCGTCATGATCCGCATTGCTTTCGCGCTCGGCGGGCTGGGTTCGGGTTTGTGCACCAACCCGGAGGAAGTGGCGGAACTGGCGGAGAAGGCACTGAGCTACACCGATCAGATTCTCGTGGAAGAGTATCTCAAGGGCTGGAAGGAGATCGAATACGAGGTCGTGCGCGACAGTTTTGACAACTGCATCACGGTGTGCAACATGGAAAACTTCGATCCCATGGGAATTCACACCGGAGAGAGCATCGTGGTCGCGCCCAGCCAGACCCTCAGCAACGCCGAATATCACAAACTGCGTGAAATCGCGATCCGCACCATTCGCCATCTCGGCATCGTCGGCGAGTGCAACATTCAATACGCGCTCGATCCGGCCTCCGAGGATTACCGCGTGATCGAAGTCAACGCGCGGCTGTCGCGCAGCTCGGCGCTGGCCTCGAAAGCCACCGGCTATCCGCTCGCGTTCGTGGCCGCGAAGCTCGCTTTGGGCTACAGCCTGGTCGATCTCAAAAACTCCATCACCCAAACCACCATGGCCTGCTTCGAGCCGGCGCTCGACTACGTGGTGGTCAAGATTCCCCGCTGGGATTTGAAGAAGTTCCGCAAAGTCTCGAAGCGCATCGGCTCGGGCATGAAGTCCGTCGGCGAAGTGATGGCCATCGGCCGCTGCTTCGAAGAGGCGCTGCAAAAAGCGCTGCGCATGCTCGACATCGGCGTGCACGGCCTGATCGGCAACGATCATTTGACGTTCGGCAATCTGGATAGCGAACTGAGCAACCCCACTGACGAACGGGTGTTCGCCATCCCACTGGCGCTGGCGCAGGGTTACAGCATCGACCGCGTGCACGAGCTGACCCACATCGACAAGTGGTTTCTCTACAAGATCAAAAACATTCTGGCGGTGGCCGAGCACCTGCGCATCTATGCCGGCGGCATTTGCCCGCGCGGTGTGCTGGAAACGGCCAAAAAAACCGGCTTCTCCGATGTGCAGATCGCCAAAATTCTCGAGACCGGCGAAGACGAAGTGCGCAGCATGCGCAAGAACTACGGCCTCGCGCCCTTCCTCAAGCAGATCGACACGCTGGCCGCGGAGTATCCGGCGCAGACCAACTTTCTCTATCTCACCTACAACGGCAGCAGCAGCGACGTGGCCGCCAGCGGCAAGCAAGCGGTGATGGTGCTGGGCTCGGGAGTATACCGCATCGGCAGCTCGGTGGAGTTCGACTGGTGCTGCGTCAATGCGGTGATGACGCTGAAACAGCTCGGCTATCGCACCCTCATGATCAACTACAACCCCGAAACGGTGAGCACCGATTACGACGAGTGCGACCGGCTTTATTTCGACGAGCTGAGCTTCGAGACCATTTGTGAAATCTATGAGAAAGAGCAGCCGCTCGGCGTCATCATTGCGATGGGCGGCCAAACGCCCAACAATCTCGCGCTCAAGTTTCAGCAGGCCGGAATCAACGTGCTCGGCACTTCGCCGCAGCAGATCGACATGGCGGAGGACCGGCACAAGTTTTCGCAATTGCTCGACGCGCTCGCCATCGACCAGCCCGAGTGGCGCGAGTTGAACTCGCTGGCCGAGGCGCGCGCCTTTGCCGGCCGGGTGCAATACCCGGTGGTGGTGCGACCCTCCTACGTGCTGAGCGGCTCGGCGATGGCGGTGGCCTCGACCGACGGCGAGCTGGAAAAATTTCTCAGCAAAGCCACGACCGTTTCGAGCGAGCATCCCATCGTGTTGAGCAAGTACATCGAGAACGCCAAGGAGATTGAGATCGACGCAGTGGCCGCCAACGGCGAGTTGATCGTTTACGCCATTTCGGAGCACATCGAGAATGCCGGTGTGCACTCCGGCGATGCCACGCTGGTGCTGCCGCCGCAATTCACTTACATCGAGACCATCCGCCGGATTCGCACGATCGCGCGCAAGATCGCCGCGGCCCTGAAGATCACCGGGCCGTTCAACATCCAATTCGTCGCGCGCGCCAACGAGGTCAAGGTCATCGAGTGTAACCTGCGCGCTTCGCGCAGCTTTCCGTTCGTCTCGAAAGTCTATCGCCTGAACTTCATCGACCTTGCCACGCGCGCGATCATGGGCGAACGCATCGACAGGATCGACAAATCGTTTTTGGACCTGGAATACGTGGGCGTGAAAGCGCCGCAGTTTTCCTTCACGCGGCTCTCGGGCGCGGATCCCACCTTGGGCGTGGAGATGAGTTCGACCGGCGAGGTCGGCTGCCTGGGCGACGACTTCGAAGAGGCGTTCTTGAAGGCGATGCTCTCGGTCGGCAATCGCCTGCCGGTGCGCACCGTGCTGCTCTCCACCGGCCCGATCGAGCAAAAGGCCGAGTTCGTGCCCGCGGCGCGCGCGCTGCAGGAACACGGCATCAAGCTCTACGCCACCGCCGGCACCGCGGATTTCATGCGCCGCGCCGGTGTGGAAACCGAAACGCTGCACTGGCCGCTGGACAAGGCAAGCCCCAACGTGCTGGAGTATCTCGCCGGCCGCAAAATCGATCTCGTCATCAACATCCCCAAAAACTTCCAGGAAGAAGAATTGACCAACGATTACATCATCCGCCGCAAAGCGGTCGATTTTGCGATTCCGTTGATCACCGAGGTGCAACTGGCGAAACGTTTCGCCCAGGCCCTGGTACACAAACAGCTCAGCGATCTGCAAATCAAGAGTTGGGAAGAATACGGCAAGTGAGGGCGGCAAAGCGAAGCGGAACCGCGGCGCCGGCGCGCAGGAGTTGAGGAGGCAACATGCAAGCCAATCTTTTCTCGAACGCGATCGAGCACAAGGAACGTGCACTCGCCCATCTCGAAAAGTTTGAACTGGATCAGGCTTGGGAGAGCCTCGAGAT
This sequence comes from bacterium, assembly GCA_023150945.1. NCBI lineage: Bacteria > bacterium. The sequence continues at coordinate 344,140 of JAKLJX010000003.1, read as the reverse complement.
AGCGAAGGAAATCGATCCCTATCTTGCCGATCTCGATCTGCTGGCGGCGATCTGCCAGTTCGCGCGCTACGAAAACGCGCACGCCGGCATGTCCGCTGCCGAAGCGGCCGGTGTGTGGCACGCCGCGGAAGAGGCGGTGCAGGCCGGCAGCTTGAGCCCGGTGGCGCTCCGCCAGTTGCGGCAACTGCTGGCGCAGCGCTTGTTGCAGGGCCGCTTCACCGCCCCACTGTTTTGCGGCGGCAAAGAGAAGATTCTGCATCGCGGCGTCTGCCATCTGGCGTTGGCGCATTGGCAGGAGGCGCATCAGGATTTGCTCGACTTGGTGACCGCGCATCCCGAGCTGGCGCAGCCCGTGCATTGGGGCTACCTCGGCGATGCGGCACATGCGCTCAAACTGTGGAAAGACGCCAATCTCGCTTACCTGCGCCTGCTCTTCACCGATCCGCAGCAAGCCGATGTGCTGATGCTGCACCATTCCGGTTTGCGGAATATTCTGACCCGGTTGCGAAACGAAACCGGCGATGAAACCGAAGCGCGCGGGTTATGGCCCTTTCTGGCGTGGCAGGAGAAGGCGATCGAAATTCCCACCGGCGGAAAATTTCTGCTGCCGATCGTCAAGCATGGCCGTTCCGTGCTGGGCGGCACGCTCATGCTGGAGCGCAAAGCCGCGCTGCAACAGTTCATGCTTTGCCTTTACGTGGATCAAGCGCAGCTCCAGGAACGGATCAGCTTTGACGTTCGTGTTGAAATGCAGGCACTGGACGCGGACTTGTTTGCCGCCTATCTGGCTGAAGTCAGCCGCCGTCAAAGCCGGCAAAAATTCAAATGACACCGCTGCAGCGGTCTTCGAATTTGACGCCGGTGCAGCAGCCTCAAAATGCGAGCGAGATTATGAACTATTCTCAACACTGCCGGCGGCAACCGCCTCTCAGCGCGAGCGGACTCTGGTTGAGTCTGTGCCTGCTTGCCGGCACGAATGCCGTCGCCAAGCCGCCCGACTTTGCGCCGATCCCCGCAGCCTGCCGGCAAATGATACTCGTCCTCACTCCCTCCTTTTCGGCAGCGCAGGGAACGCTGCACAAGTTTCAGCGCCGTGATTCGACTGCGGCTTGGGAACGCGTCGAGCACACGATTCCGGTTATCCTTGGCCGCGCAGGATTGGGTTGGGGCAGAGGTTTGCATGCGGAGCAGCCGGCAGATCAGCCGCACAAACAGGAGGGCGATGGCCGCAGTCCGGCGGGAGTGTTCCGGCTCGGCACCGCCTTTGGCTTTCCTCCGAAAGCAGCATTGCCGCCGCTGCGCGTGCCTTATCAACAAATCACGGCAACGCTGGAATGCGTCGATGATCCCGCTTCGCAACATTACAACACCCTTGCCGACCGCGCGCAGGTGAGCGCGGATTGGCGTTCTTCCGAGAAGATGATTCGGGTCAAGGTCGATTATCACCTCGGCGTTTTTGTGGAACACAACACCGCGCCGGCAGAGCCGGGCAGAGGTTCCTGCATCTTTCTGCATATCTGGGGCAAAGTCGTGGAGCCGACCTCCGGCTGCACGGCAATGGAGGACAAGGAGATGGAAAAAATCATCAAATGGCTCGAGGGCGCCAGTGAGCCAGTGCTGGTGCAACTGCCGGCCGAGGCCTACACCCGGTTGCAAGCCGCGTGGCGCCTGCCCGCAGTTGAGTGAGCCGGAAGAGTTGAATTGACCCGCGAGTTGCTCGCACGCCCGCCGACTTTTGCCAGCCCGTTGCAGCACTGAGCGAGGCGAGCCTGTCACCCCAATCTGCGCGGCACCAGCCTGTAAAAAAAGACCCTCGACGGTTGGGGAAACGTCGAGGGTCTCTCTGTGAGTAAGGGGAGGTGAGTAGGAAGTTCGTCTGGTCTGCTTTCTGGGTGCGCGTCCCTTATGGCGCGTCGCGATTTTTGCCGGGTTGTACGCCGAACACGCTGGCGGGTTGCACACGGCGTAGCCAGGCGTCAGCCAAGTTGCCAGTCGTCATTTTTCTTGCATCATTTTCTGAGTGGATTCGTCCCGCGGTGCGCACGTGTAACCGTATTTGTGCGTAAACGAACAGCGCTGAGAGCGCTTCGCCATGCGAAACACATGAACAACATGCCACCTGCCACAAGTTGGTGACAGATCAAACGCTTGATTTTACTTTGTACCGTATTCTCCGCCAGCGCCACAAATTGGCTGGCAGCGACCCAAGTTTTAGCTTGCATCTTAGGGCATAAGCGGTTAAATTTGCAGCCGTTTTTCCCGGGGTTGCATCCTCAAAATTTTGAAAATCTTGACGCAGGAGAAGGCCATGGCCAAGCAGCAAGCATTTGCCGATAAAGTCGCCAAGCAGCAGAAAAGCGGGCACGCCGGCGTAGTGGTAAAGTTTGTGGAATCCAAGAAAACGTCCAAAGGCAGTTGGAAGTTCGTCGAGCGCCAGGTCAAGCTCAGCTCGCTTGATGAGGTCGACAAGGTCAAATAGTTCGAGAGTGAGACTCGCTTCACAATTGATTTCGTAACGCAGTCTGCCAGACTGCAAACGAACCAAGCTGGAAGAAACCTCGCGGTCGCGCTGGTTTATCCAGAGCCATATTCTATAAGGGAAGGTTCAGCTCATGTCGCGCCAATGTCAAGTCACGGGCAAGAAAACCGTTGCGGGCAACCAGATCAGCCACGCTCACAACGTGACCAAGAGAAAATTCTATCCCAACCTCAAACGCAAACGGTACTGGGTGCCGGAGGAAAACCGCTTTGTCACGCTGACGGTTTCGACCCATGGCATGAAGATTATCGACAAAGTCGGCATCACGAAGGTGTTGCGTGACCTGCGGGCGCGCGGCGAGCGGCTGCATTTCAGCAGTCCGAAAAAGGATCCCAAAGCCGTCGCTGCCAAGCAGGCGGCTGCCGCAGCCCAGCCGGCCAGCGCTGAATAATCCGGTGCACACTGAAAGCCGGGCCGCGGGACACGGCCAGATGCAACACCGTCCCGTCATTCGCCGCCTCAGCAAGCCAGGAATGACTGCGAAAAGCATCTCACATTATCTCGATTCCATCGGCACGTTGGCCTCGACGGCGTGCGCTGTACATTGCCTGCTGACGCCGCTGGTCATTGGCCTGCTGCCGCTGTTGGGAATCGGTTTTCTCGCTGCCGACTGGTTCGAAGACACCGCGGTGATCGCTGCCATTTCACTGGGCGTAATCTCGATGATTCACGGCTACCACCATCACCGCCGCTTTCGCGTGGTGGGGATTCTCATCGCGGGCATCATTTTGCTGGTGACCGGCCGCTGGATCGCCGCTGACATCTCGCAAGTTGCCGAAACGAGTCTGGTCGTGGCGGGCGGCCTGGCGGTGGCGAGCGCGCATTGGGTAAATCGGCGTTTGTGCCAAACCTGCACGGCCTGCCACCACGCCTCGTGATTTCCCTGCCCGCGGGGCGCCGCCGATGACTCCCTGGCCGCGCGAATAGCGGGCACCGGAAGCAGCGCAACTTGGCTCCGGCCGGGCTTTCGGTCACACCCCAGCATTTATCCTCCTCCCTGCATGCTCGCAGTGACGCACCACACGCACACAAGGCATTCATTTTTCAACATCACAGGAGCGCAAGTATCATGGATCAGGAACTCATCAACATTCTTTGTTGCCCGCAGTCAAAAGTGCCGGTGGAACTGTTGTCCAGTGAGGATCTCGCGCGGCTGAATCGCGCCATCGCTGCCGGCAAGGTCAAACAAGTCGACGGCGCCGTGGTCAAGAAGCCCATCAGCGAAGCGCTGATCACGCGCGATCGCAAGACCATCTATCGGGTGGATGACGGCATCCCGGTGATGTTGATCGAGCAAGGAATTCCCGCGGCGCAACTCGAGGCCACCTTGAAAACGGCTTGAGCGTATCTTGGACAGATACTTCGTACACGATTTCAGCCCCTATCTCTGGCAATTCAAAGTGGGGCCACTGTCCGGCATCTCGTGGTACGGCTTGATGTACGTCTTCGGCTTCGTTGCCGGCTACTTGCTGCTCGCGCGCTTGCGCCGCCGCGGCTTTCTGCCGCTGCCGGGCGATGAACACCTGCAGGAGTTGCTCACCTATTGCATTCTCGGCGTGCTGATCGGCGGACGGCTGGGGCATGTGCTGTTCTACAGCCCGGGTTACTATCTCCTCCATCCGGCCGAAATTTTCGCGCTCTGGCGCGGCGGCATGGCGAGCCACGGCGGCATCGCCGGCCTGCTGGTGGCGCTGGTGCTCTTCAGCCGCAAGCACAAAATCCCCTTGCTCGCCCTCTGTGACAGCGCGGCCATGGCCGCCACGCCGGGATTGTTCTTCGGCCGGCTGGGCAATTTCATCAACGGTGAAATGCCGGGCAAGGTGACCGAGGTGCCGTGGGCGGTGATCTTCGCGCGCAATGCCGAAGCCGGCATGCTGCCGCGTCACCCGGTGCAAATTTATCAAGCGCTCACCGAAGGACTGGTGCTGTTCGTTCTCTTGTGGTTCCTGCTGCCGACGCACCGGTTCAAACGCGGCTTTCACACGGCCATCTTTCTGATTGGCTATTCGGTTCTACGTATCGGCACCGAGTTCTTTCGGGAAACCTCGCCGGAGCTGGCTGCGGCGATTGGCGGTGGGATAACGCAGGGCCAAGTACTCTCCGCCGTGATGCTCATCTGCGGAGCAGTCGTGCTGTGGTACACGCAGAAAAAACTGCCGCAGAATACCATCCCGGCGTGGCAGGAACTGCCCAAACGCAGTTGAAAATCACCGGCAGCAAGCGCAGAGCAACACCGGGCGCGACGCCGTCACTGCCTGCGTCACCAAAAATCACGCGATGGCGCGCGGCCACCTGCAGGGGCATGAGATGGGGATCTCTCTTCGACATTTTCTTCCCTGCCTGACCTTCCTGTTGGCAAGCCAGGAAGATCTCCTCGAACGCTTCTTTGCGCAGGAGCGCGAAAACAATCCGGACGAGGAAAGCGCCTGGCAGGATTTGCTGGCGCAACCGTTGGATCTCAACCACGTTGCGGGCGCTGAGCTTTTCCGCCTGCCCTTTCTGACCTTCGCTCAAGTCGAAGACTTTCTCGCCACGCGTGACTCCGTGGTCTATTTCGAAAACCTTGCGCAAGCCTTGCAGGCGCTGCATCTCACCGGCGACACGCTGGCCGCCGGCCGGTTGCTTTTCACGGTCTCTTTGCCGGCCGCGCCGGTGCTGTGGCAGAGCGCCGTGCGCACGCGTCTCAGCCGGCCGGCCACGACTGCTGCCAACTGGCCGGGCTCTGCTTTGCGTAGTTACACCTCGATCCAGATCGAGCGCAACAACTTGCGGCTGGGTCTGCTGGCGGAAAAAGATCCCGGCGAAGCACGGTGGGATGATCACCGCCTGTTCCATCTGGCCTGGCAGGTGGAAAAACCGCACGCTGCCTGGCATGCCGTCGTGGGAAGCTATCGCGTCGAATGGGGAATGGGATTGGCGCTGTGGAGTCCCTATGGCGTTACCATTGCATCCGATGTTCATGCCGCGGCGCGACGCCGGAGCCGCGGGCCGCGACCAACGCTATCGGCCAATGAAAGCGCAGCGTTGCAGGGCGCGGCATTCGCCGCCCGTCATCGCGGCGTGGAGCTTTCCGGCTTTGGCAGCTCGCGACTTTTGGACGCGACGCTCGATGACGCAGGGTATGTCACCGGCTTGCGCACCAGCGGCTATCACCGTACGGCCACGGAGCGAGCGCTGGCCAGAAACCTGCGCGAGAATTTTGGGGGCATTGCTGTGCAGATCCGGCACGATGAGCAACATGAAATCGGATTGCTTTATTGCGCGACGCGCTTCGACCGGCCATGGCGGCCGGCGAAATCCGCGGAAGACTATTTCGCTTTCTCCGGTCAGGAAAACCGGCTGTTGAGTTTGACCGGCAGGTTTCGCCTGCCGGCAGCACGGGCAGGCTTCGAGGCGGCGGCCAGCAATGCCGGCGGAACCGCTGTGGTTTTGATGCTGGCCGGTGAAGCGGCCGCGCTGTCGTGGACGGTTGAGTTGCATCACACTGCCACCGCGTTTCACAGCGTGCGCGGCCGCGGTTTCACCGACAGTGATGCCACGCCGCAGCCGGAAAACGGTTATTCCCTTGGACTGCGCGTCACGCCGGTGCGGGGCTGGAGCGGCGAATTTTTCCATCAACAAGCTCGGCGGCTGTGGCGCACGCGGGCCGTGCCTTTGCCGCCACAGCGAAAATTCTCCGGCGCCGCGCTGACTTGGAAAGTGAACCGCTGGTTGGAGGTGCGTACTCGCTATCGCAGCGGCCAGGATGATGATCTCGCTGCGGCGGCCTCTCCGCTCTCCGCGCCCGTGCAGGCCATGCGCCGCGAGACCTTCCGTTTGGAATGGGAACATCGCGCAGCGCCGGCGCTGCGGCTGCGACCGCGGTTGGATTGGGCGCGCGAACGAAAACCTTTGCCGGCGGTTGCGGCAGGCGCGGCCGGATTACAATCCGGTCACACCGCCGTCAGCGGCATCGCGCTCGGCTTGGAGGCAAGCCTGGCGCCGGCGCGCAACCTGAGCGTCGCAGGACGCCACACGTTGTTCGAGGCGCCGGTTCCCATCTATCAATATGAGCGTGATCTGCCCGGCGTTTTCACCGTGGCGGGCCTCCGCGAAACCGGCACGCGGTGGTATATTTATGGACATCTCAAGATCGGCCAAAAGTGGAGTTTGGCCGCGAAAATCGCAGCCACGGAACAAGAGCTATCCAGCCTCGAGGCTCGCTCCAGTTATGCTTGGGGACTGCAGCTCGATTGGTCGCATTGACTTGTCAACAGCCAGGTGCGCAGCGGAATGCAAAGTCATCGCCCCGACGACAGATCTCGCCAGCAGGCGCATTCGTTACAGGGTTGAAATAGTTGTTGACTCGCTGAACCCAGGGTCTTATATTTTGCACCGCTTGAAACAGGTTGGTCTCGGGTCGATCTCATGAGAAAACTCATTCAAAAGCTCGCAGAAGCCATTTATCTGAAGTTTGCACGCTTGCGCCACCAGGAAGAAGTCATCGATGTGCGCGATTATCTGTCGCAGATCTTGACGGCTTTGATCCTGGCGCCCAGCCGTTGGGACGAGGCGGAAGAGGCTTGTCGCTATTTGGATGACCTGCAGCAGTGTTTTCCCGAAACCCAGTTCTATTTGCTGATTGATCGCGATCTTGCCAAAACCGTAATGCCGAACGACAGTCTGCAAGTCATGCCCTACGAGCCCACCCAGATCAACCTCTACGGCCTGCCGAAGAAGGAAGTAATCGATCTCGTGCGCGCACGCCGCTTTGATTTGGTGATTGATCTGAATCAAGAGTTCAGTCTCTTCTCCACTGCGATCTGCCGCGCCAGCCAAACCCGGTTGCGCGTCTGCCTGCAGCATCCCAAGCGAGATTCGTTTTACAACTTTCAGGTGAGGCCGGCGCACGGCAACGGCACCGGGCTCCGCTACGAAAGCCTCATCCGATACCTCTCTGCCTTCAAATCCCTGCCTGAAGCACCCTCGCGGGATTTAATGCCGGCCTAGCACGCACGCGCTACAGCGTGCCGGTCGCCTGCAGCATCCCAGCTATCTGTGCGAGGAAGTGGGTCATTGTTCCGGAACTTCAAACAACCTCCGGGCTCATGAGGCATGGGTCGGAGCATTAACGCTATGGCCAAAACCCGAAAACCCTCTTCTCTTGAGCGCAAACCGCACGGCGCGCCGCCGGCCAAGCATGCGTCGGCCGCCGACCGCGATGGCCTCTTTCTGCAATACTATTGCCTGTATCGCATTGCTGCCACGCTCACCGAACAAATGGAGGTGGACCGCACCGCCCGCGAAGTCAAGCGCATCGTGCGGGAATCGTTCCCGGCGCAGCAATTCTGCCTGGCCCTGCTCGATCCCAAACAGCAGGAACTCCACATCAAGAGCCATTTTGGCTTCGCCCGCGAGCAGGCGGAGGCGGCGCGCTTTCCTCTGCACCGCAACAACATCTTCGGCCTGGTCATGCGGCGGCGCCGTTTGGTGCATCTGCCCAATCTCAATGCGGCCGCGGCGATCAGCTACCACCCCGGACACCGCCACCGCAAGGGCGCGTTTCTTGCGCTGCCGTTGCTCGCCACCGCCCACCGTGCCCTGGGCGTGCTCAGTCTTTATCGCAGCACCCCGGAGAGTTTCACCACTCGCGAAATCGAATTGCTGCAAAAAATCGCCACCCAAACCGGGCAGGTGATCGAGAAGATCCACGTCTACCATGAAACGCGCGAGCTATCCATTACCGATGAACTCACCGGCGCATTCAACCGGCGCTATTTCAACCAGCGCTATGAAACCGAATTCATGCGCGCCTCGCGCTACAACCGGCCGCTGTCGGTAATCATGCTGGACATCGACCATTTCAAAAAATTCAATGACGCGCACGGCCATCTCCTGGGCGACAAGGTTTTGAAAATGGTCGCCCATGTGCTCGAAGAAAGCCTGCGCAAGGCCGATATTCTCGCGCGCTATGGCGGCGAAGAATTCGTGATCGTGCTGCCGGAAATCAACAAGGAAAAAGGCCGCAAGGTCGCCGAGAAATTGCGCCGCGCCATCGAGCGCACTCTGTTTCCCAAGGCCGAAACCCAGCCGCTCGGCCAGATTACCATCTCACTCGGGCTGGCCTCGTTTCCCGAGGATACCGAACAGGGCAACGTCTTGCTCGCCCTGGCCGATGAAGCGTTGTATCAAGCCAAGTTTCTCGGCCGCAATCAAGTGAGCGTCACCTCCGGGCAAGCCGCGAAACTGCGCGCCAGCAAATCCGCTGTGGGTTCGTTCGCCGCCCCGCAATGAGTCCGGCCTCGCGCGCGCGCCGGCGCCGAAGTTTGCCCGCCTCTCCCAAATTACACCCCCGCCAATTCCCGGCACTGCATCCTGGATCAGCAACAGAGGAGCCTTCCATGTGGAAGTATGCCACCGTTTTCATCGTCACCGGCAACGTCTGGCTCATGGCCTGCGCGCCGGCAGCCAAACCCCGGATTTCCCCGTCCACAATCACGCCGCCAGCAGCGACCGCAAACGGCAACGGCAGCAGCAGCGGCCATCAGTTGAGCTATTGGCAGAATCTGGCGGCGCGCCAGCCGTCCCAGGCGTGGCCTTCCGCCGCGGAGGATTGCGCCATCATCTACGATCCGGTGAATCGCGCGCTGGTGTTGTTCGGCGGCAAAGACGACGCCGATTCCAATCGCGCGGAAACGTGGGCCTTCTTCCTCACCACCGGGCAATGGCAGAACCTCACCGGCGATCATCAGCAACCGCCGCCGAGCGAGGACCACACCGCGATTTATGATCCGGTGAGCCATCGCATGCTGTTGTATGGCGGCGAAAACGGCCCGACCAGCAATGCCCTGTGGTCGCTCGATCTCAACACGCAGCGCTGGCGCAACCTGACCGACTCCACCGCGCCCCGCCGCGAAGATCACACCGCGATCTACGACAGCCGCGGCCGGCGCATGATCATCTTCGGCGGGCGGGATAATGAGCGCTACAACCTCGCGGAGGTGTGGGCGCTCGATCTCGATCCGGCCTCGCCCACTTTCGAAAAATGGTCGAACCTCACGTTCTCACAAAAGTACAATCCCGGCCGGGTCGATCACGTGGCGGTGTTCGACAGCGTGAAGAATCGCATGGTGATTTTTGGCGGATGGGACAAGGAGGAGAAGGAATATCTCGGCGACACCTGGGGCTTCTCCCTGGCCGACAATCGTTGGTACAAGATCAAAACCAAACATTCCCATCCTCCCCAACGCCGGCACGCGGTGATGGCGCTCGATGGCCGGCGCAACTGGGCCATCCTGTGCGGCGGTTTCGGCGAGGAAGGTTATCTCAACGACGTCTGGGCGTTTGATTTGACCGATGATGTGTGGATCAACCTCACACCCGGCCCGCAGCCGCGCATCGATCACCAGGCGGTATTCGATCCGGTGGCCGGACGGCTGCTGTTGTATGGCGGCGATGCCCGCTTGCGCACGAAATTCCACGACTTGTGGGAGTTGCGCGTTGCGCCGCAGTTTTCACCGGAGATCTTGCAGGAAGCAAAGAGGCGATAGGCGGGAAAGAGGTCGAGTGCCGCAAAGAGAAAACGCCGCCACGAGAGTCATTCACAGGAAGCGTCGAGCGGCGTCGCAACCCAACGATCTAAAACATGTGAGCGCCGGCGCGCCCCGGCCAGGCGGAGGTTCCGCCGAACCGGCGTTGTTGATCACTGTTAGCGAAGCAACCGCCCGGACGCAACAGGCGCCCGGGCGGCGGCCTCGGTGCCGAACGTTGGCCGGCACCGAGGACAGCAGGTTCTTGCGCCAAGACATGCGAGGCCGTACCTGACTGGACGTCGCGGCACGCTTCGTCTCATTCGAAACGAAGCGCGGCGATCGGATCCATCTGGGCGGCTTTGCGCGCGGGGTAGATGCCAAAGATGATGCCCACCATCCCCGAGATGCCGAAGGAAATCACGACACTGAACAGCGAAATCACCGTGTCCCAGCCGGCGTACCAGGTGATGACCTTCGCCATGATCGCGCCCAGGATGATGCCGATGAGGCCGCCGGTGACGCTGATCAGCACGGTCTCGTTGAGGAACTGGCCGAGAATGTCTTCCTGCGTGGCGCCCAACGCCCGCCGCACGCCGATTTCCTTGGTGCGTTCCGTCACGCTCGCCAGCATGATGTTCATGATGCCGATGCCGCCGACGATGAGCGAGATGGCTGCGATCGAGCCCATGACGATGTTGAAGACCCGCTGCGTGCGCTGGCTCTGCGCCAGCAGCTCCGAGGGAATGATGATCTCATAGTCTTCCACCTGGTTGTGCATGCGCTGCAGCATGCGCTTCACCACGTTGGAGACGCTGAACACTCTGCCTTCGTCATTGACTTGAATCGCGATCTCGTCGATGAATTCCGGCCGGTCGGGATCGGTGAACCGTTTCAAACCGGTGCTGATCGGAATGTAGACGTCCTGGTTGATGTTGCGCAGCTTGATCACTGAGGCTTTCTTGTCGAGCAAATCTTTCGACTCCATCACGCCGACGACGGTGAACCAGGTGTCTTCGATCTTGAGGCGGTGGCCGAGCGGATCGCGATAGCCGAACAATTGCCTCCGCACTTCCGCGCCGATCACGCACACCCGTTTGGCGTCCGCCACGTCGAGCGCGGTAAGAAAGCGCCCCATCTTCGGGTGGAAGTTGGTGACGGTTTCGTACAACTCGTTGGTGGCAATCACGCGGGCCGTGGCTTCGCGGGCGCCAAGCAGTACCGCCGACTCCACGAAGCGCATCGGCGCCACCGCCGTCATCCCGTCGAGATTGCTGCGAATGTAAAGGGCATCAAAGTAATTCAAACCGGGCGACAGCTTGGCCTCAGCCTGCTCCGCCATTTCGCCGGTGAGCGGCCGGTGTTTGACGCGCACGTTGTTGGTGCCGAGCAACTTGATCTGCTCCACCGCCGCGCGCTTGGCGCCCTCGCCGATCGAAAGCATGGCGATCACCGCCGCCACGCCAAAGATGATGCCGAGCGTCGTGAGCAGCGAACGCAGCTTGTGCACCATCACACTGCGCAGCCCGATTTGAAGGTTTTCGGAGTATTGCATAGGTGTCGTCCACAAAGGTTTCAAAGCTTGCAGTTGAGCTTCACGCTTTCACTCTTACTCTTACTCCTACTCTTACTCTTACTCCTGCTCGCTGGGTGGAGAGCGAGTAGGAGTAGGAGTAGGAGTAGGAGTAGGAGTAGGAGTAAGAGTAAGAGTAAGGGTAAGAGCAACGTAGGGTTTTCCCTCCGCTCTTCACCCCCGTCTGCTAGGCCACGCCCACGAACAGATCCACGATTTCATCCTTCTCGCGGCCAGTCAGCTCGCGCTGCAGCAGGCCGTCCTTCATCTGCAAAATGCGCTCCGCCCACTTGCCCTTGCTGATGTCGTGGGTGATCAAAATCACGGTCGCGCCCTGCTCATGCAGGCGCTGAAAAATCTCCATGATCTCTTCGCCAGTTTTGGAATCGAGATTGCCGGTGGGTTCATCCGCGAGAATGATGTCGGGATTGGTCACCAGCGCGCGCGCAATCGCCACGCGCTGATTCTCGCCGCCGGAGAGTTCATTGGGGCGATGATTGAGGCGATGCCCCAGGCCGACCGAATCCAGCACGGCAGTGCACATCTCCAGGCGCCGCGCTTTTTCCAGGCCCATGTAGATGAGCGGCACTTCGACGTTCTCGATGACGCTCACTTGCTGAATGAGATTGAAACTCTGAAACACGAAGCCGACTTTGCGGTTGCGCAGGCGCGAAAGCTCGCGGTCACTCATGCGCTCGACGTAACGGCCGTCCAGTTGATAACTTCCGCTCGTGGGCTTGTCGAGACAGCCGAGCAGGTGCAGGATCGTCGACTTCCCCGAACCCGAGGGCCCCATGATGGCCACGGATTCCCCCCGATGAATGGTGAAACTGACGCCGCGCAGGGCGTGCACTTGCGTCTCGCCCATGGTGTAGGTGCGTGTCATGTTTTCCACGATCACCACGGGCGCACTGCCAGCGCCGCTTTCATGTGAATGCATGCCGGTCTCCATTGGTCAAGTGGCCGAGGGACGGCCGAGCAGCACGTCCTCACCCTCTTTGAGTCCTGAATTGACGATGACAAAGCGGTCATTGCTCTCGCCGATGACGATGGGCCGCGCTTCGGTCGAACCGCCCTTTCTGACAAACGCCACCGTTTTGCCGTTGTCATCCAGGAACACGGCTTCCAACGGGATGTGCAGGGCCTCCGGCACTTTGCTGACGATGATGTCGGTGGTGGCGGTCAGGCCGGGCTTGAGGCGAACGTCCGAATCGAGCACCTTGATGGTCACTTCGAAGACCTTGGCGCCGGTGGCCTTGCCGGTAATCCGGCTCATCTTGCGTTTCGCCAGGGCGCCCACCTCCGCCACTTCCCCCTTGAAAACGACGTCGTCATAGGCATCGAGCCGCACTTCCACCGGCTGGCCGACTTGAACCTTGGCGAGATCAACCTCGCTGATTTCAATATCCACCAGCATGCTGGACACGTCGGGCAAATACATCAAATCCATGCCTTCGAACGGCGTCATGCCCACTTCAATTTTGCGGCCCTGCTCGGCATTGCCCACCAGCGCATACACCACCAAACCCGCCTGCGGCGCGAGGATGGTGCCGCGCTCGAGTTTGCGCTGCTGTTGATCGACCGCCGCCTGCGCGCGTTCGAGGTTGGCGCGCTCCGCCTCCACGGTGGCATAGGCGGACTTGGAGCGCGACTGCAATTCCAGATATTCCAGCCGCGCCTGCTCGACTTCACTTTCCACCACGAAGCCCTTTTGCGCCAGCGCCGGCAACGATTCATACCGCTGGCGCGCGCTCTCTTCGCGTGTCTTCTGCGCTTCATACTCGCTCATGGCCTTGGCCAAATTGGCGCGCGCCACGCTCAAGCCCGAGCGCGCTTCATCGGTGGAGATCACGTACTTGGTCGATTCGAATTTGACCAGCGTGTCCCCCTCTTCCACCCAAGTGCCTTCCGGCGCCAGATAGAGGATCTGTTTGTCGGTCGGTGCGCTGATGGTGACCTGATCCTGCGCCCGCAGCTCGCCCAACTCGGTCACCTTCACGATGACTTCGCCTTTTTTTGCCTTGGCCGTCGGGATGTCGGAATCGACATCCTCCGAGCTGAGCAGGGTATTGCCCAGGAACAATGCCACCGCCACACCCGCCACCACCGTGGCCGTGGTGGATTTGCGGTCGCGGAACAACGATTTCTTCAGGCTGTCCGCCAATCCGCTCGAGTTTTCGTAACTTGCCATGACTGATCCCTTTTAGTTGAGGAAGGATTGCCTGGTCAAACTTTCCAGCAGTGCAAACTGCACGTGAAAATCCACCAGTTCTTCGATGTATGCCGTTTCCGCGCGCAACAGCGCTTCGGTCGCGTCGGTGATGTCGAGATTGGAGGCCCGCCCCATGTTGAACATGGTGGTGGCGAACTCGACTTTCTCGGCCGCCGCGGCGATGTTGCGGTCCAGCACCTGGATGCGCGCAATGCTGTTTTGCAGATTGCGATGGATTTGCCGGACGCTCAAAACGGTTTGGCGCTGCAGGGCGAGAAACGCCTCCTCGGCGCGGCTGCGCTCCAGCCGTGCGATCTCCGCCTCCGCGGCCCGGCCGCGATCCAGGAAGGGATAATTCACCACGAACCCGACCGACCAGCCGCTGCCGTTGGGGTCACGCCCGGTGTCGCGATCAAAGCGCCGGGAATAGGACCCGATCGCGTCGATCTGCGGCAAACGCAGATTGCCCGCGAGGCTGGCTTGCAGATTGCGCTGCTCGATCGTGAGCGCAGCAGCGCGCAAGGCCGGGCTGTTCTCCAACGCCAGCTTGATCCACCTCTCCTCCTCCAAAGGCGGCGGCTGAAAGGCCAGCGTGTCCTCCGCGATGGTGAGCGGCAGCGCAATCGCCAGTCCCAACTGTTCCTTGAGCATGTCGAGGGCGGTTTGATAATCGGTTTCCGCGTTGAGCAGCGCGGCCTGATCCTCCTGCACGCGAATTTCCGCGCTCAACACGTCGCGGCGCGTGGCAACCTTGGCCATCACCTTTGATTCCGAGGCGCGCACCAGCAACGAGTCGCGCCGCAGCGCCGCCTGGTGGATGCCGATGAACTTGCGCATCCGAATGACGTCGTAGTAGGCTGATTTGACCGCGAAGATCGTTTGCAGCCGGAACGTCTCGAAGTTGAGTTCCTCGATCTTGAGGTTGTTGCGCGCCACGCGAATGGCACCGTTCGCCGACTTGGGACCCAAGTTCTGCAGCAGCGGTTGCGCCAGCTCCACCCGGTAGGTGTGAGTGGCGAGATCCTGCAGGCGCTCATCGTTGTCCGTATCACGGTCGATCTCGTTGATGAAGCTCAACGTGGCGCCGGTGGGAATCTTCTGCTGCAGCGCCGCCGCGACTTTGTCCACTTCGACCCGGGTTGCGCGCGTGGTCACCACGTCGTCAACCACTTCGATGGTTCGTTCCACCGAGGCCTTGCGGGAGGAATTGATCGACAACACCGGGAAATATGTGCCATAACTGCCCGACAGCGAGGCCGCCACCATGTCGCGCTGGTTGCGGGCGATGGCGAGTTGCAGATTTTTGCTGAGGGCAATCTGCAGGCAATCCTCGAGTGAAAGGGGGCGTTTGAGCAATTCGTCGATTTGCGCTTCGCTCAGAGTTTGATACTGGGACTTTTTGTTGGCGCCGGTGCCTGCTGCCGCCTGTCCAGTGACGGTTTCCGTCAAACCCAGGCTTGCCAGCAACAACAGGCTCAGGCCGCAGTGCGCGCCTTGGCGTGCAAAGAGATGAAAAATCGCTGTAGATGATGACGGCATAGCGAATCCTGTTTTGGAGAGAAGAGCGTTCGGGCATGAACCGGCACAGCGCTCCGGCCGGCGCGGTGAGCGGGTCGGAGCGCCCTGCCGGTGAGATCACTTGATGGCGGACTTGCTTTTGGTCTGGTCGGTGACCAAAAACGTCGTGCCCATGACCTGAATCGTGCGGCCGGTGGCATCGACCTTCTCGATCTTGCCCAACAACGTCACGTGATCCGCCTCCTCCGGCTCTTTCACTTCGTCTTCCTCGACCTCTTTGGCCAGGAACGTGCCGTCTTTCAGGAAAGTGCCTTCGGACTCGATGTTCATCCCCACTTGCAGACTTTCCATCGTGATGGGATTGCCGTCTTTGTTTTCGAATTCGGTTTCCTTTTGGCAGCGGATCGGCCAATGGCGCACCACCCGAATTTCCTTGCGCAGCACGTCGATCGACAGAATCTTGCCGGCCACTTCCCATTCATCGTCCAGCAGATCGCCGGTCAAGAACTTGATCTTGGTGGCAATGAAGGAATTGTCCTTCTGCGGCGCCCCTTTGATCTCCGCCCACTGGCCGACTTTGGCGGTGGCGAAAATATCCACTTGCTGCCTTACCTTGGCCGGCGCTGCGGTCGTGCCCTGCGCATGGCCGGTGGCGAAGGACAGCAGAACCGCGCCGGCGATGAGCGCGGCACTCATTGTGAGAATGACTCGCATGGAATTCTCCCTTGAATTGGTTGATGATTTGTCACTTGTCAGGGCAGCCGGCCAGTGGACACAAGCCGCGGCGGACTGGGCAGCGCAACGGTCCGCGCCGGTTGATCTGCAGTCTCGCTGCCGGATGAACGCACAGAATATACCAACACTCGCGGGCGCGCGTGTCACGGCATGGTCGCGCGGCCGTAAAATTCATGTAAAATGACCAAAAAGACGGCAGCGGTCGGGTCAGCACCTTTTGCATCAACCGAGGTCGAGGCCGCAGGAGCGGAAAAAACTCACACAAATGAGACAGAGTATGCGCAGCAGCAAGGTGATCCCGCGGTTTGCAGGAGAACCAGCGTCTCTCTACAACGGCCTGGCGGGTTCGCATTCGGCCGGCCGGCCTGACAAAATCAGCGGGCAGGTGGTTATGTTTACAGAATGTGAAGGCTGCGTTTCCGTAAGGTGAACTGATGGCGGTATATTCCGCTGGACTCAAAATCGTGCCGGCGCAGCCGCTCCGTTGCGCACCGGCGCAAGGGAGCATCCTAAAACGCGGCAGAATTCTGCGATTAACCCGGCACGATTGTAAATATGGCGCGGTTTGCGTAACCACATTTGGTTTCCTGATGGTCAACTCTCTGTCACGGACATCCGGCATTGTCATCATAATGTAAACTCACCATCGCCAGTCCGTGTTGATACTCAAAAATCGCATTTCGTCGATCGAGTATGACTCGCCTGTGCCGCCGGGCCTGCGAGTCTTGCCTCCGGAGGCGGGGTGCTTTGCTTCGCAGCTTCTCCGGAAGGTTCCCACCTCGCGCTGTCTTTCCCATTGTAATCAACGGATTGATTGCACCAGTTTGATTCGAAGTCGATCACGTTTTCTGCCTGCTCAGCAGTTGGATACGTTTTGACGTTCGCCGGAACGGAATCCGGGTGAGCCAATCGAGTGCAGCATCAACCGGCTGGCACACGGCGCCGCTTGCAGTTTGCGCCGGCATGCAGCGATTCCAAGGGCCACTCTATGTCATCGTTCCGCATCTTGATGTACTGCAACGAGAGTCTCGGCTGGCAGCACATTTCGCGCACGCTCGCGATCGCCACGTCGCTGTCGCACGCGCTGCCGGCCTGCTCGAGCCTGGTGCTCACCGATCTCTCCACCATCGGCCGGTTCAAGCTCGCCGACCGGGTTGATTACGTGCACCTGCCGACGCTCACGCATGATTTCAACAGCAGCTATGCCAGCAAAGGCCTGCAAATCGATCTCGAGCGCACTTTGAAAATCCGGCGCAAGATCGCGCAAAGTGCGATCAAGACGTTTCGCCCCGATCTTGTCCTGCTCGATGAAAGCCTGCTCAACCTGCCGCAGGAACTGCAAAAGATCACCGCCTATCTGCGCGAAGAACTGCCCGAGGCCAAACTGATCTGGGGGCTTTCGGATACGCTCGGCGAGTCGGAATTCGTGAAACGGCAGTGGCGGCGGGGCGAGGCGCTCAAAACCTTCGAAAACTTCGCCGATGAGATTCTTGTCTTCGGCGCGCGCAGCGTGTTCGACCTGGCCGAGGCGTACGACCTGCCGCCGCACTTGGCGCACAAACTGTTCTACACCGGCTATCTCAGCCGCGCCACGCCGCCCTCACATCGCGTGCGCACCGAGGTGGCGCAGATGAACCGCACCCTGCCGCTGGTGTTGCTCTCGCCGGGCGGCAGCAGCGATGACTTCGCCATGGTGGATGCCTACCTGCGCCTTTTGGAAAGCACGGCCGGTGAACTCAACGTGCAAAGCCTGATCGCGGCGGGGCCGGCGATCAGCGCGCGCGACAAGCGCGATTTCGCGGCGCGGGCGCAGCGCTTGCCGCACGTGGTGTTCCAACGTTTCAGCAAACACAAACTGCAGTATGTGCGCTTTGCCGATCTGGTGATTTGCACCGGCGGTTACGACGTCATGTGTGAAGTGCTGGCGCACCGCAAACTGACCATGGTGGTGCCGAGCCTGAAGGAACAGCCGGGCAATCTCTGCCGCGCGCGCTTCTTTCAGGAGCGTGACTGGGTGACTGTGGTGCAGCCGGTGGAATTCCACCCCTCCGCCCTGCGCGAGATTCTGCCGCATTTGCTGTTTCGCGGCCCGCGGCTTGTGCCCAAGTCGCGCTATGACAACGTCCCGCTCAATGGCTTCGTCCGAATTGCCGAGCGGATGAGAGCGCTGTCCGGCCACGCGGCAGTGGAACACCTGCTGGCGGCCTCTTGAGGGAGTTTCTCATGGCCGGTTCGCCGGAAATGAAAATCATGATCTATTCGCAGGACGGCTTCGGTTTGGGCCATCTGCGGCGCAATCTCAACATCAGCATTCAAATCAAGAAGCGCTGCCCGGAAGCCTCCATCTTGATCATCGCGGATTCGCCCAAGGCACCCTTTTTCAAGCTGCCGCCGAAATGCGATTTCATCAAGATTCCGACCATCGTCAAGGTTGACACCGGCGTGTGGCGGCCCAATCGGTTGGCGATGGGTTATCGCGAACTGCTGACGATTCGCTCGGAGATCATCAAGAACGTCGCGATCAGCTTTCAGCCGGATGTGTTTCTGGTGGATCACATGCCGCACGGCGCGCTCGGCGAGCTGGCGCGGCCGCTGGAGGTGCTGCGCGCGCAATGTCCGCGGACCAAAATCATTCTGGGCTTGCGCGATATTCTGGGCGCCCCCGACGTCATTCGGCGGCAATGGCAAAGCGAGGGCGCCTTCGCAGCCGCCAGCAATTTCTATGACGCCGTCCTGATCTACGGCTGCGCCAACGTCTTCGATGCGCTCACCGAGTATCAATTCCCCGAGGGCCTGCTCGGCCGCACGCAGTACTGCGGCTACGTTTCGCGTGAACAGGACGCACCCGTCTTCGACAGCAGCGCGTTGCAAACGCTGCTCGGCAGCGAGCCGCGCGGCAAGTTCATTCTGGTGACCGGCGGCGGCGGCGCCGATGCTTCCTACTTCATGGATCAATTCATCGAGGCCGTGCGCCACCTGCAGCCGACCAACGGTGATTTCACGGCGGTGATTTCCACCGGGCCGTTCATGCACAAAGATCAACGCCGGCTGCTGCGCCAGAAAGCCGTGGGCCTGCCCATCATCGTCACGCAAATGGGACAGGACAGCATCCGCTTTCTCAGCCACGCCGACCTGGTGATCTCGATGGCGGGCTACAACACTGTCAGCGAGATCATGCGCTATCGCAAGAACGCCATCATCGTGCCGCGGCCGGGCCCCAGCCTCGAGCAGACCATGCGCACGCGCATCTTGACCGAGCGCGGCTTGTTCAGCTCGATTCATCCCAACGTGCTGACCGCCGGAAATTTGGCGGAACTGATCCGCCAGCGCTTGCAGGACGGCGCGGGCATGAACGAAGCCATGCTGCCGGATCTCAACGGCGCCTCACGGGTCGCGAATTTCGTGCTCTCCGCGCTGTGAGGGCGCGCCGCGCCAAGGATTCTTTCAAACCTCCACATACTCTTAACTTCGTTTGGGAAGGATGTGATCATGCAGGTACGTGAGCGTATGCAGGTTTTCCGCATGGGGCAGCGCGTCAAGGTCAAGGGCCAGGCGCAGGCCAGCGGCGATTTTGTCGCAATGGAAATCAAATTGAAGGAAGGCGACGAATACGCCTCGATCGAGGGCGTGGTGCAGGAGGTCGACCTCTACCGCCATGCTCTGCGCATCTGCAACCAGGAATTGCCGGTGCCCGAGTCCACGGACATTCTCGATGCGGCGCGCAATGCCACTTCGCTGGCCGGCCTCAAACCGGGCGACACGATCAAGGCCAAGGGCTTCTATTCACCGGAAGGCAAATTCCTGCCCGCCAAAATCAAGGTCAAAGACGATCTTGACGCCGAGAACTCGGAACTGCAGGGCTTCATCCAAAAGATCGATCGCGAGAACGGCATGCTGCGCGTCGTCGGCATCAACACGCTGGTGACGGAAGAAACCGAGATTGACGGATTTTGAAAGGCCAGCTTCCCATGCATCAAATTGTCGGATTCGAACATCTCAAGGTCGGCCAGCGCGTCAAAATCAAAGGCCGGTCGGAGCAGGACGGCGCATTTCTCGCGCTCGACATCACGCCCAAGCCCGGCGATTATGAGGCCGAATTCGAAGGCGTGGTGCAGCAACTCGATGCGGCCAGGCATGCGCTGCGCATGCTCAACCGCGATTTTGCCGTACCCGCCACCGCGCTGATCAAAGACGTGACCCGCCAGGATACCGGCTTGCAGGCCATCCAACCAGGCGATGTGGTCAAGATCAAGGGCACCTATTCGCGCGCCTATGGCTTCCTGCCCGCGAAGCTCAAGGTCAAGGAGCGCAAAAGCTTCAACATCGAAGAACTGCAGGGCGCCATCCAGTGCCTCAATCCCGAGGCCGGCACGCTCGAGGTCAGCGGCGTGACCGTGCGCCTGAGCGAGAAGACGATCTTCGAAGGATTCTGAGGCCGGTTGCAGGCTCACTGCCGGTGCAAGCGGAAACAACCCGTGTGCAGGGCTACAGAAATGCAGAGTGCGTCATGAGCAAGACAACAACGAAGGTCGTGGCGGTGATCTTGAAAGGTTACCCGCGGCTTTCCGAAACATTCATCACCAACGAGATTCTGCTGCTCGAGCAGCTCGGTTTCAAGCTGCACATTTTCGCGCTGCGCAATCCCGGTGAAGCCAAAATTCACGAAAACGTACGCCGCGTGCAGGCACGCGTCACCTACATTCCGGACTATTTCTGGCCGGAAGCGCGCGCCTTTCTCAAGGCCAACCTGCGCTTGTGGTGGCGGCGGCCCGAGGTCTACTGGCAGGCCTTCCGCTATGCCGCGTTGCGCAGCCTGCGCCAGCGCAGCTCGTCGACCATCAAGCGGTTTGCGCAGGCGGCGTATCTCGTGCAGAATTTCCTGATGCTGCCGGACAGCAAAGGCCCGGCGCGCGCCGGCCGCGTCAGCATCGCCCACTTCTACGCGCATTTCAGTCACGGCCCGACCACGGTGGCCTATTTCGCAAAGTGGCTCACCGGCACCGGCTACAGCTTCAGTGCGCACGCCAAGGACATCTATCTGCAGGAACACGATTTTCTGCGGGAGAAGCTGCTCGGCGCCAGCATGGTGACCACCTGCACGGCATACAATCGCAATTATTTGCAGCAGATCGCCGGCCCCGGCCGCGAGGTGATGCGCTGTTATCACGGCCTGGACACCGACTTCTTTTCCGCGCCGGTCAAGCGCAGGAGCGAAGGTTGCCCCCGCATTCTCTCGATTGGTCGCTTTGTGCCCAAGAAGGGTTTTCCCACGCTGGTGCAAGCGCTGCATCTCTTGCGCCAGCAGGGCCTGGAGTTTCATTGCCACCTCATCGGCGGCGGCGAGCTGAAAGAACAGCTCCGCGCGCAGATTCGCAGCCTGGGCTTGCATGATTGCGTCACGCTGCTGCCAGCGCTGTCGCAGCGCGAGTTGCTCGAATACTATTGCCAGGCCGACTTGTTCGCGCTGGCGTGCGAGGTGCAAAGCGACGGCGACCGCGACGGCATTCCCAACGTCATCGTCGAAGCGATGGCCATGGAAATACCCGTGGTCTCCACCGATATTTCCGGCATTCCGGAATGCGTTGATCACGGCGTGAACGGCCTGCTAGTGCCGGAGAAAAATCCGCCGGCCTTTGCTGCCGCCATGGCCACGCTGTTGCGCGACCCGGAGTTGGCGCAAGCCTGGGGTCGCGCCGGCCGCGAAAAAGTGATCCGCGAATTCGATTCCCGGCGCAACGTCGAAAAGATCGGCAATGCGCTGCGCCGTGCGCTGGGCGAAGAGACGGCGGACGTCACCACCGCCAAGCCGGTAGCCGGCAACCATGCGCCCGCTGCGTGGCCGGTAAAACGCACCGCTGCTGCAGCCCTCGCGGAGTAAACGGCAAGCACGCGCATCCATCCACCACAGACAAGGGCTTCATCATGGATACCACAGCAAAGTCTGCTGCGTTGAAAGTCAAAGACAAACTGTACACTCTCGCCACCGCGCTGGAGGAAGAGCAAATGCAGGCCGTGTTTCGGCCGCAGGTGCAAGCGCGTTTCGGACAGGCAGTGGAGGTGAGCCGCGTCGACATCGAAGTTCTGCGCCGGCGCAATCAACGCTGTGTGTTGCGCTACCGCGTCGCGCTCGCGGGCGCGGCGCAGCCGGTTTGGCGCGTGATCGGCAAAGTTTACAAGGCCAATCAGGGCCGGCAAGTGTACGACGACATGCGCACCCTGTGGCGGCACGGCTTCGACCGCGAGGCCGGCGACGGCATCAGCATGCCCGAGCCATATGAGTTTTTGGATGAGTTGTGCATGCTCCTGCAAGAGGAAGTGCCGGGCGTTCCGGTCAAGGCATTTGCCCGGAAACCGGATAACACCGCGGCCTTCCGGCTGCTGGCGCGCACGCTGGCGAAGCTGCACCGCTCGCCACTCGTCCCGAGCGCGCCCTTCACGGTCCGGGAACTGCTCACCCGCTGCCATCCGCGCCATGAATTTCTCGCGCTCGCGCTGCCCGACCTCGCGCCGGCAATCGCCGGCCTCGTTGCCACCGCCTATGAGCTGGAGGCGAGTTTCGGCGACATTGCCATGACGCCGCTGCACGGCGACTTCCACCTCGGCCAGGTGCATCTCGAGGGCAACCGTTCCTGGTTGATCGACTATGATGCCCTGTGCTATGGCGATCCTGCTTCGGATCTCGGCAATCTGCTCGTCTTCTTGCGCGGCAAAGTGAAACGCGCACCCGGCTTGCCCGCGCTGCTCGAGGCTTTCCTGGACGAATATTTCACTCTCATGGATCCCGCGATTCGGCAACGCATTCCGCTGCATGAGGGTTTGACGCATTTGCGCCGCGCCTGCAAGTGTCTGCGGCTGCAGGAGCCGGGCTGGGAGAAAAAAGTACGCCGCATGATCGAGCGCGGCGTCGCCTGCCTCCAGGCGGTCAAAAGCAGCGGCCATGCCGCCGCCCCTTTGGAGGATTTCTTTGATGACGAGGAAGAGTTGGTGGAAGCCGGGGAAGATTGATCTGACCTGGAAGCACAACACCTGAATCTTGCCGGCGCGATTCCTTCGTGCGCCCTCTGCTGCCGGGCCTTCGGCGGCGCTGGTGAAGCAGCGCTGCACCTGGAGGCCGCCCTCATGCCTGTGATTTTCCGCAGGCAGCGATTCGGTGTGGTATCCCCTGAATGCCATTCATCACGCGCCGGGCTTCCCGCACAAGCAGCCCGCGCCACGGAGTGCCGGCGCGAGCGCGCATTCGCCCTGGCAAAGATCACGAATCAACCCGCGCATGCCTACGCCGCGCCGCGCGGTCAGCACGCAAAGACAAAGCATGAATGATCGGTGCGAAAACCTTTCTGCTGTTGCGGCGCCGCTTGCCGATCGCAAGCTGCCCAGCCTCGCCGCCGCGTTGCATGCGGCCACGGTGCGCGACCGGCTGGTCGAGCATTTGCCGGAGAGCGAGCTGGACGGTGGCGCTCCCGGCATCGAGTTGCTCAAGCACACGCCCGGCAAGCGCTGCGTCATTGCGTATGATTTCGCCACGCGCCACGGCCGCCGGCGGGTGATCGGCAAACTCTATCGCCGCGAGCGCGGACAGGCGATCTTTGCGAATATGCGCAAACTCTGGCAGGCGGCCCAGTGTGCCACGCCGCGTTTTCACCTGCCGCGGCCGCTCGCCTACGTCGCGGAATGGGGCATGGTGCTGCAGGAAGCTGCGCCGGGCATCCGTGCCGACTACTTGCTGCATCACGGAACTTTCGCGCAGACCGTCGCAGCCACCGCGCGCAATCTCGCGGCGCTGCATCGTCTCGATCTCGACTTGGAGAGCAGGAACACGCTGGCGCTGCATCTGCAGAAATACTGCCACCCCGGGCTGGAGCATTTGATGGCGGATTTGCCGGAAGCACGCCGCCGCCTCGCCGCGCTGGCTGCCCAACTGCTCAGTGACGGCAGCCTCGCCGCGATGAAACGCTGCCCGGTGCACGGCGATCTCGGCCTAACGCAAATCTTCCACGCCGAAGATCATGTGTCCTTCATCGACTTCGATGGCTTGTGCCGGTCGCATGCCGCGCTGGATCTGTGCAATTTCATCATCGTGCTGAAGACCCATCTCGGCCGTGCCAGTGACCGCATGATCGCGCTTTTCCTTGAGCAGTATGATCGCTTGCGGCCGCTCGGGGAAATCGAGGGCGTGCGCCAGTATCAAGCTTTGATTTATCTGCGGCGCGCCATGATCGCCTGGCGCCACCGCCTCGACCGGGATTGGCGGGCGCAGGCGCTGGCCTGCCTCACCGCCGCTGAGCACGCGCTGGATCAGCGGCGCAGCTTCAGCGACCGGCACCCGGCAAAAGTATCATTTCATCTTTTCGGAGAACGAGCATGAAGCATGCGGACCTCCCGACCCATCAAGTGAAAGCCCAGAGGTACTCCAAGGCCGATCGCGTCAGCATGAAGGAGTTGGTAAAGTTCTACCACGTCTTCGGCCGGCACTATCGCAAATACTGGAAGACACTGTTGGTGGCTTACGGTGCGTTGGGAATCAGCATTCTCACGACGCTGCTCGTGCCTTGGCCGCTCAAACTGATCCTCGACCATCTCGTGCTGAACGAGCCTTTTCCGTCGCAATTCCAGTTTTTGCCGCAATTCCTCGGAACGAATCCCGAGAACCTGCTGCTCGGGCTCGCGCTTTCAATCATTCTCATCACCCTGGTCGACGGCACGTTTTCCTATGTCGCGAAATACTATCTCTCGGCTACCGGTGACCGCATGCTCGCCGACATCCGCGAGCGCGTCTTCGCGCATCTGCAACGGCTGTCGCTGTCGTTTCACGGCACCTTTCGTTCGGGCGATATCGTGTATCGCATGACCTCCGACATCAGCGGCCTGAAGCCCATGCTCATCGAGCTGCCGCAGGAAACCGTCGATCGCGTCGGCCAGATCATCGCCTATTCCAGCTTGATGATCATGCTCGACTGGCGCCTGGCGCTGATGGCGCTGGTCGGCGTGCCGGTGCTGTTCTACTACAACGTACGGTTCGGCGAGGGCGTGAAAAAAGCGGCGAAAACCAAGCGCAGCCGCGAAACCGAAGTCACCACCATCATTCTCGAAAACGTCGATTCGCTGGCCTTGGTGCAGGCGTACGGCAAGGAATCCGCGGAGAAGGCGCGCTTCGAGCAGCAAAACCGCCAGAGCATGACCGCCGACATCACCGCGATGCGGCTGTCCAAGATGTTCAAGCGGGTCGCCGATCTCATCATCGCGACGGCCACCGCCATTGTGGTCTACTGGGGCGGGAAACATGCGATGAGCGGCGCGATCACGCCCGGTGTGCTGTTCATCTTCTTCAGCTATCTCAAACAGCTTTACGGCCCGATCGACAAATACGCCGCGCTGTTTTTCGAAGTGGCGAAATCGCAGGTCGCCGCCGGCCGTTTGCTCGAGTTAGTGGAAACCGACATGGTGATGGCCGATGCCAAGGATGCCGTGCCTGCGCCGCCGCTTTCCGGCCAGGTGGAATTCAAGGAGGTTTCGTTCTCCTACAAAAAAGGCCAGGCGGAGGTTCTGAAGAACATCGACTTTTCGGCCGCGCCCGGCGAAAAGGTCGCGCTGGTGGGCCATAGCGGCGCGGGCAAATCCACGCTCATCAGCCTGCTGCTGCGCTTCTATGATCCCACCGCCGGGAAGATTTTGATGGATGGCCACGACCTGCGCCAGTTCACCCTGGCTTCGCTGCGCCGGCAGGTGACCATCGTGCTGCAAGAGGCCAAGCTCATGCGCCGCACCGTGCGCGATAACATCGCGTTCGGCAAGGAGGGCGCGACGGATGAGGAAATCATCGCCGCGGCCAAGGCCGCGCAGGCGCATGACTTCATCATGCAGATGCCGGATGGCTACGACACCATGATTTGGGACGGCGGCGACAATCTCTCCGGCGGCCAGCGCCAGCGCCTCAGCATTGCGCGCGCCATGCTGCGCGACGCGCCGATTTTGATCCTGGACGAGCCTTCTTCCGGACTGGATGCCAAATCCGAAGCGCTGGTGACGCAGGCCCTCGAGGAGTTGACCAAGAACAAAACCACGTTTGTCATTGCGCATCGTTTTTCGACCATCAAGAACGCCGATAAAATCGTCGTGCTGGAAGAGGGCAAACTGATGCAGACCGGCACGCACGAAGAGCTGCTCGAAAGCAGCCCGCAATACCGCGAGTTCTACGAATTGCAGGTATTGGGCCACAAACCCAAAGCCCCGAAAAAAATCACTGCCGCCGGGGAAGACAAAACACCGGCTGCAACCGCGCCGGTCGACCTCCTGGCAGGTTGAAGGACGAGAACGAACGTGAAAGACGACACCTTGAGCACGGACGATGCTGTGACACCGGCGCTGCCGGAAACCGACCCGGTCGCCATGGCGGCGGCGTTCGAAGAGTTTTTTCAACATGAGTATCCCGGCCTCGGCTTGCGCGTGCAGCAGTGCCGCGTCACGCGCGTGTATCAGAAACCCGGCAAGGCCTGCCTCATCGCCTACCGGGTGCAGGGTCACGATCACCACGGCCGCCCCTTCGATCAATGGCTGCACGGCCGCCTGCAGCGCAACGGCGCAGTAGCGGGCGGCGGTGAAAGCGCAACGCCCTCCTGGTCTGCTGGCGATTTCTGGAAACCGGTCAGCTTGTGGCCGGAGCGCCGCATGGTCGTGCACGCCTTTCCGCATGATCCCAAGCTGCCACAGCTCGCCCGGCTGAAGGACGCTGACTTCATCCGGCAGAATGTCGAGCGCAATCTGGCGGAATTCGGCTTGTCGGGCGCGTGGCATTGCACCGAGGTGTTCGACCACAAAGTGAAATACATGCCGGGCAAACGGTGCGTGTTGCGTTACCGGGTCTCGTTGCGCCATGCCGCGGGCGAGCAACAAACGCGCACGTTCTACAGCAAGACCACGGACGACGCCAGCGGCCGCACGGTCGCGGCGGCGCTGCGAGTGATTTGTGCGAGCCGCGCCTGTGCCGCGGGCGTGCTGAATGTGCCGGCGCCGATTGCCTATCTTCCCGAGATCAAAACCTTGTGGCAGCATGCCTGGGAGGGAGAATCCCTGACCCGGCGTTGCGCCGAGCGCGGCTGGGCTACGCTCGCCCACGCGCCCGTGCTGCCCAAAATCGCGGCCATGCTGGCGGCATTGCATCAAATCGAGCTGCCGGCGGAACTGCAACGGCCTGGCGCGAGTCCGGCAACCATGCTGACCAACGCCAGAGACAACGCCGCGCAAATCCTCAAGTTTCTGCCTGAAGTGCGCGAGCGGCAAGCGCACCTGCTGCAGAAAATGGCTGCCACCCTGCCGCGCAGCGCGGCCGGCACGCCACGCACGACCATCCACGGCACCTTCAAGCTGGCGCAGATCCTCGTGCGTGAGGAGCAGCCCGGCCTGGTGGATTTCGACGCGCTGGCGGTGGGCGATCCGCTCTATGATGTCGCGGAGTTTCTCGCTTCGGTGATTTATCTGCGCGTCAGCGACGGCGTTGCCGCTGCGCCGATCACCGCAGCCGCAGCGCTTTTTGTCGAGAGTTATGCTGCGCTCGTACCCTGGCCATGTGAGCGCCGGCGCCTGGCATGGTATGTCACAGCTTTCCTGCTGGGGAAAATGCATTCCTCGCTCAAGCGCATGGAGCGTGAGGCCCGGCAGCAAGTGGTCGCTGCCTTTGCGCTGCTGGAGGAACTGCTGGAATCGCCGGCCGGCCTGTGATGGTCCTGTGCAAATTCCAGCCAGGGTGGACGTTTGAAATTTCTCTACATTCGTGAAAGTCATCTCATGTCATCGAACGGCAATCCAGCGAAGCACCTTTCGGATTATCTGCGCTTGCCCATCAACGCCGGCGCCGGCGTCACGCGCGTTACGGGCAAGGTGCCGGCCGTCGCAGTGGCCGGTCCCGAAAGTCCGGAATACTTCCAAACGCTGATTGATCATCTCAATGCCGCTGTGCTGGCGCGGCTGGCGGAACGCCAGCCCGCGGCAGCCTATCTGCTCGCGTTTGTGCGCGGCAGTGTGGTGAAAAGCCGTTTGGAGCTGGCGCAAACGTTTTGGCCGCGGCTGAACGAACTCTTTGACTTCGCGGCAATCACCGCAGCGCTGGCAGCCACGCATGCGGCCGCCGAAGTGGAAGGGCTGCTGGCGCACATTCGCCATTTGCTGATTGCCAAGCTGCTGCACGACCGGCGCAAGCTGGGCGCGGCCAAGCTGATCTTCCGCCTCGACGATCCGCGCCAGGAGTATTGCTCACCGGCAACCTATGCGGACTGCGCCGATTTCATCGCGCAGGTGGCGCAGCTTGGCGCGCGTTGCGATGACCACGTGGCTGCCGTGCTCCGCGATTCTGATTTGGGCGAGGCCCAACCATTTGTGCGCCGGCAACTGCCGCGCCTGCTGCAACGATTCGGTTTGGGCACGCTCAGCGCAGCGGTGGAGAGCCAGTTCAAATCGTTCGTACAGCGGCTGCGGCAGGCGAACTGCTTGCATCCAGCCCTGCCGATCACCGCTGCCGCCGTGCACCAGGTGCAAGAGGCATTTGGCATTGCCGCGGAAACGGCGCGCCAACTGATCGTGTTGTTCCGTCTCGCCTGGATCTGCAGCAGCCCCGACAAGCCGAAGTACTATTCCGATGTCGCGCTCAAAAGCGTGGTGGTGGTACCGCAGCCTGAAACCGGCCGATCGCAGGTGCAGGAACATGCGGAAGCCACACTGCAGCAAGCGGTGGAAACGCTGGCGCTCACCTGCCAAAACAACGGTGCGCTGCAGCGTTTTCGCCAACGCTATTCCAAAGTCGGTATCACCAACATGGCGTTGGTCATGTCGCTGCCGCAGCCGCTGTTCGATCTCTTCGTGGCCTTGCCGCAGGAAGAGGATCGTTTCACCTTCATCACCTGTTATCGCATGGGGCCGGATTACTTCAAGGCGTTTGCGGCGCGGGCTGCAGCGAACCTGCAGAATCGGCATCTCGCCGCGGCGCTCCACGAAGCCGGATACGAGAGACTGCGGCAGCGTCTCGTCTATCTCAGAGTCGGTGCGAATGACGAAGGCTTCTACAAACACGAAACGCTGCAGCCGCTGGCAGAGAGCCGCGCGCAACTTCAGCAGTGGCTGGCCGGCGCGCTGCACGCCCCGGAGAGTGAGTTGCTGCAACAATGCGCCACCTACTTCGACGAGCTTGCCAAGTATGATCTGGCCGGCAACATCCGCGGATTGGCCATGATTAAAGCCGCAAGCAGCACAACGTGAAACCAACCGGGCAGGATTGCCGTCGCGCCCGCAACCCGGGAATCGCAACGGCGCAACCGGCAGTCACGCCGGCTGCAATGCCGCAGCCAGAATCAATGCGACTCATTCATTCAAGGAATCAGGCATGAATCAAACGCTCACAGCGCCGGCCGACAGTCACCTTCCCCAATTGCAAGTGCTTGCCGATCCGCGCGCGATGAAGGAGCATTTGCAGCGTCAGCTTCCCGGTTTCGCTGCCGGCCATTTGCACATTCACGATCTGCGGCTGCTGCAGATGCGCTACAAACCCGGCAAGAAATGCGAGGTTTGCTATGAGCTGCACATCAGTGATCTGCAATCCGGCAGGAGTGGCGCGCAGATATTCTCCGGCGTCATCGAAGCCAAAGGCAAACTGGCCGCCCGCCTCGCCAAAGCGCAAAACCAGCCGCAGGTGCAACCGCAATTCGGTCCGGCGCTGCATCTGCTGCCTGAACTGGATCTGTTGTTGTGGGGCTTTCCGAATGATTCCCGGCTGAGGCATCTGCATCGCCTGTTGGACAGCAATCGCCGCCGTGACCTGCTCCGCTCGCACGAGGAACTGCTGCGGCCTGCGCCGGGCGCAACGTTGGTGACGGCCGAGGCTGAAGTCGTGAAGTATGCGCCCTGGGATCGCTGCACACTGCGGCATGCGTTGCGCTTCAGCGAGGGCAGCACAACGGTGCTTTACAGCAAGACCTACAATCACAAAACCGAGGCCGCCGCGATTTTCGCGACGCTGCAGGCGGTCTGGCAATCGCCCTTGTGCCAATCCGGCGCGTTCATCGTTCCCCGGCCGCTCTTCTTTGATGCTGAAATGAACACGCTCTTTATGACGGGCTTGCGCGGGCGGAACGTCGATGATCATCTCGCCGAGCTCGATCTCGCGTACACGGCGGCGCGCCTCGGCGCCGGACTGGCGGGTTTGCAGCAATGTCAGATCGGTAATCTGCCGCGGCACACCGGCCAGCACGTGCTCGCCGAAGTGGCGAAGGCGGAAAGGATCATCGCTGATTTCGACGGCGCATTTCAACCGGCCGTGGCGGCGCTCGGGCAGGCGCTGCGTACACAGCACGCCGAACTGCCTGCCCTGCCCATCACGCCGATTCACAACGGCTTTCGCATCTCGCAATGCCTGCTGGTGGACGACACGCTCGCTGTGATCGACTTCGATGATTTCCAGTGCGGCAATCCCATCGGCGATGTCGCGAGTTTTGCGGCGCACTTGCTTTATCTGCCGCTGCGTGAGAAGCTGACGCCGCAACAAAGCGCAGCGGCGCTCACGCACTTTTGCCGCGGCTACGCGCAGGCCGCGCCCTGGGGCTTGCCGAAAACCGTGCTGGCCTGGCACACGGCGGCGCAACTCGTGGCGAAGCAGGCGACCAAGTGCATCACGCTGGCGAAGAAGAATCATGCCGAGAAAGTCTCACGCTTGCTCGACCTCGCCGCGGCGATTCTGGCGCATGAAAAGGAATTGTACTGAAACCTGACCGCGGCCGGCGCCGGCCTGCTCACCCTGCACCCGGAGTTTCTCGATGTCGCACGCGATCCGCATTCCTGACAATTGCGAATTTCCGCAACTGCATGCCCTCGCGGACAAAAAACGCCTGGCGGCGGCTTTGCAGCAACAGCTCGGCGCGTCCTGCACGCACCGGATTGCGCGCTGCCGGCTGCTGCGTCTCCACTACAAGCCCGGCATTTGCCGCGTGCAGATCAAAGCAAAAATCAGCGATGACACCGGCCGCGAGCTGGGCGAACAAATCTACTGCGGCAGGATTTTCCCGGCGGGTGAAGGCCGCAGCGCCTTCGCAGCCGCCCGCCATACTGATCTTCTCCAAACCGCGTTTGGCCGCAGCCTGAGCTTCATTCCCGAATGGGAGATGGTGTTGTGGGCTTATCCCAATGATCCTGACCTGCCCGCGCTCACCACGCTGCTGCAGCCGGACAAGTTGCGCGCGTTGATTGCAGCCGCGCCGCAGGCTTTGGGCCTGGAGCCACATGACCAGCCGGTGACGGCGACGGCAACCGTGATCAAACACGTGCCGGGGCAGCGTTGCATGTTCCTGGTTGACCTCACCTACGCGCAGCACGGCACGCACCGGGTGTTCGGCAAGGCCTATACCGAAGGCGCGGGCCGGGCCGCATTCAATTTGATGCAGGCCATCTGGCAAACTTCCGCCCGCCAGCGCGGGGAATTTCGGCTGCCGCGGCCTTACTCGTATGACGCGCAGCTCGACCTCGTTTGGCAGGAGGCAATTGCCGGCCAAGCCCTGTCCGAGTTGGAAGACAAAGCAGAATTGCCGCGCCTCGGCCGGCGCGCCGGTGAAGCGCTGGCCGCGTTTCACGGCAGCGGCTTGCAGCTTCCGGAGCAGATGAATCTTGCTTATCAAATGCAAGAGCTGCAGCGCGCCCATGCCGCGGTGCACGAGTCGTTTCCGCAGTACGTCGCGGCGTTCTCGGCAATCCACGATCGTTTGCTGGCCGCGCAAGCGCAGTTGCCGCCGGTACGGCTGACGCCGGTGCACGCCTCGTTCAAATTCAGCCACCTTCTGCACGACGGCCGGAATCTGGTCTTCATCGATTTTGATGGCGCCAATCAAGGTGATCCCTGCTATGATCTCGGTCGCTTCGCTGCGTATCTCGGCAAGATGCAGGCGCAGGGCGAAATCACGGCGGACCTGGCGCAACGCACATTTGCCAATTTTCGCGCCGCCTATTTACAAAACGCAACACAGGCGATTGCCGACGAACGCATCGCGTGGTTCGCCAGCAGCCAGCTGCTCAGTAGCCAGGTGTACAAAGCGATGAAATCTTCCGAGGCCACGCTGGTGGAGCAACTGCTCCTCCTGGCGGCGAACGCTTGGACGGACTATGCCGGTTGATTTCACCTACACCGATCCGCATTTGCCGCATTTGCCGACGCTGACCGACACCGAAAAAATGGTCGAGGTGTTCAATGCGCATCCGGGGCGAGTCTTTGCCGGCGGGTTGGAACGCGTGCTGCGCGCTGGAATCGAAAAGATCTATTACCGGCCGGGGCAGCATGTCAGTGCGCTGTATCGCGTGCAACTCGAGTCCGGCGAGGATCATTGGCTGTTTGCGAAATCTCTCGTGGCGCGCAAAGCAGAGAATCAATTTCACAAAGCACTCGCGGCGGTTTCCCCGGTGACCGCTGCGGTCTTGCCGCCGAGCTTCTGGCCGGAATGCGACATGGTGGTGTGGCCCTTTCCCGCTGATGAAAAAATGCCCGCCTTGCGTCGCTTGGTGCAGCCGGCCTTTGTCGCTGCGCAGTTTGAGCAGCACCAAAAAGAATTCGGGCTGGAGGGCCGCTGGCAAGTGCAGCAGGTGCGCACCCGGCGCATCAAATACATGCCGCGCAAGCGCTGTGTGCTGCGCTATCACCTCACGCTGTCCAACGCCACCGGCGAATCCCGCGAGCTGGCATTCTTCAGCAAGACTTGTGGCGAGGCCGCCAGCCGCCGCTATTTCGAAAACACGCGCCGCGCTTATCAAGCCTTCACGCCAAAGTCCGGCGACGCCCGGGAAAGCGCCGGTCGCCTCGGATTGCAGATTCCCCGGCCTATTCTTTGGCTGGAAGAACAGAGCACGTTTTGGCAGGAGGAATGGCCCGGCCGGCCGGTGCTGGAATCGCTGCCGCAACGCGATTGGCAGCCTTTGTTCACGCAGATCGCCGCGCTGCTGGCCAGCTTGCACACCAGTCACCTGGCAGATTTACCGCAAGGTGAATCGCTCGAGGCGATCAGCACCGCCGCGGAGCTGGATGCCGGACATTTTCTCCAGATCTTTCCGCAATATCGCCCGACGATCGCAGCCGTGCTGGCAGCCCTGCTCGGCCGCAAAGCAGAAATCGCCGGCAGCATCCGGGAACGCACGCCGGTTCACGGCGCGTTGCGCCTGGAACAATTGCTGGGCAACGACACCGCGCTGGCATTGCTGGACTGGGACGCGCTGGCGCTCGGCGATCCCCTTGCTGATCTGGCGGAGTTCATCGCGTCGCTGCGCTTGCTGGAATTTTCTCAAGGACTCGAACGCGCGCGCGTGCGGGCTGTGGCTGAGCAATTGTGCGCGACTTACGCGCGGCTGGTGCCCTGGCCGCTCGAGCACCGGCGGCTGGCGTGGTACCTGCTGGCGTTTTGGATTGGAAAGATGCATCTCGCCGTCGTCAATCTCGATTATCGCATCATGGCGAAATTCGCGGATGCCTGGCAGGTGTGTGAGGAGTGGTTGGCGCAGGGTTGAGTAGGAGTAGGAGTAGGAGTAAGATTGGGAATTGGAGTTGAGATTCCGAAGGATACGCTTCATGAACATTGCCTACCTCAGTGCTGATTTCGGCGTGCCGGTTTTCGGCTTCAAAGGCGCGAGCATTCACGTGCGTGAGGTGACGGCGGCCTTGCGGCGGCAGGGTCACACCGTGCACCTCATCTCCTCCGCCATCGCAGAGGAGCATGCCGGTGAGGCGGAGCTGCTCGCGGTGCCGGCCCAGCCATCACACGCTGCGTTGTTCAAAGAGCTGAGTCAGTTGGATGCGTTTCTCGGTGTCGAGACACGCGTGCGCCACGAATTGCGCAACCTGCTCTATAATTTTACCCTGTATGAGGCAGCGCGCGACTATCTCCGGCAAATGCCGGCCGAAGTGATTTATGAACGGTACTCGCTTTTCGCCTATGCCGGCCTCAAACTGGCGCGCACGCTCGGCATTCCCCACCTGCTCGAAGTCAATGCGCCGCTGAGCCACGAACAGGAGAAAATGCGTGGACTGGATTTGAAAGTCCTGGCGCGCCATCTCGAACAGAGAATCTGGAACGAGACGGACCGGTTGCTGGTGGTTTCCACGGAGTTGAAGCAATTGGCGCTGAGCATGGGTGTGCCCGCCGAGCGCATTGTGGTGTTGCCGAATGGCGTGGATCCGGCGCGTTTCCTGGCGGTGGCGGCTGCCGGCCGCGAATGGCTAGCGCAGCGCAGCGGCTCGCGTTTGTGCGGTCCGGCGGTGCGGGCGCAGTGGCAGCTTGCGGACAAATGCGTCATCGGGTTCGTCGGCAGTCTCAAGAGCTGGCACGGCACCGAAACGCTGGTGCAGGCCTTCGAACAGATGCCGGCGCACACGCATCTGCTCGTCGTCGGTGATGGCCCGCAGCGCGAAGCCTTGGAGCAGCACGTGCGCACACACATTCTCGGCGCACAAGTCACGTTCACCGGCAAAGTGCCGTATGACGACATCCCCGCCTATATCGACGCGATGGACATCACGGTCGCGCCCTACACGCCCAACGAAAATTTCTACTTCTCGCCGATCAAGATCTACGAGTACATGATGATGGCCAAACCGGTGGTGGCCGGCGCCCTCGGCCAGGTGGCGGAAATCGTGGCATCCGGACAAAACGGTCTGCTTTACGAGCCGGGCAATGTGACGGCGTTGCGGCAGGCGCTGCAGCAACTCGCTGACGATCGCGAACGCCGCAAAGAAATGGGCAAGGCCGGACAGGCATGGGTGCAACGCGAGCGCACGTGGGATCACAACGCCACCGTGATCATCCGCCACGCCCAAGCGCTGCGTGACGCCGGAGCACAGATGAAAGGAGCCGCGGCATGAAAGGATTGCGCACCGCCATCGTCACCGGACAGTATCCGCCCCAGGTCGGCGGCGTGGGACATTCCGCCCAGCGCGTGGCCAACCTGCTCGCTGATCACGGTTTGGAAGTGCATATCATCGCTTTACAAAAGCACGCCGAGGCCCTGCCCTTTGACGAATCCTTCACCAGCGTGCTGGAAAACAACGTGCAAGTGCATCGCGTCAAAGTGTTTCATCCCGGCTTCGACAATCACCTCGGCCTCTCGGAGGCCGACGTGCTGACCCGCTACAATCGCGAGATGTTCGATGCGGTGGATTATTTCCAGCGCCGCTACCATTTCGAGGTATTGCACGGCTTCTTCCTTTATCCCGCGGCCTTCATTGCCACGCTGGTGGGCAGACTGCACGGTGTGAAAACAATTGCTTCGATCCGCGGCAATGACATCGGCAAGTACGCCTTCGATCCCTTGCGCCTGCCGTTTGTGCGTCAAACCCTGGAACAGGCGGACTACGTGACCTCGGTTGCGACCAGCCTGCTGGAGCTGGCCGACCGCGGCATCGCACCGGTGGCGCACAAAGCCAAAGTGATTCTGAATTCGATCGCCATCGCGCACAGCGATCGCCCCGCCAAACCCGCGTTCGATTTGAAAGGCATGGTGATCGGCACCGCCGGCCTGTTCCGTTACAAGAAGGGGCTGGTGTATCTATTCAAAGCACTGGCCGCGTTGCGCGACCAAGTGGATTACTCGCTGCTGCTGGTGGGCGATTACTTCAGCGCTGATGATCGTGAGCTGCACGAGCGCTATTTACGGGAGTATGATCTGCTCGCCCGCACCGTCATCACCGGCAAGATTCCGCATCAACAAATGCCGGCTTATTTGCAATGGTTCGACGTTCTGGTTTTCCCCTCGCTGTTCTCGGAAGGCTGCCCGCTTTCCATGATCGAGGCCATGGCCATGGGCAAGGCGGTGATCGGCTCGCGCGCCGGCGCGATTCCCGAGATCATCCAGCATCGCGAAAACGGCATGCTCGTCAGCCCGGGTTCGAGTGCGCAAATTCTCGAGGCCTTGCAGGAGCTGGTTGTGGATTCGGAGTTGCGCCGGCGGCTGGGCGAGAATGCCCGCAACAGCGTGGCGCACCTGCGCACCGAGCATGAGTTCGAAGAATGGCTGCGCGTTTACCGGCAGGCATTGATGGTGAAGGTGTGAGCGGCATGCGCACCGGGAAACTTGCCGCCGTGTTCAGGAGAGGACTGCCATGAAACCCGATGCCGCTGTGCCGGCACTCGACGCGGCCGTGGTGCAGGAGCATCTCGCCGCATATTTCGCCGCCGCGCATCCCGGCGACGTCACGGTCGCCGGTCTCGACATCCGCCGCAAGTGGCTCGATCCTGACAAGGGCGCAACGGTTCTCTATGCGCTCACGCTCACGACCGCCACGCAGGGCAGGCACGAGCAACAATACGTCGGCAAAGTTGTGCGCAGTGAAAAAGCCGAAGAGGAATACCGTGCAGCGGTGAAGAAGGCAAAGGTGCAGCCGGCGCTTGGCGAGGCTGTCATTTCGTTGCCCCGCTTGCGGCTGTTGCTCTATGCTTTTCCCAATGATCCCAAACTCAAATTGCTCACGCCCGCGAAGCTGCAGGAGTGGCTCACCGCCAATCTCCGCCGCGTTTGGCGCGAAGCTCGCCGCGAGCCGTCATGGCAAGTCACGCAGGCCGGGGTGGAAAGCCTGCGCTATGTTCCCGGCAAGCGCTTCACCGGTCGAGGCCGCGCTACCGTTGTAAATACGGAGGGCAGCGCGCACGAGCTGCGCTTCATCGTCAAACAGCTCAAAGACGAAAAGGCGGCGAAGAAATCGTATCGCAATCTCGTGAAACTGTGGGCCTCATGGCCGGAGCCGGCGCAGGGAGAGAGCCGTCCGCCCATTCGCTTTCCGCGGCCGTTGGCATACGATGCACGCCACGCGGCTATCTTTCTCGAAGAGCTGCCCGGCGAGAATCTCTGGGAAGTATTCTTGCGGACCGGTGATCTGACGTTGATAAAACAGGCCGGCAGTCTGCTGGCGCAGCTTCATCGCAGCAAGCGCCGGGTTCCGAAACGCGTATCCCGGCGCGGCGAATGGCGGGAAAATCGGCCGGTGCTTGCCGCACTCAAGCGGGAGGTTCCCGAGCTGAGGCCGCGGCTGCTGCGTTGCTGGCGCGAGTGGCGGCTGGCAGCAAAGTCCGCGCGCGAACCCGAGGTGTTGCTGCACGGCAGCTTTCGCCTCAATCATATTTTCGTGCATCAAGGCGAGTTGGCGCTCATCGACCTCGACAGCCTGCGCCTGGGCCCGCCGGCTTATGATGTGGCAAACCTGATCTCTTCCCTCTATTACCTGGAAGGTCTGGGCCAAATCACTGCCCGCCAGCGCCTGGCGATCACGCAGCATCTGGTTGCAGGATATGCGGAGCAAACTCCGCATCGCATTACTGCAGAGGAGCTCGGTTGGTACCTCATCAGCCTGCTCATCAACAAACAGATGAGCAAACTCATGGCGCATGATCATGCCGGCCGTCGCGACAGAATCGGCGAGCTGCTCGGGCAGGCAGAAGCGATTTGGACGCAGAGCCGCGCTTTGCCGGCCACGGCAACGATGGTGGATTTGACCGGCCAACTGCTGCAAGCCGAGGGCAACAGGCCGCCGGCCTGAGCGGACACCACGACAACAGCTTCAGGGCAAAGAAAACGAGGAATCTCTTATGCACACTGTCGGCGTGCGGCTGCATGACGCCACCTTGAATCTCGCCTCGGCGCATGAGCCGTTGATTGCTTACGCGGCCGAGCATCTTCACCACCTGGCAACGCCGCCGGTCGACAAGCCGGATCTGACCGTCACCTGCCACTGGTCGCAAGGCGAGTGGCAGGAGGAAAACAATCCGTTTGCCTGCGATCAGCCGCTGCAAGTGATCGGCAAACGCATGCTCGGCAATGCCGAGGAGCTGATTTGGCTGAACACGCTGCGCATGAAGGGGCTGCAGTTGCGCTTCCGGCGCGGGCAAGGGCAGTTTCACTTCGAGGTGGTATACACGTTTCATCCCAAAAAAGAGAAGCTCGAAAGCCTGCGCGACTATGAGTACAAGAAGTACTTCAGTCTGATGAGCTATCTCGTCTATTATCCGCTGCTCTGGCAATTGGAGCGCACACGCGGCTGGGTGGCGCTGCATGCCTCAGCGCTGGCGACCGGCCACGGCAGTCTCTTGATCGGCGGATTGGGCGGGGTCGGCAAGACCACGACCTGCGTCGCGCTCATGCAGCAACCCGGCCTCGAGCTGATCGCGGAGAACATTATTCTCACCGAAGGCGAGTTCGTGTATCCCTGCTATGAGCCGATTCGCCTGAATCCGGACAGCCGGCACATGCTGGGCGAGCGTGCGAGCCGCCTGATTCCCATGGCCTTTCCCGAGGGGCTGAAGGAAAAATCCCTCTTTCACTTCGAAGCGGCGGCGCAGACGGCCAGCAGCCGGCCGGCGGCCTTGTTTCTGCCGCAATTCACGCCGCAGCGCTGCGTTCACGAGATCACGGCGGAAGCCGCGGCGGAGAAGATCATAGCGATGAATCGCTTGACACTGGAGCTGGATGATTACGGCTGGTATGCCGCGGCGCTCGATCTGCATTGGCCACAGCCCGGACAGGCCTTTCGCCGCGTGGAGGCGGTGCGCCGCTTCGCGCAAAGCGCACGCTGCTTCGCGCTCGGCATCGATCGCAGCGCCGGCGTGGCGGCAGTAGTGGAAGATATTCTTGCCAGCGTTCGGTAAGCGCGGCGCGATGCCGGTAGTAAGCAATGTCTGTTCAGCAATGAAGAAAGCGCCCGGGCGGTTCTTCAGGAGCGCAGAAACCCAGCCGTCCCACTCAGGAAACAGACGGAAACAATCATGGCACATCCGATTGCAAAGCAGCCCAAAAGCGGCGAATTGCCCATCAAGTTCTTCCTCACACCCGAGATGATGCCCGATGCGGAAACGCTGGCGCAGTTGCAGGTGCTGGCCGCAACGCCGGGATTGGATCATTATGTCGGCGTGCTGCCGGACATTCATCGCAAGAGCCGTAACCTCAGCCCGACCGGCACCGTGGTGGCCTCCAAATCCGTCATCGTGCCGCGCGCGGTGGACACCGGCATTTGCTGCGGCATGCGCATGATTCGCAGTGATATCGAAGTGCGGGAACTCACGCCCGCCGTGCTCGACGAGCTTTTCGCCGAGTTGCAGCGAACGATTCCGGTCTTCGAGCATGAACCCGACATTCTCAACAAGGAGGAACTCGCCGAACTGCTGGTGCAGGGCGGAGCGTGGAGCCAGAAGCGCTACGGTCTCAGCGAGGAAGAAATGAGCTGCATCGAAGATCGCGGCACCCAGGCGACCGATAGCGCGCAGGCGGAGAAGATTCTGGCCTGCCTGCCCAAGCAGGCGCTCAAGAAAGGCCGGCGCTGTTACAGCACCCTTGGCGACGGCAATCATTTTCTCGAACTGCAGGAAATCGTCGAAGTGCTCGCGCCGGAAATGGCCCGCCGTCTCGGCCTGGTGCCGGGCCGGGCGCTGTTCATGCTGCACACCGGCTCGCGCAGCGTAGGCAGCAAGACCATGAAGGGCTATTTGGCAAGCTGGGAGGAGGAGGCGAGCTTCATGCAGGCCATGACGCGCGGCACGCCGATTTGGTCGATGCCGGTGGAAGCGGAGATCGCGCAGGAATATCTGCGCGCGATTGCGGCAGCCTCCAACTTCGGTTTTGCCAATCGCATCGCGCTCACCGAGCGGCTGCGCGCGGCGGTGCGCCACGTGTTGCGCGACGATTCGCTGTCCTTGCCGCTGTTGTATGATTGCGCCCACGTCAGCATCAAGCCGGAGGAATGGCGCGGCGAGAGGTTGTGGGTGCATCGGCACGGCGCCAGCCGCGCGCTGCCGGCGTCACGCCTGCGCGACCATGCGCTCTTCAGCCACACCGGCCAGCCCCTGCCGATTCCCGGCTCGATGGGACATGCCTCGTACGTCGGCGTCGCGGCGGAGGGGGCGGTCGAAACATTCTATTCCGTCAATCACGGCGCCGGCCGCGTGCTGGACAAGCCGGAAGCCGTGGCCGCTTTCACCGAACAGCTCGTTGTGCGCGAGCTTGAAACCAAGAACATTCGCCTGTATCGCTATGGCGAAGGCAACCTCGCCGAGCAAGCGCCCAGCTCGTTCAAAGATGTTTCGCAGGTCGTTGCCGCGATGGCGGCGCTGGGCCTGGCGCAGCCCGTCGTTCGGCTGCGGCCGGTAGCCGTATTGAAGGGCTGAGCGGCGCGGCCGCGCGCCCACCTGACGGTTGCGCATGGAGAGTGCAGCATGATCCCTCGCGGTTTGTGGCGGCGCCATGAAGTGCGCCTGGCCCTCACATTTGTCTGCTTGATTATCCTGCCGTGCGGCTTTCTCGGCTATTTCAGCCTGCGTGCCATTCGTACCGAGAAGCTGCTCACCCAAACCCGGCTGCAGCAGAACTACAAGCAGCTCGCCGGCATTGCCGCCCGCGAAATCAACGAGGAGCTGGAGAAAGCCGCGAAGCGCTGGACGTATTTCACCGGCAAGGCCGCGAAGCGCGACCGCAACTATCCCACGCCCGAAACCTTGAATCAATTCGCCGAAGAGCAACCGCTGGTGGCCTCGGCCATTTTACTGGAAAGTCCGGCGGTGCCGCTGCGTGCCGCCGAGCCTGCCAACCGCGGTTTCTTTCTTTCCAAAGCACCGCCGCCGAGCGAGGATTACGTCAACACCTACCGGCGTTTTGCGGCATTGGTGGAGGCCGGGGAGGAATTGGAGTACAAAGGCCGCCTCGATGAAGCGCTGGCGCTGTATGCGCAAATCAGCCGGGAATGTCCGGCGCCGCAATTCGCCGCGCTCAGCCAAAATCTCACCGGCCGTGTGCTGATGAAGAAAAGCGACTGGCCGGCGGCCATTGGCGTGTATCGCGAGCTGCTGGCGAACCACCCGCATGTGCGCGACCCCAACGGCGCACCGCTGCGGTTCTTCGCGCAGTATCAAATCGCCATCGCTCTGGAAAATCAGAATCGCGATCAGGAGGCGGTGGAAACGCTGCTGGCATTGTATCAGGATCTCTTCGCTCTCTCCGACGAAATCAGCACGGTGCAATACACCTACTTTGTCGAATTGATTCAGGCAGCCTCGGTGCGGCTGTTGACCTCGCCGTTCGTGTCCCATCCCGAGCGCTTCACGCAGCGGTTCAACGGACTGGCGGAACTGAACAAGAAACGCATCAGCCGCCGGTACTATTTGCAGGTGCTGGATCGCCGCCTGGCGGAACACGTGCTTGAACGCAAAAGCTACAAAGATCGGGTATATTACATTTCCGATGTCGCGGAAGGCGCACCCTATCTGCTCGCCTATCAATATCTGCCCGATGCCTCCGGCCATCACGTTGCCGGCCTGATCGCGATGGAAATCGATCTCGAAGAGCTGAAAGCCAAGCTGTTCCCGGCGATTCTCAAGAAGCTCGAGGTGGCCGGCGCGGTGAGTTTTGCGATTCTGAACGAAGAGCACAAATTCATGATCGGCACGCGGCCGCCGGCGGGTGAGCGGGTGGCGGAGCAAATGCTGGAGAAGCCCTTTGACTTCTGGCAGGTGGCGATCTACGCCACGGATCCCGCCGGACAAGCCTCCGGCTGGAATTTCAAATTGACGCTGTCGCTGTGGCTGGTGTTCTTGCTGCTGCTCACGGTGGTGTTTGGCGCCTATGTTTTCATCCGGCAAGCGTTGCGCGAGGCGCATGTGTCGCAGATGAAATCGACCTTTGTTTCGAATGTCTCGCACGAGCTGCGCACGCCGCTGGCCTCGATCAAGATGCTGGCCGAGCTGCTCGAAAGACAGTTTGCCGCGGGCCCTGCCGGCGTTCCGGCCTCCGCGA
Organism: bacterium; assembly: GCA_023150945.1. NCBI lineage: Bacteria > bacterium. Next base: position 302,279 of record JAKLJX010000003.1, on the reverse strand, counting down.
AGGCGGCGGAATATCTCAGCGTCATCCGGCGCGAATCGGACCGCCTGGCGCGCTTGATCGAGAGCGTGCTCGATTTCTCCCGCATCGAGCGCGGCGTCAAGCAGTACAATTTCGAATATGAAGATCCGGAGGCGATTGTGCGCCAGGTGGTGGAGGCGTTCCGGCCGCAAGCCGAAGCCGACGGCTTTCAACTGGTGCTGGAGATTGCCGCGCCGCTGCCAGAAGTCAAGATCGATGCCGATGCGATCGCCCAACTGCTTTTGAATCTGCTGACCAATGCCTACAAATACAGCCAGGAGCGCAAGTACATCCGCGTGGCGGCGTTTCGGCAGGAGCGGCACCTGGTGATCGCAGTCGAAGATCACGGCATCGGCATCGGCAAGGCGGAGCTGCCCAAGATCTTCGAGGATTTCTATCGCGTGGATCAGCGCTTGAATACGCCGAAGCAGGGCGGGGCGGGCCTCGGGCTGACGCTGGCGCGGCACATTGCGGCGGCGCACGGCGGCGAGATTTCGGCGCACAGCAAGCTGGGCGAGGGTTCTACGTTTTCACTGCGGCTGCCCATCCCGCCGGAGTGCCTGGAGCAGCCAGAGTCCGCCACCCTCCAGGAAGCACACGCAAATAATCGCGGCGCGCTTGCCGCCGAACCCGAGGTGTGAGATGAAGAAGATCCTGATTGTCGAAGACGACGCGTCGATTGCGCTCGGCCTGGAAGGTGCCATCAGCGACGAAGGCTATGAGGCCAAGGTAGCGCGCACCGGTCCCGACGGCTATCAGCTCGCAAAGGAATGGCGGCCGGACTTGATCGTGTTGGATCTCATGATGCCCGGCATGAGCGGCATGGAGATTTGCAAACGGTTGCGCGACGAAGGCGAAACCGTGCCGATCATCATGGTGACCGCCCGGGCCGAAGAGGACGACAAGGTGCTGGGCCTCGAGCTCGGCGCGAATGATTACGTCACCAAGCCCTTCAGCCTGCGCGAATTGCTGGCGCGCGTCAAAGCGCATTTGCGGCCGGTCGAAGGCGGCAGCAACGGCCGGACCGCAAGCGAGGCGGGCCTTTATCGCTTCGGCAATGTGGTGGTGGATTTCAAGCGCCATGAAGTCCGGCGCAACGGCGCGCCGCAGGAGCTGACCAACCGTGAATTTCGCCTGCTCGAGTATTTGATTCACCATCCCGGCGAGTTGATCTCGCGCGACCGTTTGCTGGAGGAAATCTGGGGCTACAATGTTTTCCCCAACACGCGCACGGTCGACAATCACATTCTGCGGCTGCGCAAGCACATCGAGCCGGACCCGGAGAATCCGCGTTACATCAAGACCATTCGCGGCGCCGGTTACTTGTTTGATCCGGCGGGATGAGGCGTTGCGACCGCGGCCGTGCGCTTCCTGTTCACATCGTTTCTCCCGCCCACGGAGAGGAATTCGCCCGCCGCCTGCGTGCGTAAATCCGCAACCTCACCATTCTAGCCGTAATATACTGATAACTTTCAACGCCAGTTTGGCCGGCCAGGATGGCCCCCTCCGGAATGAGCAGCGCCTCGTGATCAAGGGAATGAACACGGTTTTGCCCGCCGAAATGCCGTCACTGTCTCACGTGAGTGACAATTGCGTGACGTTACGGTGACTGGCTTGAAAGCGACGTGTTGCATCTTTTCGATCCACTTCACTGATTCCTGGGATGCTGCTATGAGACAGAAATTTGCCGGTACTTTTTTGCTGCTGGGTTGGCTGTGTGCAAATGCGGTTTTTGCGCAAACCTGGAGCAAGGAAATCGATCTGGGTGCAGGTTCGACGCCCGACATGGACGTCGATCCGGTCACTGGCAAGATCTATGTTGTCTATCACGATGAAGGCGTCGTCTTGGTGGAATTGAATGCCGCCGGCGCCGTCGTCAAGAAAGAAAATGTGAGCGTGGCTGCAGTTGACAAGATCGGCGGTTTTCGCTTCGGCGCGACCGTGGCGATCGACCCCACCACCGGCCTGCCGCATATATGCTTCCGGGAGTACTTGGGAAGCGACAACTACAGCCTGTACTACACCCGCAAGCGCGGCGACGGAAGCTGGACCAGCCCGCTGGAAATCGCAACCAGTCTGCGGCGCGCTTACAGCGTGCGCCTGGAAGTGGACAGCAAAGGCGTGGTGCACGTCGTGCATGGTTTCGCCACCGAAGATGTCTTCGGCGAAGCCAACTATATCCGCATCGTCAACGGCGCGGAGGACAATTTCATTCCGGCGCTGGGGCCCTATCGCGTCGATGACCGCGTGGAAATCGCGGTCGGCAGCGATGACGTGGTGAACCTCGTCATCAACCGGCCGGACGATCTCGACAGCGGTGGCCCGGTGACGTATTACCGCTCGACCAACGGCGGCAAGAGCCTGAGCAAAATCGGCGACATTCACTACGGCGGCGCCAACGGCCGCAACGGCAACGCCGACATCTATGCCGATCAAACCGGCAACGTGCACTTTGTCTACGGCTCGGCGCGCGATCAAGCGCGCAACGGCACCCAGTCGGTGCGCTATGCCCGCTTTCGCGACGGCAACAAAGTGCGCGACGTGGCAGTGACGGAGCAGGGCGAACTGCGTGACTGGCATCAGAATCTCGGCGTCGGCTCGGTCGCCGCGACCAACGACGGCAAGAACGTGGTGGCGGTATACAACCTGGGTGACGGCGAGGCGCTGTTTGCGCGGCTTTCCCAGAACGAAGGGCAAACCTGGGGCGCTTCAGTGCAACTGGCCAGCCAGTCCGGCGGCTCGGAATCACGCGACAAACACGTGGTGCGCGCGGCGGGCAAGACGTTTTATGTCGCCTATCCTTCCTTCGGCAAGGTGTATTTGCGCATGTTGAAAACCGGCGGCAGTGCGCCCATCGCCAATGCCGGCGGCCCTTACAACGGCACCGAAGGCTCGCCCATCGCCTTCAATGCCTCCGGCTCGACCGATGACGGCCAGATCATCCGCTATCGCTGGGATTGGACCAGCGACGGCGTGTTCGATGACAGCACCAACGCCCCGCTGATGCAACACACCTATCCCGACGATTTCAACGGCAAGGCCACGCTGGAAGTGGTGGACAACGAAAACGACCGCACGCGCGCGCAAGTGCAGGTGACGGTTGCCAACGTCGCGCCGGTAGCGGAGGCCGGTGGCCCTTATTCCGGCCTGCTCAATCAACCGGTGACGTTGACCGCCAGTGTGACCGATCCCGGCACGAAAGACACGCATACGTTCAAATGGGATTTGAACAACGACGGCACTTATGAAACCGACGGCCGAACCGTCACCGCCACCTACAATTCCTCCGGCAGAAAACGGGTGCGCGTGCGCGTCACCGACAACAACGGCGCCAGCGGCACCGATACCTCTTCGGTGGTCATCGGCACCGGCGCGCCGGTCGCCACCAAGATTCCCAACCAAACCGTGGCCGAAGGCACGCCCTTCACGCCCATCGCGCTGGACAATTACGTCAGTGATTCCGACAACACGCCGGATCAGATGGTGTGGAGCACCTTTGGGCAATCCAACTTGATCATCACGCTGGCAAATCGCATTGCCACCGTGGCGGTGGCCGATTCGGAGTGGGCGGGCAGCGAAACGATTTCATTCGTGGTACGGGATCCCTCCAACAAGCGCGACACCACCACGGCCAGATTCACCGTGACCGCGGTGAACGACAATCCCCGCGTCAGCACCATTCCCTCGCAGCGGGTGCAAGAGGGCAAACCCTTTGCCGCCATCACGCTGGATGATTATGTCTTTGATCCCGATCACCGCGACACTCAAATCACCTGGAGCACCAGCCCGAATCCCTTCTTCAAAGTGAACATCACCAACCGCGTCGCCACCGTGGCGCCGGCCGATTCAGAATGGGCGGGCAACAGCCAGATCACCTTCATCGCCAAAGATCCGGCGAACGGCAGCGACAGCGTGCGCGCGCGCTTCACCATCGATCCGGTCAACGATCCGCCACGCATCGTCAACTTGACGGATCAGACCATCAAACGCGGCGAAACCTTCACGCCCATCAATTTTGCCGATTACGTCCGGGACCCGGATGATCCCAAAGACAAGCTCAGGCTCACCGGCACCGGCAACCGCGAGTTGGCGCTGTTCCTCTCGGGCTTGATCGCAACCGTGCTGCCGCCCAACGCCGGCTGGCTGGGCAGCGAGACCATCACCTTCACCGTCAGAGACACCTCCAACGCCGCGGCAACCGCGAAGGTCACCTTCACGGTGCGCGATTCCAACACTCCGCCGCGCTGGCTCAACACGGTGAATTACACATTCAATGAAGATGACACGCTGCGGATTCCATATGCGGATTTGCGTGCGCGCGTGAAGGACGACGAAGACCCCGCGGAACAATGGCGATTCTCGTTGGTGGGCAACACCAAAATCAAGTTCCGCAACACCAGCACCACCTTCAATCTCTTTGCCGAGCGCGATTGGCACGGCGTCGAGAACGTGCAGTTCGTAGTGAATGACGGCAAAGACGCCAAAGATTCCGTGGCGACTGCGATCACGGTGGTGTCCGTGCTCGACCCGCTGCGCAGCTTCCGCGTGCTGTCACCCATCGGCGAGTTCTATTCCTCGCGGCCGGCCACCATCAACTTCGACTGGGAAGATACGGCCGATCCCGAAAACCCGGGCAGCAACATCAACTACCTGTGGCTGCTCAGCAAGAACGTGGATTTCAGCAACATCATCAAGCAGGTGCAGGTGGTGAACAAGAGCGAGTACGTGCTGCCGGTCGACGACACCATTCAAGGCGGGTTTCATTACTGGAAGGTGATTGCCTCCGGCAACAGCGGCACGTTCGTGGAGTCTTCCAATTTCGGATCATTCACCGTTCCGCCCACCAGTGTGGCGGAGAACAACGGCAGCGTGCCGCAAACCTTTGCGCTGCGCCCGAACTATCCCAATCCGTTCAACCCGCAAACCAACGTCGTGTTCGACCTCGCGAAACCGGGACATGTGCTGTTGACGATCTATGGCGTCGACGGCAAGCAGGTCGCCACCCTGGCCGATCGTGAATATCAACCCGGACAGTACACGCTCACGTGGGATGCGCACGGCCTGGCCAGCGGCACCTATTTTGTCGAGCTGCGGGTGACCAATGCGGGGAAGCCGCTGTTTGAAGGAAGGCAGAAGATGTCGTTGTTGCGGTAGCCGCTGCGCCCTGGCGGCGCGCCGGCCCAACCGCGGCAGAATTCGTGAAAACAAAAAGCCAACCTCGTGGTCACGGGGTTGGCTTTTTTTATGCAATATTGCGGATTGGCGCCGCTTCCCTGCCGGCGGCAACAGACGGTGCTCACGGCAGCCGCGCGTTGAGGCGTGCGGCGCGTGGGTTACTGCCCAAGCTCCTGCGCCAGCGCGGCGGCCAGCTCGTCCACACACTCCCGCAGGCTGGTGCTGATGGCTTGCGCGACCGCGGCCGGCAGGCGTTTTTGCGCGGGCGTTTCGCGGCTGAGGGTGCCGCTCCAGAGCAACTTTTGCGAGGACGCCTGATAGAGCTGCACGCTGATGGCCACCCGGCCAAACCACTGTTCACCGCGATCCCACTCTTCAAAGGCCAGAATGCGGCCGCGCAGAATGCAATCCACCGGCACGGCCGTCGGATAAGAGGTGACGGTGCGAAACAGGCCGCGGGCCGCGAGTTGATTGATGATTTCATCGGTGACCAACTGCGCCGGCCGCGCGGCCCAGCGGCGATAATGATCATACTTCACTTCGAAGGGCGATTCACGATAGATGAGACGGTCTTCCTCATAAATCGCCGCCGCCGCGAAGCGCTCCACGCCCAGCGCCACCGCGAGTTGGTCATGATGATTGCCGGCGGGTTCGCCGGTCGCTGCCGGTGCCTCGGCCAGCGTGTAATAGAAAGTCTGCGGCACACTGCCGCACGCGGAGAGCAAAAGGCAAGTGGCAAACGGCGACACCCACGGTAACAGCCGATGGACACGAGGCCCGGGGAGGTTTGTTTTGCACGCAAGAGCGGTGACGATCATCGCAGTCCGAATCCTTTGCTGGGGCAACGACTCATTTGGTTCTGGTCTGGGCAACAGCGCCGTCCAATTCGTGCCTCGCTCAATCCGGCAGCTTGCGCTCGGGCGGCGCGGATTTGCGAATCAAATTCCACGGCCGCTCCTTGAGCGTGCGGCTGAACTGCGCGAAATCGTTGGAGGCGCGCTCGAAATTCGCCATGGTCTCATGTAGATTCCGCTGGTTCGCGGCCGCGACCTCGTTCACTAGTCGCATGGATTGATTCAGCGACTGCAGCAGCGTGTCGATGCGGGTCAGCGTGGTATTGAGATGGCCGACGGTCGCATCCACGGTCTGGGCATTCTCGCCCATGAGTTGATCGAGTTTGGTGCTGATGCGTTGCATTTGAAAAGTGAGTGTGTTCAGATTGGTCACGATGCCGGAAATTTCCGTCGCATTGCTGCCCAGCAGGGAATCGGCGTTGGCGAGCATGTTGGCAAAGCGCCGGCGATTGGCCTCGTTGAGCAGATCGTTGGCCTGCACCAGCAGCAGGCCGAGCTGCTTGCTGACGTCCATGAACGGTTCACTGAGTTGGCTGAGCGCCGGCACTTCGCGCGTGCGCAAGCGGCTGCCGGAACCGAGCAATTCTTCTTCACTCGAGCCGGTGGTAATTTCGAGGTAGGATTCGCCCATCAAGCCGATGGTGGTGATGAAGCTTTCGGAATCCCGGCGCACCGGCGCGCGGGCATCCACGGTGAGCACGACTTCGATTTTAGTGTTGTCATCCGGCGCGATGTACAAATCCGTCACCGTGCCGATGAGAAATCCGCCGAAGCGCACCATCGCGCCGCGATCGATGCCGCCAATGTAGCCGAACCGGGCGGTGAAGGTTTTCTCCTTGCGCTCCCAGTCAATTTTGGTGATGGTGAACAAGAACGCCAGGAAGGCGAGCAGGCTCAAGATCACCAGCAGGCCGGCTTTGACTTCACGGGAATGATATTCCATCGCTTGCTTCAGATCGATCCTTTCGTTGAAATCCAGGCATCGCTGCCGCGCGGCAACGCCGCGTTGGAGACAACACCTGCCGGTGCCGTTCTGCTGGCGTGATTTCGCCGTCCTGCCCCTTTATACAGCAGTGCTCCAACCCGTGGACTCTTTGGCTTCGCCAGCGGCCCACTAGAAGTGGAAACCATAAGAAGACCGCGTAGCCGTGCGCTAATTGCCCACCAGTGTGTTCAAATATTCGGCGCGATCGGCTTCTTCATCCGCCAGCCGATTGAAAAATTGATGCACGACCGGATGCGTGCTGCCACGCAGCTCCGCCACTGTGCCGAGCGCAATCACCTGGCCATCATGCAGCATCGCAATGCGGTCCGCGATTTTGAAGACGGAAGCCAGCTCGTGCGTCACCACGACGGTGGTCATGTTGAAGGCGCGTTTGAGCTTGAGAATCAGTTCGTCGATGCCGACCGCCACCACAGGGTCGAGGCCGGCGGAAGGCTCGTCGCAGAACAGAATGTCGGGATCCATCGCGATGGCGCGCGCCAAACCCGCGCGCTTCTTCATGCCGCCGCTCAGTTGCGCCGGCAGGAAATCCTCGCAGCCGGCCAGCCCCACCAGCTCGAGCTTGATGCGCGTCATGATGCGAATGGTGGAATCCTCCAGCGGCGTGTGCTCGCGCAGCGGCAGCGCGACGTTTTCGCCGACGGTCATCGAATTGAACAGCGCCGCGCCCTGAAACAACATGCCGATCTTGCGCAGCACCGCCGTCATTTCCGCTTCGCTCAAGCGGGTGATGTCCCGGCCCCTGATGAAGATCTGCCCGGAAGTCGGCGGCGCCAAGCCCACCAGATGGCGCAGCAGCGTGCTTTTGCCGCAGCCCGAGCGGCCCAGGATCACCATGGTCTCGCCACGGTAGATGTCGAGATTGACGCCTTTCAAGATCGGCCGCCGGCCGTAATGCGTGACGAGATCACGGATCGCAATGATTGGTTCTTCCGCCGCGCGATCCGGCGCGACGGGAGAGGCAGGCGTGAGTGGCATGCGTTACGTGAGCAAGCTTCTGATTTGGTTCAACTCTTGTTCCGGCACGTCATCCACGTGCGCCATTTTGCCGGCACGACGATACCAGTAGCGGCTGTTGCTGGAATCCCCTTCGAGCTTGTGCAACACCGCATGAATCCAGCAGGCGAGGTCATCCTCTTCGAGCTGCTGCACCAGGCGGTGGGCTTCGTCCCACTGCCCGCGCAGAGCGAGATCGATGGCTCTTAAGCGGACATCGCTTGGCATGTGGCTGTCGTTTCTTCTCTGGCGATGGAGAGAAATGGGGGTTCTGATTTTTTCAAAGCAAACGGGCCTGCCGTTCAGGCCGTGAGGCGCACAGACCGGCCTCTGCGCGGGTCCCAGCGCACGGAAATTTGGAGCCGGTCTGCCAGCACGCGCGACAAAATCGCCTGCGCCCATTGCATGTCGGCGAGGGTCTCGAATTGAAAATTGAACTTCTGCCCGCCGGCGGTTACCAAACGCCAACGCCCCACGTGATAACCGTGCAATTGCAAACGCGCGGGCGGCTCCAGGCTCGCGGCAACGACGTCGCTGGCCGCCAGCCGGAAATTGTGAATGTGTTCCCGCACCTGAAGCTGGGGCGGACGCGCGTCGCTGCGCGCCATCTTCGCCTCGCGTTTTTTCTGTGCCCAGCGGTCCAGCAGCCACACCACCGGCAGGAGCAGCAAACCCAGAGGCTGGCCGTGCATGCCACCCAGCGCACCTTCCCGCCAGCCGCCCTGGCCGCCGAGGCGAATGAAAAAGAGTTCATTACCCGACAGATGGACGCGGTAAAGCCGGTCGCTCCTCCACGTGAATACTGCGCGCGCGTTGAAGGCAAGCTGATCCTCCATCAACCACCTCCGTGCCTGGCCTTTTTTCTTGCTGCCAACGGGCGGCAAGCGCCGGCCCTGCTTCAAAAGCTGGAATAGAACAGCGCGGTGAAAAGTACATCCGCCGCAATGATCAAAAAAATCGAAGCCACGACCGTGGTCGTTGTTGCTTTGCCTACGCCCACGGCGCCGCCCTCGGTGCGAAAGCCCTCATAGCAGGCCACCATGACGATGATCACCGCGAAGCATTCACTCTTCACCAGCCCGGTGACCAGGTCTTTCATCGTCAGGGCGGCGGAGGTTTGATTGAAATAGCGCAGGGCGGAAAAATCCATGGTGGTCACCGCGAGCAGAAAGCCACCCAGGATACCGATGAGATCCGCCAGCACGGTCAGGCACGGCAGCGCAATCATCATCGCAACTGTGCGCGGCACTACCAAAAAGCCGGTGGGATTGAGGCCCATGGTGCGCAGCGCATCGATCTCCTCCGCGACTTTCATCGAGCTGATTTCCGCGGCGATGGCCGAGCCGTTGCGGCCGGCAATGATGATCGCGGTCAGCAGCGGCCCCAGCTCGCGAATCACCGACACGCCGACCAGATCCGCGACGAAAATGGTGGCGCCGAACCGCTTGAGTTGATAGGCCGCCTGCATCGCCAGAATGATGCCCACGAAAAAGGCGATGGCGCTGACGATCGGCAGGGAATCATAACCAATGCGCACGACCTGCTCCACGACGCTGCGGATGCGGACCTTTTCCCCTTTGAAAGGCGCCACCAATGCCCACCAGACGGTCTCGACCATCAGACGCGCGAAGCGGTCGACGTGCACGAGAAACTGCATCGTCCGGCGGCCCAGGAATCCCAACACAGTGATCATAAGCACGCATTTCGCTTGCGGGCGCCATGGCCCGTTCTCCGCGGTGCGGCCGGGTCAGCCGCAGTTCGGTGGGAGAGTTCAACGAGAACGCTGCCCGCGGCGGGTGGCGGCGTGGCCGGCGGTTTCACGGCGTCTCCGCCGCGGCCTGATTGTCCGGCAGCGCCGCTGCTTCGCTGTCATAAATCTGGAAGACTTTATCGAGCCGGCTCAATTCGAAGACTTCCCGCACCGCGGCGCCCAGGCCAAACAGCCGCAGCTCACCGCCGTATTTGCTCATCTGCTGCAATCCCTCCACCAGCGTCGCGATGCCGGAGCTGTCCATGTAACTGACGGCGCGCAGATCCACCACGATGAGCGGCGCTTTCTTGCCGGTCAAGCCGATGATGACTTTGCGCACTTCGGGCGATGAATAGAGATCGACGTCTCCCGAGATGGCGACGATGGCCGCCTGGTCCTTTTGGCGAGTAACGATGTCGAGCATGTCGGTTCCTCTTGTGATTGCAGAATGCTTGCGCCGGGCAGCCGGCGCACCCGCCCTGATGTCAGGAGCTTGCTGGCACGACGGGCGTCGGATCGGCGTTGGCCGCAGCCGAGGGGGCGGCAGAGAATTTGGCCAGCCGCAACTCATTGCCGCGTTTGCGGCTGGTATCATAGGAGACCACGTCCATCGTGCTGCGGATGAGATGAACACCCAACCCGCCCGGCCGCAGGTCATCGAGATCGCGCGATTTGATTTCGGCCGGCACGGCCTTCTTGCCGAAATCGCGCAAGATGATCTCGATGCCGTTTTGAATCAAGCGCGCGGTGACGATGATGGGCTTGTCGGTCGCGCCGCCATAGGCATACTTGATGATATTCGAACAGGCTTCATCCACGGCCAGCGTGGTTTGCTGGCTCTGCTGCGGCGTGAAGCCGATCAGCTCGCACAGGTGCGCGATCCCGGCGCGGATGATCTTCAACAGTTTGGGATCGCTGGCCACGCGGAATTCAACCGTGTCGACCGTCTTGTTATGCAGGTTCGTGCGTTTCTGTTTTGTCGCTTTCATGCCACTCCTGCACCTCCAGGTGAAGCAGAAATCTCCAGCACCAATCGTCGCCGGATGCTCCGCTACCAACTACCTGAAGCGCCACCACCGGAAAAACTGCCGCCACCACCGGAGAACCCGCCGCCGGACGAGGAGCTGCTGCCGCTGCTCGCAAAGCGCCAGCCGCCGCTGCTGCCGCCCGAGGTTGTACCCCACTTTTTGGACCATTTCTTCTGCACCTTTTTCCCGGCCGGGCTGTGGCCCAGCCACAGTTTGAGGCCGCCGATGCCCAGTAAATAGGCCGCCCACAGCACGACCCCGCCTGCGCTGCCAAAAATGGCCATGGGAAAGACCAGCCAAAAGGGAATGAGAAAGAAATAAAGAAACCAGCCGGCGAATCCTCCTGCCATCACACTGATGGTCGTGAAAACGCCGACGACCAGAGCAAACAACAAAAACATGAACAGCCGCACCTTCCAGTCGGCTTCTTGTATTGCCGGAGAATCGTCTGCGACGTATGCGCCCTGAATCGCCGCGAGCATGGCATTGACGCCCGCGGTCACGCCGCCGTCAAAATCACCGTCGCGGAAGCGCGGCACGATTTCATTGCGAATGATGCGGCCGCAGGTGATGTCCGGCAGGTTGCCCTCCAGCCCGCTGCCGACTTCGATGCGGACCGCACGATCAGCGCGGGCGATCAGCAGCAGCACGCCGTTGTCCTTGTCCGCCTGCCCGATCTTCCAGGTTTCCGCCACGCGCATGGCGTATTCCTCCAAAACCTCACCCTGCAAACCGGGCACGGTGAGTACCACCACTTGATTCGAAGTGGAATCCTCCTGCGCCTGCAGCACGGCCTCCAGTGCGGTGACAGCATTCGCCGACAACATTTGCGCGGTATCGTTGACGTGGCCGGCCAGGAACGGCACTTCCAACGTTTGTGCGGGCAGGCCGGGCGCGCCTGCCTGCAGCATGCCGAGCAGGAAGAGGAATAGCGGCTTGGTCATGTGTTTGCGTTCGGGTTTCTTTCTCCACAGAGGGTGCGAATGATCGTGGAACTCTGTTCCGTTTGTCGCCGGTGCACTGTTGCTTTGCAAAGCATAGGCACCACCCTCGTCAGAATGGCACGTCGAATGCACTGCCCAAACAACTCCGCGCAACGGCACCCTAGCGATCGGCAAAACGCAGCTTGTCGGCCAGTTCGCTGGTGTCACCGGGCCGCGGGCTTACCCCTTTGCGCTCCAGCAGCTCCCCGCATTTTTTGATGGCGGTGATCAACGCTTGCGCCGGCGTGCCCGCCCGCATACCTTCGGTGATCAGCCGTACGACTTCGTCCCAGTCACGCTGTTCGACTTTGGCATTGATGCCGGCATCACCCAAAACCACGACTTTGCGCTCCAGCAGGCTGAGGAAAATCAGAATGCCGGTGCGGTCGCGAGTGCGAAAAATCTCCTCATTGAGAAACGCCACCGCGGCGCGCTGGTTGACGCGCTGTTCAATCAAGTTGGCGCCGGCAAAGAAACGCCGTACCGGCGGCAGGAAATGCGTCGCCAGCATGCCCGTACCCTGCGCGGCCAGCACCAAAACGGCGGTGGAGAGAAAGGGCAGGTTGAGCCAGTGCGAAGAATACAAGCGCACGAGCAGCAGCGCAGTGATCACCAGCAGCAGGACAAACATGCCGCCGCGCCACAGCGCGATCTCGTAGTCATCACTCTGCTCCACGACATAGGGAACGATTTCACCGGCAGTGCGGCCTTCGGCCTGGGCAATGGCCTGCGCGATGGCGGCGCGATCCTGCTCGGAAAACAAGCGGGTGAAATATTTGGACATGAGGCAATTCCCGCGATGCTCAAAATGGACCTGACGAATACTACAACGTTAAATACACACTGTCTTCTTCAGAAGGCCGGCTTGACCCCCACGGGGTCGCATGCAATAGCTCACAGGCAGCGCCCTGGGAACCGATTGAATCTATCGCGCCTAGCCCTGAGGGGCGGCATTCCTCACCTGGTTCTATGGCGCGCCGTTGGGGCTGTTTGCCTGTGCCCTGGAATTCGACTTAACGTTGCAGGACTCACTGAATACACCACGAAGTCACACAAAGAAATCGCAGGAACCGCCGAGTCACGGAAAAAGGCTTTTTCAATGTTGGAACTCTGCGCTCTTCGCGTCTCCGCGGTGCTCAGGGTTTGCTTTGTGGTCAAGAACTTTCAGAATTTCATTTTGAGTTTGAAACACCAAACGCCGACGGAACGGCCCGTGGCTCAGGCGCTGCCTGCACGCTGCCGGACTCAACCCCAGCGCAGGGCCACCACGGTTTGATCATCATGCTGCGCCGTGCCTTCGGTGAAGTGTTGCACGTCTTGCATCAAATGCTCCACCAGGGCCTGCGGCGAGGGCCACGACCGCTTCAGAGTGGCGCTCAGCCGCTCCATGGAATATTGTTTGGCGTCGCGATTCTTGGCTTCCACCACGCCGTCGGTGAAGATGATGAGATAATCGCCGGCGGCGAGTTGCAGCGATTTTTGCACGAAACGCGATTCCGCCAGAATGCCCAGCGGCGCGCCGCCGCCCTTGCCGACGAATTCAGATTTGCGGCCGTGCTGCCGCAGCCACAGAAACGGCAGATGCCCGCCGGTGGCGTAATCCACCTGGCCGGTGGTGAGATCGAGCAGGATGTACTGCAGGGTCACGAACATGCCGCGCCGGCCGCGTTCCACCAGAATGCGATTGATGGTTTCCAGCACGCCCGCCGGGTGGGCCTCGGTTTGGGAATAGATGCGAAAGTCGCTCATCAGGTGCGCCATGTAAAGCGCGGCCGGCATGCCCTTGCCGGAAACGTCGCCCATCACCACACCCAGCGCGTCTTCGCTGCAGTTGACGAAATCATAGAAATCCCCGCCGATTTGAATGGCGGGCACCGACTTGGCCGCAACGCTGAAGCGGTTGCGCGCGTCCGTCGGAAATTTCTGCGGCAGAAAACTCTCTTGAATGGTACGCGCCGCTTCGAGCTGTTGATCGAGCTTCTGCTTTTCGAGCATGGCGCGGTGGTTGCGCGCGTTCTCGATGGCGAGCGCGACTTGCCGGCAAAACGTCGAGAACAGCTCCAGATCATCGTTGCTGAAATTCCGGCCGCCGACGGGATTGATCACCTCCGCCACGCCGATGATGCGGTTGCGCACTTTCAGCGGCGCCGCCAGGATCGAGCGCGTGCGGAAGCCAGTCACTTCGTCGCTTTTCTTGGAGAAGCGCGCGTCCTGGCTCACGTCCGGCACGATCAGCGGCTCACCGGTTTGCGCCACCCAGCCGGCAATGCCCTCGCCGACGCGCAGGTGAATCTTGTCCTTCACCTGGTCGCCGACTTCGCCCAGCGCCACCTCCCACTCCAGCATGTTGGTGGCTTCATTGATCAACATCACCGAGCTGGCCTCCGCCTGCATCACCGCCTGTGCCTTTTCCATGACCAGGCTCAACACATTGTCGAGATCGAGCGTGCTGTTGACGATGATGCTGACCTCGATCAGGCTGGAGAGATTGGCGACTTTGGCCTGCAACTGCTCCAGCTCGCTGCCCGGTTGTGCGCCGGCAGCGGAGGCAAGTTGTGCGGGAGGGGTGGACATAGTTGAAGAAATCTCGGCGAATGGTTTCAAATGCCGGCAGCAGGCCGGGGATCAATGCGCTTCCAGCCAGTTTTTGCCGACTCCGACTTCGATCTTCACCGGCACGTCGAGCTGCACCGCGCCGCTCATTTCCTCGATCACCATCTGCTTGAGCGCTGCCATCTCGGCCGCGGGCGCCTCGAATACCAACTCGTCGTGCACCTGCAGAATCATGCGGGCCTGCATGCGCTCGCGCTGCAGCCGGCGCTGGAGATTGATCATCGCGATTTTGATGAGATCCGCGGCCGTGCCCTGAATCGGCGTGTTGATCGCCATGCGCTCGGCGGCTTCCGCCACCCGCTGGTTATCGCTGTTGATGTCGGGCAGATCGCGCCGGCGATTGAGCAAGGTGGTGACGTAGCCCTTGCGATGGGCCTCGGCAATCGTGCCCATGATGTAATCATTGACGCCGGGGTATTGCACGAAGTAGTTGGTGATGAAATTCTGCGCTTCCTCCACCGGAATGCCCAGGCGGCGGCTCAAGCCGTAGGCGCCCATGCCGTAGAGAATGCCGAAATTGATCTCCTTGGCGCGCCGGCGAATCTCGGGCGTCATTTCGCCAGGCGGGATATTAAACACGCGCGCGGCGGTGGCGGCGTGAATGTCTTCATCCTGGCGGAAGGCGGCAATCATCGCCTCGTCTTTGGAGAGATGCGCCATGATGCGCAGCTCGATTTGCGAATAGTCGGCGTCGAGCAGCAGCCAGCCGTCCTGCGGCGCGATGAAGGCGCGGCGGATGCGTCGGCCGATTTCCGTGCGAATCGGGATGTTCTGCAGATTGGGATCGCTGGAGGACAACCGGCCGGTGGCCGCCACGGTTTGATTGAAGCTGGTGTGCAGCCGGCCGGTGGCGGGATTCACGAGCTGCGGCAGGCTGTCCACATAAGTGGATTTGAGCTTGGCCAGCTCGCGATACTCGATGATCTTGCGGGGCAGCTCGTGATACTGCGACAGCTCCTCCAGCACGTCGGCGTCGGTGGAATAGCCGGTTTTGGTGCGGCGCTTGCGCGGCAGCTTCAAGCGCTCGAACAGGATCTTGCCGAGCTGCTGCGGCGAATTGAGATTGAATTCCTCCCCGGCCGCGGCATAGATGTCCGTCATCAACGTGGCCAGCAGACCCTCCAACTCGCGCGACATGTCGGCGAGATACTCGACATCCAGCCCGACGCCGTGCCATTCCATTGCCAGCAACACCTCGACGAGCGGCATCTCGATCTGGTCGAACAAATCATGCAGGCCGGCAGCGCGCAGTTTTTTCTCAAAGAGATGATACAGGCGCAGCGTGAAGTCCGCATCCTCTGCGGCATATTTCGCCACTTCTGCCACCGGCACCTCGCGCATGCTCTTTTGCTTTTTGCCGGAACCGATGAGCGCCTGCGTCGGGATCTTGCGGTAATTGAAATGCTCCAGGCACAGGGCATCGAGGTTGTGCTGGCGTTGCGCGGGATTGAGCACGTAACTCGCCACCATGGTGTCATGCACCACGCCCCGCACCGCCACGCCGTAGCGCTGCATCACGAGCATGTCATACTTGGCATTTTGCCCGCATTTGGGGCGGCCGGCATCCGCCAGCAGCGGTTGCAGAATCTTCTTCAGGGAGAATGCGCTGCGCCTCTCCGCCTCTTGCAGAAAAAAATCATCCAGGCTGCCCGTCGGCGAGGCCGCCACCGGCACGTAATAGCCCTCGCCCTCCTGCCATGAAAAACTCATGCCGACCAGCTCGGCGCGCAGCGGATCCGCCGCCGTGGTTTCGGTGTCGAATGCAAAAATCGCGGTTTGCTGCAATTGCGCCACCAGGCGCTGCACACCGGCCGGGGTATCGACGAGTTGATAGGTGGCCACAGTGGGCGCGGCGGATTCGACAAAGCGTGGGATGAGGCTGTTGAACTCCAGCGCGCGGCTCAACGCCGCCGCCCGCCCCGTGTCCACGCCGCGGTAGCGCAGGTCATCCAGTGTCAACGGCAGCGGCACGTGCGTGTCAATGGTCACCAGGCGTTTGGAAAGACGCGCCTGCTCCTCATGCACGCGCAAGTTCTCGCGGATTTGCGGCCGTTTCACCTGGCCGGCATTGGCGAGCAGATTCTCCAAATTGCCGAATTGCCCGAGCAATTCGAGCGCCGTCTTCTCACCGACCTTGGGCACGCCCGGCACGTTGTCGGAATTGTCCCCCACCAGGGCGAGGTAGTCGATCATTTGCTCCGGCGCCACGCCGAATTTCTCCCGCACGCCCTCGCGGTCGAGAATATGCGTTTCGTTGTTGCGGCCGCTATAGTAGATGAACGTGTGTTCGTCCACGAGCTGCATCAGATCCTTGTCGCCGGTGCACAGAAAAACCTGCAGGCCGGTCTGCGCCATCTGACGCGCGAGCGTGCCCATGACGTCGTCGGCTTCGAAACCCGGCTGTTCGATCAAATTCGCGCCCAGTGCCGCGCTGAACTCCCGAATCAGGGGAATCTGCGTGGACAATTCCGCCGGCATGCGCTGGCGCGTGGCTTTGTAAGCGGGAAAGGCTTGGTGGCGGAAGGTCGGCTCGGGCGTGTCGAACACCACGGCCAAATACTCCGGCTTCTGCTCATCCAGCAGTTGCAGCAGGGCACGCACAAAACCGAAGACCGCGCTGGTGGGTTCGCCGCGGGAATTGGTGAGCGGATTTCGGATGAAGGCAAAATGAGAGCGGTACGCCAGGGCGTGGCCGTCGATCAAAAAGAGTCTGCCCGGGCCTGCCGGTTTGGGGGTGCTTGTCATGACGGCGAATGTAGGGCAAAATCCCTGAAAAGTCAACCTGCAATCCCTGCCGCGCAGAATGCCTGGGAGGCCAGGAGCGCAGGTGATCGCGGCGTCATGCTGCCAGGAATCATCACACGTTGGAGTGATGCTTCTGCCGGGACGATGCGTGCCGCATGCCATTGCGAGAAGGGGAACGATCGCCCAGCAAAGCACGCGAGGCGCGCGGGGCGGCGACATTTCGTTTGACTCTCAAGCGTGAAATCTGTATCGTTCACCGACATTTCATTGGAGATTGACCCATGAGCAACGGCATACCGCAGCAGATCAACATCGAACTTGGTGAAAAAGAAGCCGAGGGCATTTACTCGAATCTCGCCATCATCAATCACACCGCCGCGGAATTTGTGATCGACTTCGTGCGCTTTTTTCCGGGGACACCCAAGGCGCGGGTGCAGGCGCGCATCATCATGACGCCGCAGCATGCCAAATCCTTTGTGCGCGCCCTGCAGGAAAACCTCGAGAAATATGAAAGCGCGTTCGGTGAAATCAAATTGTTCGGCGATCAGAAAGCCAAGGATTTCGGCTTCAAACCGCCGGTGGAAGCCGGCGAACCCGCCAAATGAGCATGAGACCAAACAACTGATTCTTGTCCCATTGTCATTTTGAGGAGAGATGTTCATGAAGACACCCGTCAAATTGGCGCGCGCCGGCCTGTTGCTCACGCTGGCGCTGGCGCTCACCATGTGCGCGAAAAAGGAAGAACCAAAGGCCGAAGCCGGCATGAGCGCCGGCCAGCCGGCCGCGGAAACGATGGCGGAAGGCGATCGCGGCACCGCCAGCGCCAGTTTCGGCGCGCTCAATGTGAGCATCGACTACGGCCGGCCGCAATTGAAAGGCCGCGACATGCTGGCGCAGGCGACCGACGGCATGGTTTGGCGCATGGGCATGAATGAAGCGACAGAAATAAAAACCGATGCCAATCTGCATTTCGGCGAAACCGTGGTGCCGGGCGGCAGTTATTCGCTGTGGATGAAAAAAGTGACAGGCGAGCAGTGGGAGCTGATTTTCAACAAGAAAACCGGCATCTGGGGGCATGACTATCCGGCGGGCGAAGACCTGGCCGCGATTCCGATGACCATGTCGGTCAATCCCGATTCGGTGGAGAGATTCACCATCGCAGTGGTCGCCAACAATGAAACCGACGGCACGCTCAAAGCCATGTGGGGCACGAGCATCATGTCGGTGGATTTCAAAGTGAGTGCGCCGGCCGCGCAATAAAGCCGCCGCTCCCGCCCGGCCTCAAACCCGGAAGAGCGCGCAGTCGGGCGGAGGGCAGACTTCGATTTTTTCCGAGACGCCATCCCACAGAAGAGGCCGT
This sequence comes from bacterium, assembly GCA_023150945.1. Lineage (NCBI taxonomy): Bacteria > bacterium. The sequence continues at coordinate 283,754 of JAKLJX010000003.1, read as the reverse complement.
GGTCCTTCTGTGGGATTTTTGTTTACCGGCGGGAAACTACTCCCACGGCGTGGTGAATCTCGTCATGGTGTGAAACTCGTTGAAGCGCCGGGTGATTTCCTCCGGGCTGAGGTTGCGGATGCGGCGCAGGCTGAAATCTTCGACCACGAAGCTGGCGAAGGTGCTGCCGTAGATCACCGCCTGGCGCAGGGTGAGATCATCAATGCTGCCCGCCTGCGCCAGATAGCCCATGAAACCGCCGGCAAAGGTATCGCCCGCGCCGGTGGGGTCGAACACATTCTCCAACGGGTAGGCCGGCGCCCAGAAGTATTTGCCGCGCGAAATCATGAGCGCGCCGTGCTCGCCCTTTTTGATGATGATGGTTTTGGGGCCCAGGTCGTGAATGTAACGCGAGGCCTTGACGAGATTGGCTTCGCGCGCGAGCTGCCGCGCCTCCGAGTCATTCACCAGCAGCACATCGACGTGGCGCAACACCCGGCTCAGCGCCTCCGGCGTGCGCTCGATCCAGTAGTTCATCGTGTCGAGTGAGACCAGCCGCGGCGGCGTGGTCATCTGGTTCAACACCTCGAGCTGCAACTCCGGCCCGATGTTGCCGAGAAACACGAAGGGCGTGTCGCGGTATGGCGGGGGCAGCGTGGGGCGAAACGACTCGAACACATTCAAGTGCGTGAACAGCGTGTCGCGCATGTTCAAATCGAGATGATAGCGGCCGCCCCACCTAAAACTCTTGCCGGGTTTGATCTCCAGGCCGCTGAGATCGATGCCGCGCTGCCGGAAATAGTCGATCTCGACCTGGGGAAAATCCTCTCCCACGACGCCGACCAGCCGCACCGTGGTGAAATAGCTCGCGGTGACGCCGCAAAAGATGGCGGTGCCGCCGATGACATCGGTGGCTTTGCCGAACGGGGTCTCCACCGTATCCAGCCCAAGAGAACCCACGACCAGGAGACTCATGCGTAATACCCTTTCTTGATACAAAAACAGCCCCGCTCGCCATGCTTCGCTTCCAGTGCAATCGACGCACTCGCGCAGGTCATGCTGCGAAAAATCATCGCAAGCCGCAGAACCGTGCTGGTGCCGGGAAAGATGCCGGCAGCATGACCGTGCAGGAGGTGGAGTCATCCGCCGGGAAGAAAGGCATGCTCTCCGCGCCGGCGATTGCGGCGCAGCGCTGGCCGGCCGGGCCGCAGCCGCCTGCCGGAGAGACCGGGGCTGGCAGAATCAATTCAGCCCGGCGCTACATGCGCTCGGGCGCGCTCACGTTGAGCAGACGCAACGCGTTTGCCAATACAATACGTGCACCCTCCACCAGTTGCAGGCGGGCCTGGGTAAGATCGGCCTCCGGGCTGACGACGCGATGTTTCTGGTAGAAATGGTGAAACGTCGCAGCCATCTCCTGCAGAAAATTGGTCACCCGGTGCGGCTCCAGAAAACGGGCGGCCTTGGACACCGCCTCGGGGAACTCGGAGAGCTTGCGCAGCACCGCGATTTCCTCGGGAGCGCGCAGCCGGCTCACCTCGCCGCCGCGGCTGAGGGCGTGGCCCTGCTCCGCGGCATACGCCAGGATGTTGCACACGCGCGCGTGGGCATATTGCACGTAGTAAACCGGGTTCTCATCGGTTTGCTTCTTGGCGAGATCGAGATCGAAATCCATCGGCGAATCGAGCGTGCGCATCAGAAAGAAAAAGCGGGCGGCATCGACGCCGACCTCATCGATCAGCTCGCGCATTTCGATGATGTTGCCGCTGCGCTTCGACATCTTCACCAGCTCGCCGCCGCGCAGCAAACTCACCTGCTGGATGATCCGCACGTCGAAGCTGCCGGGCGGGTAGCCGAGCGCGGCCAGCGCGGCCTTCATGCGCGCCACGTGGCCGTGATGATCCGGCCCCCAGAGATCATACAACTGGTTGAAGCCCCGCCGGAATTTGTCCATGTGATAGGCAATGTCGCCGAGAAAGTACGTCGGCTCACCGTCTTTCTTGACCAGCACCCGATCCTGCTCATCTCCGAAGTGCGCGGAGCGGAACCAAACCGCGCCGTCCTTCTCGTAGCTCGCCTGGCGTTCCCGCAGCAGGCGCAGCACTTCTTCTTCGCGCCGGCTTTCCAACAAACTTTGCTCGCTGAACCAAACATCGTAGTTGACGCGAAATTCGGACAGCGTGCGGCGCTGGGAGGCGATGATGCGCGCCAGACCGAGCGTGGTGAATTCGCGGCCGCGCTCTTCCAGCGGCAGCGGCACGAAGCGGTCGCCGAATTCCTCGCGGAACTGCACCGCCAAATCCCGCACATAATCGCCGTGATAACCGTCTTCCGGAAAAGGCTCCTCAATCTCGAAGAGATTCATGTAGCGCGAACTGATCGAATAGCCGAGCGCCTTCACGCGCTGCCCGGCATCGTTGATGTAGTACTCGCGCACCACTGCCGCGCCCACTGCCTGCAGCAGATTCGCCAGCACGTCGCCGAGGGAGGCAGCGCGCGCATTCACGACGTTCAACGGACCGGTGGGATTGGCACTGACAAACTCGAGATTGACTCGCTGGCCGGCCGCCCAGGTGCTTTGGCCGAACGCCTCGCGCTGCTGCAGCACCGCCGCCAGCACTTGCTGCCAGTAGGCCGGGGTAAAATGAAAATTGAGAAAGCCCGGGCCGTCAACCGTGATCTGGCTGATGATTGCGGGATCGTACGCCAGCGCGGCCTGCAGCTCCTGCGCCAGTGCTTTCGGCGCTTTCCTCATGGCCTTGGCGAGATTCATCGCCAGGGGCGTGGCAAAATCGCCGAAGCCTTCCTGGCGCGGCCGGTTGATGACAATGGCCGCAGCCGGCCAGCCCAGCCGCGCGAGAGCGGCGGCAATGATTTCTTCGAGATAGTTTTCCGCGTTGAGGTTCATGGTCTTTCAATCCTTGCTGCTGGCATGGTTCGCCGCGGCCCTCGCGCCCTCAGGAAGGCGCCCCGGCCTCGTCATTGAATTCTTCGATTTCGGCGTCGCCCCACAGGCGCTCCAAGCCGTAAAACTCCCGCACTTCCGGCTGAAAAATGTGCACCACGACGTCGACATAATCGATCAACACCCAGCGCAGGCTTTCGCGGCCTTCAACGTGCCAGGGTTTGATCTGCTGCAATTCGAGCTGTTCGACAATGTGATCGGCGAGCGCCTGCACGTGGGTATCGGTGTTGCCGGTGCAGATCAAAAAAAAGTCGGTAATGCTGGTCAGCTTGCGCAAATCGAACAGCTTGATCTCGCCGCCTTTTTTTTCGAGCGCCAGCCGGACGGCCTTGCGCGCCAATTCGCGCGAGGGTAACACCTCGCGCGTGTCGCGGCCATTCACGGTCGGCCGGGACCGGGATGATTCGGTTTGAGTAGAGATGGGTACCTCCCTCGCAAACAAGTTGCTCACGGCACAACGTCAGCGAAGCGGCACCGGCCGCAGCCAACGTTCGAGTTCAGCCAGCGCCAGCGCCGGAGTCAAATCCCGCATGCAGCGAAAGTGCCGGCGCGGGCACGCGGCATGGCCGAGGTGGCTGCAGGGCCGGCACGCGAGCGCCTGATTTTCCAGCACGCGCGATTCCGGGCGCTGCGGGAAAAATCCCAACGCCTGCGTGGTGGAACCGGCGAGCATGAGCACCGGCGTTTTGACCGCTTCCGCCATGTGCATCAAGCCGGAATCATTGGCCACCACCAGCCGGCTGCGCGCCAGCACCACGGCCGCAGCCAACAGGGAAAGCCGGCCGGTGAGATCGATCACCCGGCTGCCCGCAACCGCTGCAATCTGCCGGCCCGCGGCGCGATCTTCTTCACCGCCCAACACGGCAATCAAACATTCACGGTCGCGAGCAATCAGGCGCGAAGCCAGCTCGGCAAAATATTCCGGCGGCCAGCGTTTGGTGAAATAACCTGCTCCCGGCGCCAGCGCGATGAGCGGCACGTTGACGTCACTGCTGGCCGGCGCGAGGGCGTGCGCGGCCTCCTGCACGTGGCCGGGCAGCCAGTGCAACTCCGTGCCCGCGCCATCATCCCTCACACCCAAGGCCGCCGCCGCCTGCAGATAGCGCAGATAGATCGGCGGCAGAGGCTGCATCGTGTCGAGTTTGAATTTGACGTGCAGCCAGCGCCGCACCACGTGCTTGCGGTAGCGCAGCACTTGTCCGGCGCCCAGGCCGCCAATCAAATACTGCGTGCGAAAATTCTTGTGCAGATCAAGCACGACTTGGTAACGCCGGCTGGCCAGCTTCTCGCGCAGGCGCTGCAGACCCGCCAGCCGCTCGGCGGTGTGCACCACATGAACCGCATCGAGATGCGGATTGTGTTGCACCAGATCGGCAAACTCTGCCTTCACCACAAAATCGATCTCAGCCTGCGGCCAGTGCCGCCGCAGCACGCGCAGCAGCGGCGAGACCAGCACCACGTCGCCGATCGAACTCAGCCGCAGAATCAAAATACGTTCCACCGGCTGGGTTGGCGCACCGCCGGCTAAAGAGAGTTGCGGCATGATGTGCTCGTGGCCGGCCCACGGCCGTGCCTGCCCTTGCCGGATGCCGGGCGCCGGCGCGTCCCGCACAGAAGCGCTGCGCTCATGCCAGTCCCATCTGCCGGCGATACCAGGCAATGGTGGCTGCCAAGCCCTCGGCAAAACCCACGCGCGGCTCCCAATCGAGCAAGGCGAGCGCGCGGGAGATGTCGGGCTGGCGGGTTTTGGGATCATCGGCAGGCAGCGGTTTCTGCACGATGCGACTGCGGCTGCCGGTCGCTTGAATGATCGCCTCGGCCAGCGCGCGAATGGTCATTTCGTGGGGATTGCCGAGGTTGACCGGCTCATGGCAATCCGACAGCAGCAGCCGGTGCAGCCCGACGATGAGATCATCGACATAGCAGAAACTGCGGGTCTGGCTGCCGTCACCAAAAACCGTGATCGGTTCGTGGCGCAGCGCCTGGCGCACGAAAGCCGGAATCGCGCGGCCGTCATGGAGGCGCATGCGCGGGCCATAGGTGTTGAAGATGCGCGCGATCTTGGTGTCCACTCCGTGCGTGCGATGATAAGCCATGGTCAGCGCCTCGGCAAAGCGTTTGGCCTCATCATAAACCCCGCGCGGCCCGACCGGATTGACGTTGCCCAGATATTCTTCCCGCTGCGGATGTTCCAGCGGATCGCCATAAACTTCGGAAGTCGAGGCCAGCAGAAAGGTTGCGCCCTTGTCTTTGGCCAGGCCGAGCGCGCGATGCGTTCCCAGCGCGCCGGCTTTCAACGTTTGAATCGGCATTTGCAGATAATCCATCGGACTGGCCGGCGAGGCGAAATGCAGCACGTAATCGAGCCGGCCAGCGACCGCGAGGTATTCGGTCACGTCATGCTTGACGAATTGCAGCCGGCTGCCCAGCAGAGGCTCCAGGTTCGTCATCGTGCCCGTCGAGAGATTGTCCAGGGCAATCACCTCGTGGCCTCCTTGCAGGAGAAATTCACAGAGGTGAGAACCGAGGAAACCGGCGCCGCCGGTAATGAGAATTCGACTCATGCTGCCTTGAATTCAAACATTCGCCGCCCAGCGAAAGAAAGGCGGTGAGATTGAGTTGCAATAAACAATCTTGCGATCAACGCTGTCTTGTCAAACAGACTGCAAACCCGCCCGGCCACACCTCAATCCTCCTCCCTCCTCTCCAACTTCTTCTTGAAATTCTCCGTGGCGCGCCAGCGCAACTCGCCCGCTTCCAGGTAAATGACCAACGCCTCCAGCCGTCCGAGTTCCTCTGCCAATGCGATGCCGGCCGCCGGTCCCAACACAAAAATCGCGGTGGCATAAGCATCCGCAAGCATGGCCGTAGGTGCAACCACCGTGGCGCTCAACATCTGCGGCGAGGCCTCTGCCGCCCCAGCCGGATACCCGGTTCGGGGATCGAGCAGATGATGATAACGCCGGCCCGCTTGTTCGAAATAGCGTTCGTAATCGCCGCTGGTGGCAACGGCCCCGCCGCCGGCTTTGAAGCGGGCGAAGAAGCGATCGGCCGCGCGCGGATGGCGTACCCATATGTTGATGCGACCTGCGGTCAACGCGGAAGCATGCACGCGCAAATCACCGCCGGCTTCGACCATCACATCTGCAAAGCCGCGCGCGAGCAGCATTTGCACGCCGCGATCAACGGCATAGCCTTTCGCAATGCCGCCGAGGTCAACCATCATGCCGCTCCGCACAAATTCAACCTGCGCCTGGCCGTCTGCGCCGGCGCCGGTGAAGCGCAGATGCTGATACCCGACGCGCGGCAGGCGTGCGCGGATGGCCTCGGCCGTGGGCACACGGGCTGAGTCCGTGCCAAAGCCCCATAATTCGAGCACCGGCGCAATGGTGATATCAAATGCGCCGTGGCTGCGGCGGCTGACCGCGAGGGCAGCGGCCAAGACCGTATCCAGTTCCGCAGAAACAGCGAGCGCACCGGCTTGCGCGGCCGCGCGATTGAGCGCCGCCACTTCGCTGTCCTCCCGGTAAGATGACAGCGCGGAGTCGAGGCGGCCGATTTCGGCAAAGGCGGCAGTGATCGCCGCAATCGCCGCCTCCTGCCGGCTCGAATCCGGCAAGTGGACTTTGATGGATACTACGGTGTCCATCAACACGCGGGTGCGCGCGACAGTATGAATGTCGGGCGCCAGCCGGCAACTGAGAAAGAACGCGGCCGCCACCGTCGCCGCGGCCCGGCAGCCGGCACGGGCCGCCGCCTTTTCTGCGAATCGTCGCTGCAATTCGGCGGCCGGCACTCAATGCTCGCGCATGGTAATGAAGCGCACCAGTTTGGTCAGCGCGTCTTTGTAGGGCGAGTTGTGATAAGGCGCCAGGAGCGCCAGGGCTTCCTCGCAGAAGCGGCAGGCGGTTTGATGGGCATAATCCACGCCGCCCTGGCGCTTGATGAACTCGACGATGCGCTCATAGTCACGTTTGCGCGAGCGCCAGGTGGCGCCGCGCCGCACCAGCCGAATGATCTCCTTGGCTTCCGGTCTGGCGGCCTGCTTGAGGGCGTGCAACAGCGGCAGGGTGATTTTGTTTTCCCGAATGTCGTTGCCCACCGGCTTGCCGATCACGCTTTCCTCGCCGAGCAAATCGAGCAAATCATCGCGGATTTGAAACGCGATCCCCACCTTCTCGCCGAATTCTCCCATGACTTCGATCTCGGCATCGGATTGCTCGCTCGCCATGCCGCCGAGTTGGCAGGCCGCGGCAATCAGCGCCGCGGTTTTGTCCGCGATCAAACGGAAATAGATCGCCTCTTCCATCCAATAGTCGCGGCTGCGCTCGAGCTGCAAGAGTTCACCCTGGCTCATGCGCTCGGCGGTGCGCGAAATGATGGCAAAGGCCTTGGCGTCGCCCAGGTGCAGCATCGCCAGCAGCGATTTGGAGAACAAATAGTCGCCCATCAACACCGAGACTTTGTTCTTCCAGATCGAGTTGATCGAGGGGAAGCCGCGGCGGCGATAGGAATCATCGACGACATCGTCGTGAACCAGGGTGGCGGTGTGCAGCAGTTCGAGAATGGCCGCGGCTTTCAAGCGCTTGATGGTGGGAGGCGCGCCGTTCATGCGGCTGATCAACAGCACGATGATCGGGCGCAAGCGCTTGCCGCGATGGGAGATGAGATAGTGAACAACCTGGTCAATCAAGAAAATGTCGGATTTGAGAAGGGATTTGTACTCTTGCTCGAACGCTTCGAGATCGTCTTTGATCGGCTCGATGATATCTTTCAGCTTCAACCCAAATCCCTCTCACTTCTCGGCCGGCAAGGACCGGCCTCCTTTATCTAAAAATGATCGTCTCTGGTCAGACATTGCACGCAGTTTTCGCGGTTCAGTTGCTTGCATGGCGTTGAATATTAAGCATTCGGCGGACGTTTGTCAACCGGAAATTTGGACGCTGCGGCTGCCACTCGCGAAAAGATGGCCGCCAGGGTTGACTTTGAAGGCAAAATCTCTTTCTTAGGCCAAAACAAATCCGCTCCCGCCGGCCCCTGAACTGCTTCCGCCGCCTGTTGCCGCCGGCCGGGATCCAACTATTGCAGCGCAATTCCACCCGACCTTAATAAGGAGAGGGCTATGCCGGTGACCACCATCGAATGGCGCCACCACAAAGTTCGGTTGATCGATCAAACCCGCCTGCCCGCAGAGCTGATCCATCTCGATATCGACGAAGTGGATGATCTCGGCGAGGCCATCAAACACTTGCGCGTGCGCGGCGCGCCGGCCCTCGGCATTGCCGCTGCCTTCGGCGTGCTGCTCAGCGTACAGCGCCTCCAGGAAGAAGACGGCAAGGAGGCCCTCTTTCTGGAAATGGATCGCGCCATTCGCTACCTGCGCGGCACGCGGCCGACGGCCGTCAATCTCGGCTGGGCGCTCGATCGCATGCAGGCAGTGGCATTCAAACTGCGCGAGACCTCGGTCACCGAGATCAAAGAAGCCCTGTTCGCCGAGGCCTTCGATATTCATGAACGCGACCGCGTGGTGAGCCGCGCCATGGGCCGCCACGGCGCCGAGTTGGTGCCCGATCAGGCCAACGTCATCACGCATTGCAGCACCGGCGCGCTCGCCACCGCCGATTACGGCACCGGCGTGGGCGTGCTGTTCGCCGCGCACAGCCAGGGCAAACGCCTGCACGTGTTCGTCGATGAAACCCGGCCGCTGCTGCAGGGCGCGCGCTTGAACATGTGGGAACTGCAAAACGAGGGCATTCCCTGCACGCTCATCTGCGACAGCGCCGCCGCCTTCGTGATGCAACGCCACCACATTGATTTCTGCATCGTCGGCGCCGACCGCATCGCGCGCAACGGCGATACCGCCAACAAGATCGGCACGTACGGCCTGGCAGTGCATGCGCAGCGCCACGGCATTCCGTTCTATGTGGCCGCGCCGGTTTCCACCATTGATTTCAGCAAAAGCTCGGGCGCAGAGATTCCCATCGAGGAGCGCGCCGGGGAGGAGGTGACGCAGGGCTTCGGCCGCCGCACCGCACCCGAGGGCTGCCGCGTCTATAATCCCGCTTTCGATGTCACCCCGCACGCGCTGATCACCGCCATCATCACCGAAGCCGGCGTCATTCGGCCGCCTTATTTTGAAAACATCAGCAAGCTGGAGAGCCGTTAGTGCGTTTCATCACCACTGTCATCCCGAAAGGAACTTGTGAATACTCAGGTATAATCCCAAATCATTCATCCGATTCGATCGAGGAGCCTGTTACCCAGCACCAGGCTTTTCTCCGCACTGCCGGCGACTTTGCGGTTATGTAATTGGTCTCTATCCAGAAATGGAAAAACCGCCCGGGCGCTGGGCCCTGAAGCGTGCACAACTCGAATAACACTCGCTCCTCTTCGTGATGAAGCGCCCGGGCGGTGGTGTTGTCGGACGGACACCCGTTCGTCGCCGTCCCAACTCGCGATCTTCCGAGAACATGTTTCTGCAACGAAATGAAAAACCGCCCGGGCGGTGGTGTTGTTGGACAGACACCCGTTCGTCTCCTCCCAACTCGCGATCTTCCGAGAACATGTTCCTGCAACGAAATGAAAAACCGCCCGGGCGGTGGTGTTGTTGGACGGACACCCGTTCGTCTCCGTCACAACTCGCGATCTTCCGAGAACATGTTCCTGCAACGGCCTGGCCGTTGCCTCAGCATCCTCTGAGTTGCCACGGCACGCGCGGTTTTCGAAATCTCAACGCAGCCGAGGTCGGAACCATTCCAGACGGACACGAATTACGACCTGGCCGCGGGGAGGAATACCTTTGGGAGAAAAAGGCGCTTGACAGCATGCCCAAAAGCTTCTATATTGCCGCTCCACAAGCCAACGCCGGTTGACGCGAACCGGCACATGCAATACCGCGCGCATCGCAACCATCACCCAATGGTCAACATGCCGGCCCCCGGAGGGGAGCCTTCGGCCTCGAACAGGACTCTTACCATCCCTCGAACCAGTAGCTTGGCTGCGAAAACGAATGGTCTTGACAGACGGCACGATCAAACCACGACCCTTCACTTTCACTTCAATTGATTTTCAGCAGTCCCGCCTGCGACAAACTGCGCCGACGTGTGCAGCGGGCATCCCTCACCGGCAATTCGACTCGTTCAATTCACTGCAGTACTGGCTTTATCCATTGAATGGAGGTACGCGATGGGAAAAGTGGTAACGTGTTTTACTGGCGCGACGCTGGCGCTGCTGCTTACCGGCCTGTGGCCGCAGGCGGCGCAAGCGCAATACAACACCGGCCCGGGGTTCAAAATCTCCTGGGCGTTGAATCCGCGCACTGACGGCAATTTCCGCGACGTGCAGTATTTCGGCAGCAGCAAAGTCGAAGTCGGCATGGATTTCGACCGCGACGGCCGCCGCGAGTTTCTGTTCGCCACCGATGAAACCCTTTCACCGGCAGGCCCCGATCCCGGCTTTCTCGATGTCTATCTGTATGAGGCGACCGGCAACGATCAATACACCCATGTCTGGCATTACACCATGCCGGAAGGCTCCAACTCCCTGCCGGCGCTGACCTATGGCGACATTGACAGCGACGGCAAATGGGAGATCTATTTTGGGGTGCCCACCATCAACAATCCCAACAAGCTTTTCATCTTCGAACAAGACGATACCGGCGCTTTTCCCGCCAACCCCACGCTGACTTATGATCTCGGCAAGGATCCGGCGGTGGACTTTCGCCCCGCGGGCATCAAAATGGATGACGTCGACGGCGACGGCAAGATCGAGATCGTGGTGCAATCGCGCACCAGCGGCCGGCGCGAAATGCTGGTGGTCGAAATGACCTCACCCACCTTCGACGATTTTGCTTCCTTTGAAGTCGAGTTCTCGGCCGGGGAGGATTTGCTCGGCGGCGGCGCGGCTTATGACGTGGACGTGGTCGACTTCGACGGCGACGGCAAGAAGGAAATCTGGTTCAACACCTGGGACAACTTCAGCTTCACCATTTTCGAAGCCACCGGCGAGGATACCTACGCGCTGCAAGTCGATCTCAATGGTATCTTTCCGGAGAATGATCCGGGATCGCTCAATCGCCACAAGCTCTTGTTCGCTAACATCGACAGGGATGACAAGCTCGAAGCCTGGTTCCCGATGTCGAACGGCGTGCTCTACTTCCTGGACGGCGTCGATGACGTGGCCACGCTCACCGTCGACAACTTCAAACGCGTCGGCAAGTTCGATCCCCAAACCACCGGCCGCGGCGCCGACCTCGGCGACATTGACCGCGACGGCCGCTGGGACATCATTGCCAATGCCGGCAACCGTGAAAAAGTCTATCGCATCGAATACCTCGGCATCGGCTCGCCTGCCGACTCCACCAGCTATGAGTGGACGAAGATTCTGGACAGCACGGGCGATCCGGTGGATTTCTGGTATCCGCTGCGCCTCTCGCCGGTGGACCTGGATGGCGACGGCCTGCGCGAGGTCGTGATCACCAACCGCTACGCCGACGAGCCCAGCCAGCCGCTGATCGTGGTGCTGGAGTATGATCCCACCACCGCGGACAAGGTGGCGGACGGCTGGGAGCAACGCAATCAAATCATGCACGACGATGTCGATGCGCTCTACGCGGAGGATAACACGGGCAACAGCCGCACGGTGATCGGCGGCTTTGATCTCGATCAAGACGGCAATAGGGAAATGATCTTGACCGACTATGCCGGCCTGGGCGTGCGGTTGTTCGAATACAACAAGTCCGCGGACAAGTTCGAGTTGGCGTGGTCATCACCGCCGGACACCGCTGCCGGTGTGAACCGCTACCCGGGATCCAATCCGCGTGTGGTTTCGGTGGGCGATCTGGACGGCGACAACAAACCCGAAATCATCTTTCCGCTCGCCTCTGAGCCTTCCGGCTACTACGTCTACGAATGGGATGGCGTGGTTGGGAGCGACAACTACGGCACCAAGTATTCCTCGGTCGTGAACACCGAGACCGACACCTGCTGCACCGCGGATTACAAAGCCTTTCGCGCCGATCACGAAGGGATTCCCTATGTCATCGACGTCGACAAAGACGGCAAACAAGAATTGCTGCTCAGCATCCGGCGGAATGCGGCGGGTGGCAAACGCGGTTTGCTCGTGACTTCGGTCGTCGGCGACATCGAACACAATTCCGGCGGCAGCTTTGAAAGCTGGGTGACCGAGTTCTTCGTCGATCGCGGCAGTTACGGCGGTGGCTCGCCCTATCATGCCGTTCCCGCCGATCTCAACGGCGACGGCAATTGGGAAATTGTCAATCACACGTGGAATTTCTTCAACTTCTACAATGTCGCCGTCACCGGCCCGAATGCCTATCAAGCGCCTGATCCCAATTCTCCCACCCGCTACCTGCAGGCGACCTCGCCCGATGACTACGTTGCCTTGTTCGGTGGCACTGCGGGCGATGTCGACGGCGACGGCAATGACGAGGCTTTCTTCGTTGCCTACCAAACCGGCGATTTGTGGGTGATCGACTACAATCCCGGCGACGACGTGCTTGCAATCGATGCTTCGCACGTTGTCAAGGTCGTTCCAAACTTTGCCAATTTCTGGACCAGCATGTTCGATGTTGACAAAAACGGTCGCGCGAACATCTTCTCCGGCGCCGGGTTCCCCCGTACGATCGTGAGCGCCGAGTTGACCGGCAGCAATCCCCGCAATCCCGGCGATTATACCACCAAGGTGATCTACACCGGCGAGCCGGATATCTTCACAGGCTCCGAAACCAGCGCCATCGACATTGTCGTGAAAGACTCCCTGGGCGTGATAACAACGACCCAGTCCGTCAGCAACGTTTTTGCCTCCAAAGTCCAGGCGGAATGGAACGGCCAGGGCATCGACTTCGACGACGACGGCAACTATGAGCTGCTCGCCAGTTTCCAATCGAATCAGGACAGCATCGGCACGCTGAGCCTGACGTGGAATGCCGCCGCCGGCAAGTACGATTCCGTGTTCACCAAAATCAAAAATCCGAAGAGCTGGTCGTTCCAGCGCTTCGAGTTTGTCGGTAGCGGCACCGGCGTCGAGCAGCATGCCGTGGACTTCATCACGCCCGAGGACTATGTGCTCGAGCAAAACTATCCCAACCCCTTCAACCCCGAGACCACCCTCGAATACGTTTTGCCGCTCAACAAGAAGGTCAGCCTGCGCATCTACGACATGATGGGCCGCGTGGTGCGCACGCTGGTGAAAGACGAGCTGCAAAGCGCCGGCCGCCAGCGCGTGCGCTGGGACGGCAAGAACGACAAGGGCCAGCGCGTCGCCAGCGGCGTGTACATCTACTCGCTGGAATTCGGCAATTTCAAGAAAACGAACCGCATGACCTTGTTGAAGTAACCAATGATGCAAAGCCTGACCCGGCCCTCACGCCCGGGCCAGGCTTTGCTTGTGTCGGGTGCATGCTGCACCAGCAGTTGTGTCCCTCCAGCGCTGGCATTCAGCAGGAATCCTGTGAAGAGCTTGGCGCGGTGCTGAGTGATTCACAAGGTTCATAGATGAATCCAATGCACCGCGGCCGCTGCTCGCGCTGTCATTCAGAAGGAATCTTGTGAAGAATTCGGCGCGGTGCCGAGTGATTCACAAGGTTCCTACGGAATGACAAACTTGAGGTGTGATGATGAATGCGATGAAAGGCGGCATCTGCGCGCCCTGTCATTCAGAAGGAATCTTGTGAAGAATTCGGCACGGTGCCGAGTGATTCACAAGGTTCCTGCGGAATGACAGAGCAGGGTAGCGCTGTGCGCATGTCAAATGACAGAATGCGTTCTACCAACCCTGTCATTCAGAAGGAATCCTGTGAAGAAATTGGCACGGTGCCGAGTCATTCACAAGGTTCCTGCGGAATGACAATTTTGAGGTGTGATGATGAATGCGATGAAAGGCGGCATCTGCGCGCCTTGTCATTAATGCAGAACAGCCTCTGCGCGTCATGTCATTCAGAAGGAATCCCGTGAAGAAATTGGCGCGGTGCCGAGTGATTCACAAGGTTCCTGCGGAATGACAAACGGAATGACAGATGAAACAGCAGATGAAGCAGCAGACGAAAAAGCAAAATGAACCGTCAAGACGGAATATCGGAGCGTGCTCATCTAGACTGTATTCCCAAAACAATCCATTGAAGGTCTCGGGCAGTGCGCAAGGGGGCAGGCATGACCAAGGGGAATTACTATGTTAACATCATCACCAATCCCGGCAAAACGGTGCTCTACACCGGCGTCACGAATAATCTGAAACTGCGACTGCAGCAACACCGCGAAAATCGGGGAAAACCCGGCACCTTTGCGGGGCGGTACTATTGCCACAAGCTCGTTCATTATGAAACCCATGGCGATGTACGACAAGCCATCGCACGGGCAAAGGAAATCAAAAATATGAGCCGGGAGAAAAAACAAAAGCTGATCAGAACTCAGAATCCAAGATGGAACTTTTTGCTGCTTGATTGACCAGCCGCGCGCTTTCAACCCTGTCATTCAGCAGGAATCCTGTGAAGAAATTGGCGCGGTGCCGAGTGATTCACAAGGTTCCTGCGGAATGACAAACTGGTATCCCAGCAAATAAATGGCCCACTTCCATAACCAATATTGACACTCTTCCGGAGGGTTGCAACATGATCGCGGGCAACAAACGCATGAGCTGGCTGTGGCTGCTGTGCGGGTTGTTCTGTTTCTCCTTCAACGCCTTTGCCACCGGCGGCAAGATCGCCGGCCGGGTGGTGGACAAGCAAACCGGCGAAGCGCTGCCGGGTGTCACCATCATGATCGAAGGCTCCACCCTGGGCGCGGCCACCGACGCCGAGGGCAACTACGTCATCCTCAACATCCCCTCGGGCAAATACACCCTGCGCGTCTCCTTCATCGGCTACGGCAAAATCCGCCTGGAAAACGTGCGCGTCAGCGTCGATCAAACCACCCGGGAGGATTTCGCGCTCTCACCGGAAGTCATTGAAGGTGAGGAAGTGGTGGTGGTGGCGGAACGGCCGCTGGTGCAAAAGGACCTGACCGCCTCGCAACAGGTGGCAACAGCGGACGAGATCAAGGCACTGCCGGTGGAGACCTTCGTGGGCGTGCTGACCACCCAGGCCGGCGTCAACACCGGCGCCGACGGCACCTTGCACATTCGCGGCGGCCGCTCGAATGAAATCGGCTACTACATCGACGGCGTGCCGGTGGTCAATCCGTTTTTCACCAACTCTCTCACCAACGGCGTCTCCAACCAGGCAATCGAGGAATTGCGCGTGATCAGCGGCGCGTTCAATGCGGAATACGGCAACGCCATGAGCGGCATCGTCAACATTCAAGTGAAGGAAGGCGGTGCCGATTATCACGGCAATCTCTCCGCTTACACCGGCGACTACTTCTCCAACGCCAAGGACATCTTCTTCAACGTTGACGATATCGACCCGCTGGCCAACCATGTGTTTGACGGCAGCCTCAACGGCCCGGTGCCCTTTTTCGGTGACCAATTCACCTTCAACATGAGCGCCCGCTACGATGACGATGAGGGCTATCAGTACGGCATCCGCGAGCACGTACCGGGCGATTCCGCCAATTTCAAGAACGCCGACAATTGGTACATCGAGCGCGGCGGCGACGGCGCGTTCGTGCCCATGAATCCCAGCCGTGACTTCAATTTCCTCGGCAAACTGACTTACCGCCTGGGCGCGCGGATCAAACTCTCCTCACAGCTTCTCTATGATCGCACGCGCTGGAAGAACTACGTACACAGCTATCGCTATAATCCCGACGGCATCTACAACTATCGCGACGACAACTACAACTATTCGCTCAAGCTCAATCACGCCTTCACCCGCAGCTTCTACGAGGCCAATCTCTTTTACGCCACCACGGATTTCAAGCAATTCGTCTTCGAGGATCCCACCGACCCGCGCTACGTGCCCACCACCCGCATCGAGGGCGCACCCTCCACCGCCACTTTCGCCTTTGGCGGCACGCAGATGGAACACGTCTACCGCGAATCCAAAACGCTGGGCGGCAAACTCGACTACACCAGCCAGGTCACCACGCGCCACGAAATCAAAACCGGTATCAGCCTGCGGCGCGATGAGTTGCGCGAACGCAATATCACGATTCTGTATGACAACGACTTCTATCGCCGCCCCACGGTGGTTCCGGAAAACGAGACCCCCAGCCATACCTTCTATGATGAAACGGCGACCTTTTTCTCCGCCTACCTGCAGGACAAGATCGAATACAACGACATGATCATCAACGCCGGCGTGCGCTACGACTATTTCGATCCCAACAGCGATTACATCGTCGACCTGCTCGACCCGGAGGGCGCGCGCTCCAAGGCGGAGGCCAAACAGCGGGTCTCGCCGCGGCTGGGCGTGGCCTTTCCGATCACCGATCGCGGCATCCTGCATTTTTCCTATGGCCACTTCTATCAGATGCCGGAGTTGCGCCGCATCTACGGCAGCAATGTGTTCGGCGCGCGCGGCTTCACCGACTTCGGCTACGCCGATCTCAAGCCGGAAAAAACCGTGAACTATGAATTCGGCCTGCAGCAGCAGCTCGGGGAGGCACTGGCGCTGGAGATGAGCCTGTTCTCCAAGGACATTCGCGACTTGCTCGCGCTGCAAACGATCAACTATCAATCGCGGCAGTTCGGCCCGCGCAGCTACAGCATCTATTTGAACAAGGACTACGGCCAGGTGAAGGGATTCACCCTGAGCCTCACCAAGCGGCATGATCCCAACACCAAGCTCACCGCCTGGATCGATTACACGTTCCAAAAGGCCGAGGGCAACGACGTGAGCAGCGGCGCCTTCTTCTTCAGCGCGCTTTCCGGGCTGGAGGAGGAAAAGCAAGTGGTGCCGCTGGCATGGGATCAGCGCCACCTGCTCAATACCACGGTGACGCTCAGCGAGCCCGGCAACTGGGGCATCAGCCTCATCGGCAAGATCGGCAGCGGCTGGCCGCACACGCCCAACATTCCCTTTGCCAACTTCGTGCCGACCGCCAACAGCGGCAACAAACCCTGGCAGAAGAATCTCGATCTGCGCGTGTTCAAGAACTTGCGGCTGCGCCACTTCGATTTCGTGCTCTTTGCCAAGGTCTTCAATGTATTCGATGCCCGCAACGAACGCTTCGTGTTCGACGACACCGGCCGCGCCGGCTACACCTTCGTCAACCGTTCACTGGAAGAGACCCAGGCGTTCACGCAGCATTACGGCGAGCCGGGGGTGCACACCTGGTCGGAGTATCAAGTCCGGCCGAATTACTACAGCGCGCCGCGTTCGGCTCAAGTGGGCGTGGCGGTGGAGTTTTGAGCTGGATGCTGGATGCTCGATGCTGGATACTCGATGCTCGATGCTGGATACTCGATGCTCGATGCTGGATACTCGATGCTGGATGCTGGATACTCGATGCTGGATGCTGGATACTCGATACTCGATGCTGGATGCTGGATGCTGGATGATCGATGCTGGATGATGGATGCTGGATGATGGATGATGGATGAAAAATCTTTGAGGATGGATGATGATCACTGATCACTGATCACTGATCACTGACCAGTGGCATTCAAAGGCAGGATATCTGAACAAGGGGGTGCGTATGAGTTATCGGGGTTTGGAGATTTGGCGATTGGCGCGGCAGTTGGTCATTGATATTCACAGAATGACTCTTGAAAAGCTGCCAAAGTTCGAGATGTATGAAGAAGGAGGCCAGATACGCCGTTCGATAAAGTCCGTAAAATCGCTGATCGTGGAAGGCTTCGGCAGGCGGGCATACAAACAAGACTATGTCCGTTTATTGATATGCTCGCTGGCCTCAAATGATGAAACCACCGATCATCTCGAAACGCTGTTCGAGACGGGTTCACTTGCTGATGCCGATCTTTATCAGGATCTTCACAACCGGCTGGAGTTGCTGGGAAAGAAAATCAATGCCTTCATCCAGTCCGTCGAACGGCAGCACCTGAGCAAAAAGTGACAACTCAATCTATCCATCCAGCATCCAGCATCCAGTATCAAGTATCAAGCATCCAGTATCAAGCATCCAGCTTGTGACCAACCGTGAGGGATTCATGAATTTCAGAATGAAAAATGGTTTGCTTCTTCTGCTGCTGTTCCTCGTTGCCACGGCCGCGAGTGCGCAGGAGCAGCCTCGGCGCGGCTCGCTGCAATGGTATCTCAACGGCCCGCAGAAAAACTGGAGTGCGGCCGATCACGAGGATTACTATCGCTGGCGTGAGAAAGTGCGCGAGAAGATGCTGCGCAAAGCCGCGGCCGCCAACGACAACCTGGCGCCGCGCCAGCGCGCGATCATCAACGGCAACAAGATCACCACGGAAATCTGGAACTATGGCTCGATCTCCAGCCCGGGCAATCGCACCACCGACATCGTGTGGGAAAGTTTGGGCTACGGTTATGAGTTCGCGCCTTTCATCGCCGCGGAGATCGAAGTGCCGCCGCGCAGCCATCGCGATGCACACATCAAGCGCGATGCCGCCGGCAATCCGGTGATCAAACCCAACGGCGACACCACCTGGGTCGTCGTCTGCATCAGCGATGGGTTGATCTCGCTCGGCGGTGAAGTCTCGCCCGACGGCAAGGAATTCTGGGGCTGGGAGCCGCTCGCCACCAGCGATGACGGCCGCGTGCCGTACGCCAATCCCCAAAGCAATCGCATTCCGACGGTGAATGATCTGGACCGCAACGGTGACGGCAAGCCCGACAGTTGGCCGGACGGCTGGTACAACCCGAATTTGAAAAGATATGTCTGGCCGGGCGCGCTGCGGCAGGGCGCGAGCAACGCCGACATGGAATCCTTCTTCGTGTGCGATGACCGGCGCAACAAGGAATTCCAGTACTACCCCTTTGTGAATGATTCGACCCGGCGCGGCCTCGGTCTGGAAGTGGAATTTCGCTACTATCAATGGTCGAATCCGCTCGCCGAAGACATCATCTTTCTGATTTACAAGATCACCAACAAGAGCGACAAGGACCTGCACAACGTCCATTTCGGCATGTGGGGCGACCCTCACATCGGCGGGCCGCAGAACTACGGCGACGATCTTTCCTTTTTTGACCGCTCCATCAACATGGTTTATTCCTGGGATGAGGACGGCAAGAGCGACGTAGTCGGCCGCACGCCGGGCTATTTCGGCTACAAGTTTTTGGAGAGCCCCGGCAACCCGCTGGACGGCATCGACAATGACGGCGACGGCAGGATCGATGAAAGCCAGACCGACGGCATCGACAACGACGGCGATTGGGTGGCGGACAAGCATGACATCGGCGTGGACGGCGTGCCCAACACCGGCGATCGCGGCGAGGGTGACGGCGTGCCCACTGCCGGCGATCCTTTCGATATTCGCGAGCCGGGAGAGCCGAATTTTGAATTCACCGATTTGGATGAATCCGACCAAATCGGCTTGACCAGTTTTGCGGCGCCGCCCTTTGGCGGGCAGAATGTGATCTCGGCGGATGAATTCATTTTCAACAACTACATGACCCCGGGCCAATTCGATTCCGCCAACGCCACGCAGGCGGGCGATTATGTGTTCCTCTACGGCTCCGGCCCGATCGAATTGCCGGCCAGGGCCATTCGGCGGTTTTCCATTGCCCTGCTCGTCGGCCAGGACTTGGAAGACTTGCTGTTGAATGCCCTCACCGCTCAACAGATCTATGAAATCAACTATCAATTTGCGAAGCCGCCGGAGAAACCAACCGTGACGGCGGTGCCGGGCGACCGCAAAGTCACCTTGTATTGGGACAATGTGGCCGAATCATCGTTCGATCCGGTCAGCGAGACGTTCGACTTCGAGGGCTATGTCATCTATCGCAGCACCGATCCGAATTTCCTCGACCAGCAAGTGATCACCGACGCCAACGGCACGCGCTTCCTGTTCGAGCCTTTGAAGACGGCCACCGGTGCCTCTGCCAAATTCGATTTGATCAACGAGTTCAGCGGATTGAGCGAAGTGCCCTTCCCGGGGCGGGGCGTGGCCTACAATCTCGGCAGCAATACCGGCCTGCGCCATGCCTTCGTTGACTCCAACAATGTGATCAACGGCCAAACCTACTACTATGCCGTCGTCTCCTATGATCACGGCGACCTCGGCCAGAAGATCGCGCCCACGGAATGCTCGAAGAACATCACGCTGAATCCCGAGACCAATGAGCTGATTTTGGACGTCAACACCGTGCGGGTGGTGCCGCGCGCACCGAGCGCGGGCTATGTGCGCAGCGCGCTGGAAGACAACGGCGAAGCCAGTCGCATCACGCACCGCAGCGGCGTGGCCACCGGTGCGCTGCAAGTCGAGATCGTCGATGCGCGCGCCGTGGAGGAGAGTAATGAGTATCACGTGCGCTTTGCGGCGGACCCCGTGCGCTACACCGTGGAAGACATGAAGCCGGTGAGCCACACATTCAACGCGCGGGTGGATCAATTCGTGCGCATGCCCCATCTCAATGTCAATGATACCACCTTCGTGCTCACCAGCGGCGATGGCCAGCGTTTGTTCAATCGCGGCGCAGACTATGAGCTGCAGCCGGAGGCCGGTTTTGTGCGAGTGCTGCCGGGCGGCGCCATCAGCGAAGGCCAGGCTCTGCGCGCGGTGTTTCGCTATTTCGCCATCAAAGACAGCCAGTTGCTCAATTCTGAAGAAGCCAATCCGTTCTTCGACGGCATGCGGCTGTTCGTGCAGGAGGTGCCGCTCGATTTGGACGTGGCGCGCACGAAGTGGACGCCCGCCAGCAAATCGAACTACCTCGGCAGCGTGAAACCGTTCAATGGCATCGAGCGCAACAAGTATCCCGGTGACTATGAAGTCCGCTTCTCCAATGCGATCGTCGACAGCAGCGCGCGGCCGGGATTCGGCTACATCAAGTCCAAAGCCGAAGTCTGGGACGTGACCAAAGGCCGCGTCCCCCAAAAACAGCGCATGGTTTATCTCGAGACGGTGAAAAACGACAGCTTGTGGACGCCCGATGAGCGCGCGGTCATCCTGCTCGGTGAACAGGGACTGGTGCAGACCTGGGAGTTCACCTTCGTGCCGCCGCCCAACAATCCGGTGGCGCCCGCTGCCGGTGATGTTTACTTCATCGCCACCAGCCGGCCGTTCACCGCGGAAGACGCCTACAGTTTCAAAACCAAAGCCGCGCGCGTGGATGAATCCCTTGCGGCCAATTCGCTCGACCGCATTCGCGTCGTGCCCAATCCTTACGTCGTCACCAACGTCATCGAGCCGCTCGACCGGCAGAATCCGCGCGACCGCGGCGAGCGCCGGCTCTATTTCGATCTCTTGCCGAAGGATTGCACCATCCGGATCTTCACCGTGACCGGCGAGCTGGTGGACGTCATCGAGCATCACACCACCGCGGACGACGGGCAGGCGTTCTGGAACTTGACCACGCGCGACAATTTCCCGCTGGCCTACGGCATTTACCTCTATCATGTTGATGCCGGCCCGCTCGGCCAAAAGATCGGGCGCTTCGCAGTGATCAAGTAACTGGCAGCTCGCGCCAGAGTCCTGGTCGAGCTGCTGCTCCGGCTAGGACTCTTACTCTTACTCTTACTCTTACTCTTACTCTTACTCTTACTCTTACTCTTACTCCTACTCTTACTCTTACTCCTACTCCCTCCCCAAAAGCTTGAACGCGAGTAGGAGTAAGAGTAGGAGCAAGAGAAGGAGCATAAGAGGAACGGCAAGGGAAAGAACTCGCCAGGCAATAATTCCTAAACTAGATCAAGGTCCGAGAAAATGAAAAGAACTCTCAGTCTCATCATGATGGCAGGCCTGCTGGCGGCTGCCACGCTGCGCGCCCAGGTGGATAACACGCAAACCATCACCAAGACCGGCACCACGGTCGCGCAGTTCCTGAAGATCGGCGTGGATGCGCGCGGCACGGCCATGGGCGGCGCGTTTGCGGCAATGGCCGGTGACTTGAGCGCGATGTACTGGAACCCGGCGGGTCTGGGACACTATCAGGGTTTGGGAACGATGTTCGTGCACAACCAATGGCTGGCGGACATGAATTTCAACTATGCCGCCGTGGCCTTCGAGGTGCGGGGGCTGGGCACGCTGGGCTTGAGCGTGACGAGCCTGAGCGCGCCGGATGATTTTGTCCGCACCGTCGAACGGCCGGAGGGCACCGGCGAATTGTTCGACGCCAACGACTTGGCCTTGGGCTTGACCTACGCGCGCCGGTTGACCGACCGTTTTGCCATTGGCGGCACCGCGAAGTTCATCCGGCAGAATCTCTGGCACATGAGCGCGAATGCAGTGGCGCTCGACATCGGCGCCTTGTTCACCACGCCCTTCCGCAACGTCCGGTTGGGCGCGAGCATTAGCAATTTCGGCAGCGATCTGCGCCTCGATGGTCGTGACATCCGCTTCAGCAACGATCCGGATCCGACCAATGAAGGCAATGTCGAATTCGTCAACGCCATGTACGAAACCGAAAAGTTTCCACTGCCGCTGAGTTTTCGTGTGGGGCTGGCGACTGAGATCTACCAGAACGACAACGTGCGAGTCACGGTCGGCCTGGACGCGCTTCATCCCAACGACAATGCCGAGAGCATCAACACCGGTGCTGAGGTGGTGCTCAACGAGATGCTCTTCCTGCGCGGCGGCTATTCCACGCTGTTCCGCTCGGAAAGCGAAGAGGGTCTCACTCTGGGCGGCGGTTTGCACTATCGCCTGTGGGGCAGCAGCACGAAGTTGAAAATCGATTATGCCTACGCCGACTTCGGCCTGCTGGAAAACGTACAGCGCTTTTCACTCGGCGTGAATTTTTGAGCAAGCGCCGGCCCGGGCGCGGCCACCGCCCGCATCGTCTCACTTCACCGAGAAGAACCAACCCTTTGCGAAATCCGACGGCTTCGCAGAGGGTTTTTTGTTGCGGCCGGGCAGCAGGAGAGGCTGGCATTTGTGCAAAAATCTTCTAGCTTATGCCGGTCGCTGTGGCAGCCGCAAACAGCAAACCTGCACAGCAGCGCAACGCCGACTTTTCAGCGGACTGCCGAAGGGCGCACGCAATTGCCGCCCGGTAGAACAACACTGTTCTCAAAATTGGATGCCCGCCATGTTCATCGGTCACTATGCCGTTGCCTTCGCAGCCAAGAAAGCCGCGCCCAAAGTTTCGCTGGGCACGCTGTTCCTGGCTACCCAATTTCTGGACTTGCTCTGGCCCATCTTTCTTCTGCTCGGCCTGGAACACGTACGCATCGCGCCCGGCAATACCGCGTTCACCCCGCTCGATTTTTATGATTATCCCATCTCGCACAGCCTGCTCACAGTGGCAGGATGGTCGGCCGCATTTGGGCTGGTGTACTATGCGCTGCGCCGCTACGCCGTGGGTGCGTGGGTGCTCGGTCTGGGCGTGCTCAGCCACTGGATTCTCGATCTGATCACCCACCGGCCGGATTTGCCCCTGGCGCCAGGCACGCAAACGTTTTGGGGATTGGGACTGTGGCAGTCAGTGGCCGCGACCGTGCTGGTGGAAAGCGCCTTGTTTACCGCGGCGGTGGCCTTGTATGCGCGCACCACCCGGCCGCGTGACCGCATCGGCAGCTATGCCTTTTGGGGATTGGTGATCTTTTGCGTTTTGGGCTATGCCGGTAACGTGATGGGACGCGAGTCTCCGCCTCCTGACGCGAACGCCCTCGCCGTTTTTGGGTTGACGCAATGGCTCATCCTTCCCTGGACGTACTGGATCGACCGCCATCGTCGCCTGGCGACAGACACAGCGCCCCCCAAAGACTAGTGGTCGATTGCCTTGTTTCGCTTTTCGTTTGCCTGAAGCGTCGTGGTCTTCTTTGTCATGCTGCAATTCGCAAGAGTGGCCGCTCGCGATGTCATTCAGACGAATCTGCTGAAATGCCTGGCAGAGTGCCCAACTTTTCACAGGATCTTTTTGCAATGCAGCATGACGGTGGTGCCAACAGTGCTGCGCGAGAAATGTCAACTTTCAGGCTCGCCTGATTTCACGAAACCAAAAGGAGTTTGACTCATGACCAAACTTGTGCTCTTGCGTCACGGCGAAAGTGTGTGGAACAAGGAGAACCGCTTCACCGGCTGGACTGATGTGGATTTGTCCGAAAAAGGCATTGCCGAAGCGCACACTGCCGGCAAGGTGTTGAAAGAGAACGGCTATGTTTTCGACGTGGCTTATACCTCGGTGCTCAAACGCGCCATCCGCACGTTGTGGATTGTGATGGATGAAATGGATCTCATGTGGATTCCGGTGCACCGCTCCTGGCGTTTGAACGAGCGTCACTACGGTGCGCTGCAGGGCCTGAACAAGGCGGAAATGGCGGCAAAGTTCGGCGAGCAACAGGTGAAAGTCTGGCGCCGCAGCTATGACGTGCAACCGCCGGCGCTGGAGAAATCCGATCCCCGCTATCCCGGCCATGATCCGCGCTATCACAACCTGAAGGAGCATGAACTACCGCTCACCGAGTGTTTGAAAGACACGGTGGCGCGTTTTCTTCCCGACTGGCATGAGCAGATCGCGCCTGCGATTCGCACCGGCCGGCGCGTGATCATTGCGGCGCACGGCAACAGCCTGCGCGCGCTGGTAAAATATCTCGACAACGTGCCCGAGGCCGACATCGTCGGATTGAACATTCCCACCGGCGTGCCGCTGGTGTATGAGCTGGATCATGATCTCAAGCCGATCAAGAGTTACTATCTCGGTGATGAGGAAACCGTGAAACAGGCCATGCAAGCCGTGGCCAATCAGGGCAAGGCCAAATAGACGGCGGGTGCCGGGCTGTCCGCAGCAGTTGCTTCCTTGCGGCAAAGCGAGCATTCCGGCCGCGGGGACACTGGGATCGCAGAGTTGCAACAATAGAAAAACTCTTCGCAGTGCTCCCGGCTTCTCCGCGGTTGGATTTCGGTTTCCCCGTGGCATTTTGACTGAACGACTCGCGCCAACTGCTGCGACAGCACGACGGTTCTTCTTTTCTCTTCGGTCAGGTGAAAATGCTTCCGGATGATATATTGCCGCTGCTCGGCTTGGCGCAACGCGCGGGCAAGATCGTGATTGGTTTTGATGCCGTCCGGCGCGAGATCAACACGCACAACGCCGCGCTGGTGGTCTTCGCCGAGGACGCCGTTGCCGCCAAGACCCGCGTCCTGCATCACGCCGCGGACATTCCACAAGTGACGCTCGGCACCAAAGCGGAATGGGGAAAATACTGGGGCCGGGCCGAAGTCGGCATGTTTGCCGTTCTTGATCGCAACTTTGCCAAAGGGATGCTCGCAAAACTGCAGGAGCCATCGGCGTGAAAAACCTCGACAGCTTCAGCGACCGGGAGGAACACGCGGCCCTGCTTGCCCGCAAAGCCGGCCTGCGTGAGCATCTGCGCCGGCAACGCGCACTGCTTCCCGAGCAGGAAAGAGCACACGCCACCGCTGCGATTATGCAGCAAGTAAGGGCGCTGCCGGCGTTTCAGCAGGCGGGAGTGGTGCACACTTACGTTTCCTTTGGTGATGAAGTCGAAACACACGATTTGATCCGCATGCGGCTCGCGGCCGGCGCGCCGGTCGCCGTACCCAAAGTGATCAAGCAGGAAAAACGGCTGGCGCACTTTTTCGTTCCGCATTTCGCGGCGCTGCAGCCGGGCGTGCTCGGCATTCTCGAACCTTCGCCGGAGCACGGCGCGGTGCCGGCGCCGGCAATCGCGGCCTTTGAGGTGATCCTCGTGCCCGGCTTGGGGTTTGACCGGCGCGGCAACCGCCTGGGCTATGGCCAAGGCTACTATGACCGGTTTCTCGCGGAAGCGCCGGGCCTCAAGATTGCGCTGGCGTTCCGCAGTCAACTGGTGACAAGCATTCCAGTGGCAGCGTATGATCAGCGCGTCGACTTGATCGTCACCGCGGAAGAACTGATTCGCTGCGCGGAGACGCACGAATTCCGCCCGCCGCGTTGACCACTCTCCCGCTGCCAAAAAATCCCGACACACCTGCTGTGCTTGAACTCACTTTCAGGAGATTCCACTGATGCCCCCGACCATCCACCGACTGGCGGTGATCGGTGCCGGCACCATGGGCCGCGGCATTGCCTATGCCTCGTGTCTCGCCGGTTTCGCCACCAAACTGTATGACGTGGCTGACAAGATTCTCACTCAGGCGAGCGCCGCCCTCCTGGCGGACTTTCGCAAGGCGGTCGACAAAAAGATCATCACCGATGAAGCGGCAGCCAAGGGTTTTGCCCGCCTGCAAACCACCACCGATCTCGCTGCCGCCGCGCAGGACGCCGAGTTCATCATCGAAGCCATTCCGGAACGGATCGATCTCAAACTCGATTTGTTCGCCCGGCTGGACAAGCTGGCGCCGGCGCCGGCCGTGTTGGCAACCAACACCTCCTCGCTCTCCATCACCGAGATGGCAGGCGCGACGCAGCGCCCCGGCCAGGTCGTCGGCATGCACTTCTTCAATCCCGTGCCGGTGATGAAACTGGTGGAGATCATTCGCGGCCTGGAATCCTCTGAGGCCAGCGTGGGCCTGACGCAGGCGGTCGCGCACAAGATGGGCAAGGAGACGGTGATCATCAACGAATCGCCGGGCTTCATCACCACGCGCATCAACGCCATGATCGGCAATGAAGCCTTCTACCTGCTGCAGGAAGGCGTGGCCGGCGCCCGCGAGATCGACAAGGCCTTGAAGCTCGGACTCAATCATCCCATGGGGCCGTTCGAGCTGGTCGATTTGGTGGGGCTCGACGTGCGCCTGAATATTCTCACCTTTCTACATCAAAGCCTGGGCGAAAAATTCCGGCCTTGCCCGCTGCTGGTAAAATATGTGAAAGCCGGCCGCTTGGGAAAGAAGGTGGGAAGGGGGGTATATGAATATGTGTAGATGATCGCGCTTGACTCTTACTCTTACTCCTACTCTTACTCTTACTCGCCTTTAGTGAGGATGCAGAGGCGAGTAGGAGTAGGAGTAGGAGTAGGAGTAGGAGTAAGAGTAGGAGTAAGAGTAAGAGTACGAGCAGGAGCAAACCCACAAGTCCGCGGCTCGCCAAATCCTACCCGTTTCCAGAATTCTCGCCTGCAAGAAAAATCGCCCGCGGGTTGTTCCAGCCCACGGGCGATTTCTTTTTGCCTTCCACCCAAAACTGATCGCGCGATCAGTCTTTGTCCACTTCCGCCAGGGCCGCCTGCGCCGCCGCCAGGCGGGCAATCGGCACGCGGAAGGGTGAGCAGCTCACGTAGTTCAAGCCGATCTGGTGGCAGAACTTCACGGTGGCCGGGTCGCCGCCGTGCTCGCCGCAGATGCCGACTTTGAGCTTCGGGCGCGTGCTGCGGCCGCGCTGCACGCCCCATTTCATCAATTCGCCCACGCCTTCGACATCGATGGTCTCGAAGGGATCGGCCGGCAAAATCTCATGCTCGACGTAGTGCGGCAGAAATCTCCCGGCATCGTCGCGCGACAGGCCGAAGGTGGTTTGGGTGAGATCGTTGGTGCCGTAGCTGAAGAACTCGGCTTCCTGCGCGATCTGATCCGCCACCACCGCCGCGCGCGGCAATTCGATCATCGTACCGACGAGATAAACGACCTTGACGCCCTGCTCTTCAAAAACCCGGGCCGCAGTGGCGCGCACGATTTTCTCCTGCGCCTTGAGCTCATTGACGTGTCCGACCAGCGGAATCATGATTTCCGGCAGGACGCGCTTGCCCTGTTTCGCCACGATGCACGCCGCTTCGATGATGGCGCGCGCCTGCATCTCGGTGATCTCGGGATAGACCACGCCCAACCGGCAGCCGCGATGGCCGAGCATGGGATTGAACTCGTGCAGCGCTTCCACCTTGGCTTTGATCTTTTCCGCGCTCACGCCGAGTTTGGCGGCCAGGTCCGCTTGCTCGCGTTCGCTGTGCGGCAGGAACTCGTGCAAGGGCGGATCGAGCGTGCGAACCGTCACCGGCAGGCCGTCCATCACCTCGAAAATGCCGATGAAATCCTGGCGCTGGAAAGGCAGCAGTTTGGCCAGCGCGGTGCGGCGGCCGGCTTCATCGTCGGCGAGAATCATCTCGCGCACCGCATCGATGCGATCGCCGCCGAAGAACATGTGTTCGGTGCGGCACAGGCCGATGCCTTGCGCGCCGAACGCGACGGCATTCGCCGCTTGATCGGGTTGGTCCGCGTTGGTGCGGATGTTGAGCTTGCGATGTTTGTCCGCCCAAGCCATGATGTCGGCGTAGATGCGATAGGTTTCGGATTCTTCCGGCTGCATGGTCTTTTCAAGCAGCACTTGCAGGATCTCGGAGTGCCGCGTCTTGATCGCGCCGGCAATCACTTCACCGGTGGTGCCGTCGATCGAGAGCCAGTCGCCCTCGCGCAGCATGCGGCCCTTCACCTGCATGGTGCGGTTGCGGTAGTCGATTTCCAGGACTTCGCAACCGGCGACGCAGACTTTGCCCATTTGGCGCGCCACCAGTGCGGCGTGGCTGGTCATGCCGCCGCGTGCGGTGAGAATGCCTTCGGCGGCATCCATGCCTTTGATGTCTTCCGGCGAGGTTTCGATGCGCACGAGAATCACTTGCTCGCCGCGCTTGCTCCACGCCACCGCATCCTCGGCATTGAAGACGATCTTGCCGGAGGCCGCGCCGGGACCGGCATTCAAACCCTTGGCGAGCAGATTGCCGTGATCGATGGCGGCCTGCTTCTCCTTGAGGTCGAAGATCGGGCGCAGCAGTTGGTTCAGGGCATTGGGATCGAGGCGGGCGAGCGCCTCATCCTTCTTGATCAGCTTTTCCGCCACCATGTCATGGGCAATCTTGAAGGCCGCAAACGCGGTGCGCTTGCCGTTGCGGGTCTGCAGCATCCACAGCCTGCCGTTTTGCACGGTGAACTCGATGTCCTGCATTTCTTTGTAATGGCGCTCGAGCGTGCGGCGGATCTTCATCAACTGCTCGAAGACTTTGGGCATCTCCTGTTCCAGGCGCGCGATGGGCTCCGGCGTGCGAATGCCGGCGACCACATCCTCGCCCTGGGCGTTGATCAGATATTCGCCATAGAACACGTTTTCGCCGGTGGCGGGATCGCGCGTGAAGGCCACACCCGTGCCGCAATCATCGCCCATGTTGCCGAACACCATCGCCTGCACGTTCACCGCCGTGCCCCAGTCTTCCGGAATCTCATAGAGTTTGCGATAGGCGATCGCGCGCTCGTTCATCCACGAGCCGAACACCGCACCGATCGCGCCCCAAAGCTGCGCCATGGGATCCTCGGGGAAATCATGGCCGGTGCGTTCTTTGATTGCCGTCTTGAATTCCTGCACCAATTCGCGCAGGGCTTCGGCGCTCAGTTCATTGTCGAACTTCACGCCCAACGTCTCCTTCTTGTGATGGAGAATTTCTTCGAAGGGATCGATGTCATCTTTGTTCTGCGGCTTGAGGCCGAGCACGACGTCGCCGTACATCTGCACGAAGCGGCGGTAGCAGTCATAGGCAAAGCGCTCGTTGCCGGTCTTGGCGATCAAGCCCTGCACGGTTGCCTCGTTCAAGCCGAGATTGAGCACGGTGTCCATCATGCCCGGCATGGAAACGCGCGCACCGGAGCGCACTGACACGAGCAGCGGGTTTTGTTTGCTGCCGAATTGCGCGCCCATGATCTTTTCGACGTGCGCCAGGGCGGCTTCGACCTGCTTTTCCAGGCCCTTGGGGTAGCGGCGCTTGTTCTCATAAAACGCGGTGCAAACTTCGGTGGTGATGGTGAATCCGGCCGGCACCGGCAAACCGATGCTCGCCATTTCGGCAAGATTGGCGCCCTTGCCGCCCAGCAAATTCTTCATGCGCGCATCCCCTTCGGCTTTGCCGGCACCGAAGGCGTAAACATATTTGTCCCGCGCCTGGCCATTGCGCTTGCTTGCCAATTTCTTCAGCTTCTTGCGATTGAGTTGCGATGAGCCGTCTTTGGGAAGCACTTTCCGTTTGGTTTTGGCTAACGCCATGAAATGGTCCTCCTAAAAGGAATATGTGAAACTGTTGGTTGTAGTCCAGCAGGCAACCCATCTCATCCCTTCTGCTTGGCGGCGGCGCCGAGGATGGCGAGATAACGCTCCTGGTTCTGCAGAACCTTGATCGCCTCGGCGAGATAGGGATCGTCGTCGAAGGTGGCCTCGACTTTTGCCCGTGTGCCGAACAGCTTGGCGGCAATCTCTTTTTCCAGTTCACGCACGATGTAGTCGCGGTTGCGGTTGAAATCATCCGCCTTGAGCGTTTGCAGCGCGGCTTCCAGCCGGTTGATGTCGGGAGTGAGCGTGCTGTAGTACCCCTCTTCCGCCGCCACCTTTTTCAATTCCGCCAGCCGGTCTTCACTTTCCGCAACGTAGCTGAAGCCCTTTTCTGCGATGAACGCGCGGAATTGCGCCAGCAGGTTGTCATCAACGGTGAAATTGCGCGGCAGATCGCGGTGCTGGTTGGCGTAGGTCAGGGCAAAATGGAAGAAGAGCGACTTGCGGCGCAATTCGTACTGATAGCGGTTGAGAGGCGGCAGTTCGACGCGCAGGTCGGGCTTGATGCCGCCGCCGCCGCGCACTTCGCGCCGGTTCTTGAGGGTGTAGTAAATGTGCGTGCTGTCATGGTTGAGTTCCGAGGCGATGGTGGCCGTGCCGGTCGCGCCTTCTTCGCCTTCACCTTCCTCCAGCGCCACCTCCGGTGAATGCGCGCCGCGCAGGCGGTCGACCCGTTGAATCAATCGGCCGCTGGGAATGTAGTACTTGGCGGTGGTGATCTTCAGCGCCGCGTCGCGCGTGATCGGCACCACGGTTTGCACCAAACCCTTGCCGAACGTCGGCTGGCCGATGACCACGCCGCGATCGAGATCCTGAATCGCGCCCGCGACGATTTCCGAAGCCGAGGCGCTGAATTCATTCACCAGCACCACCAGCGGCAGATCGCCGGCAATCGGCTCGACATCGGAACGGTATTCCTTTACACTTTCCTCAATCCGGCCTCTGGTGGAAACGACAAGGTCGCCTTTCTTGATGAAATTCTCGGAGACGGAAACCGCGGCATCAAGCAAACCGCCGGGATTGCTACGGAGATCGAGAATCAGGCTCTTCATCCCCTGGGGCTGCAGCTCGCGAATCGCCTGGCGGATCTCATAGCCGGCGTTCTTGGAAAAGCCCGAGAGCTTGATATAGCCCACGCCGTCGCGGATGAGTCCGGAATAACTGACGTCGAGGATGGTGATCTCCGCGCGAATCAGGCGGAATTCCAGCGGTTCCTGTTCGCCTTCGCGTTCGATCTTGAGCGTCACCGGTGTGCCGATTTCACCGCGCAGCCGCTTGGCCACCTCGTTGATGGTCAGGCCTTTGGTGGTCTGGCCGTCGATCATGATGATGCGGTCGCCCTCGCGGATGCCGGCTTTGCCGGCCGGATCATCTTCGAAGGGCTGCTCGACCACGGTCGGCCAGCCTTGCTGCTCGCCGATGCGCATGCCCAAGCCGCCGTATTTGCCGGTGGTGATAATCTGCAAATGCGAGTTGGATTCATCCTCGATCAAAGCGGTGTAGGGATCGAGCGTCTCCAACATGCCGTTGATGCCGGCCTTCATGAACTTGTCCGGATCAACCGGCTCGACATATTTCTTCGAAATCTCCTGATAGACCAGCCCGAAGATTTCAATGTTCTTGCGGATTTCGTGAACATAATCGGCGCCCACGCCCACACCCCAATTGAAAAACCAACCAACAACGGTGAGGCCGGCGGCCAAGACGACTACGAGGGCGGCGGTTTGCTTCTTGAACGTCATGCGCATGACTCCTTGCTGATTCAACTGCCCGGCGGGCAGACCACGAATAGAGACAGCCGCCTGCAAGGGCGGAGACAACGAACAACTACGGGATGATACGATTGGAGGAGTAATCCGCCAACTCGACACTGCCAAACCAACGATGAGGTTGTCGGGTGAAAACGAAGCTGCGCCGTTCAAGTCGCGGCCGGCTTCGCCGTTTCCACGGCCGCGGCCGGCGTCTTGCCGGTGCCGCGCAGATTCACCACCCGATTCAACAAATCAAACCAAAAGGGCGCGCCGAGCGAGGCGGCCAGCGCCGTCAGGATCAGGCCGATGACTTTGGTGATCCACTGCCAATCCTGCGTGCGGTCATGTTCCCAGCCGATGACCAGGCCGATCTTCTTGATCTCCTGCAGATTGCGGATGGCGGTGACAGTGCCGGCGCTGTCAGCGGCAGCGGACTGCCGCAGATGACTCTCGGCCTGCGCCACCACGGCAGCGCGCAACACCGAATCCTGCGCCAGGTTGTTGGCGATCATCACGGTATCGGCATTGATCAAGACCGTCACCAAACAGGCGAAGAACAAGGTGATCTTTTGGATGCGGCGTTTGTACCAGCCCGACATGCGATCGGCGGCGTCATTGAACCATTGCTCGATCTGTTTCTGCACCTGCAGCGCATTGCCCGCGGTCTGATCGACAAACACACGCAACACCTGCTTCACTTTTTCGTTGGGCAGTTTCTCGACCGCGGTTTTGAGATCCTGCACCTGGCCGCTGTGGTCGCGCGTGACGACGTCGAGCAGAGCCGCGGCAAACGAATGCGACGGCAGATAGGAAGGCTTTTCGCCGCGCCGATAGAAGGCCTTGATGAGATGATGGCTGTAGACCTGTTTTGCCAGGCCCTCATAGTTCGAATCGGCGAGCAGATTGCGAATGCCGTCCGCGA
Source organism: bacterium (assembly GCA_023150945.1). Lineage (NCBI taxonomy): Bacteria > bacterium. The sequence goes on along the minus strand of JAKLJX010000003.1, from coordinate 251,130 downwards.
GCGTGCGAGCGCGCAACTGCAGGGCCTGCGCCACCAACTCATTGATGGCCGTGCAGATCAGGCCGAGCAGAAGATACACCAAAATCAGGCCAATCGCAATCTCCAGGATCACGGAACCGAACATGGTCTTTGCCCTCCGCTGTCTGAGTGATCAGCCTGAATTCGGAGATGGGCGGCCGGGCAGCGCTTCCCGGCCGTAACCAGGAGTCTATACTTGCAATCCAAATCGCTGGCGTAAGTGTTGATCCACTTCGGCGCTGATGGCAGCGATATCTTGCTCACCGTTGATGACGATGAAGCGTTGCGGCTCGCGCGCCGCGAGTTGCAGATAGGCCTGGCGCACGCGCCGGTGAAACTCGTCGCCTTCGCTTTCCAGGCGGTCTTTGATGAGGCCATTGCGCTGCTGGCGGGCCTGCGCCACCGCCACCGGCAAGTCGATGAGGAACGTCACCCGGGGCAGCGTGCCTTGCGTGGCAAATCGATTCACCGCCTGGACGAAGTCGAGATCGAGGCCGCGGCCGTGGCCCTGATAGACGGTGGTGGAATCGACGTAGCGGTCCGCCACCACGAGGCGGCCCGCTGCCAGCGCCGGCAAAATGCGCTCGGCGGTGATTTGCGCGCGCGCTGCGGAATACAGCAGAATCTCGGTGCGATCATGGAGGCCATGGTGGCGGGTGTCGAGCAGGATGCGGCGGATGGCCTCCGCAATTTCGACGCCGCCCGGCTCGCGCACGAATTCGACCTCGGTGTAGCCGGCCTGGCGCAGCCGGTCAACCAGCCGCCGGCTCTGCTCGCTCTTGCCGGAGCAATCGATGCCTTCGAAGGAGATGAAAAGGCCAGTCATGGACAATCGAGAACACTTCCCGGTATCAAACTCTCATCAGTTGGCAGCGCTGCCGCGCGGATTGCCGCCGCGGCGGTCAGAGATGCAGAAATTTCCATTTGCCCCGATTGAAGCGCCAGAAATTGGCCGCAAAGCGAATGGTCTCATCCGACATGTGCACCAGCCACAAGCCCCACAAGCCCCACCCGAGCCAAAACGCCACCACAATGTTGGCGCCGATTTCGAGAGCGAACACGGCGGCGATGCTGAGCCACATCAGCCATTTGAGATCGCCGGCCCCGCGCAAATTGCCCATCAACACGCCGTTCACCGCCTTGGGAAGCTGGGTGAGGGCAAACACCTTGAGCGGAAACAGGCCGACCTGAATCACGGTGGGGTCGGCGGTGAAGATGCTCAAGATCGGCCGCGAGAACACGAACAGCAACAGCACGACAACCATGACAAAAGCATACATCACCCAGCCCGAGACTTCAGCGGTGCGCTCGGCGAGTTGCCGCCGCTCGGCGCCCAGGTTGCGGCCCATCAGCGTCATGGCACCCAAGCCAAACCCCATGTAGAACATCGACAGAATGGCCTGAATGCGCATGAAGGCCTGATGCGCCGCAAGCAAATGGATGCCCAGCACCGCCACGAAACTGGTGACCACAAGCTGGCCGAAAGCCCACACCAACTGCTCGATGGTAGTGGGAAAGCCCGCTTTGAACAGCCGCTTCAGCGTGGCGAGGTTGGGCTGCGCCATCTCGCGCAAGGAGAGAAAGAGAATACTCTTGCGGCTGCGCAGCAGATTGTAAGTGGCCACGAAGCCGAGGGTATGCGATATGCCGGCGGCGACGGCAGCGCCCTGCACGCCCAGGCGAGGCAAGCCGAGCCAGCCGAAAATCAACAGCGGCGAGAGCACCAGGTTGACCGCATTCAGGCCGAGGTTGATCATCATCGAAAACTTGGTCTCGCCGATGCCGCGGATCACGCCCAGGGCGATGAAATTCGTGATGATGAAGGGCGAGAAGACTGCGATGGTGCGCAGATAGATCACGCCGGCATGCTCGGCTTCCTGGCCGCCTTCCTTGATCAGTTTGAAAATTTGCGTCGCCCCGAAGAACCAAAACAGTGCCAGGCCAATGGCGATCATCGAGCCGATGATCATGGTCTGCCCGAAGATGTGGTTGGCCTCCCGGCGCTCGCCGGCGCCCAGGTTGCGGTTGATGATGAGGGAGCTGCCCACCACGAAGGTGAGCAGCACCGTCATACATAACACGATGACCTGAATCGCCATGCCAAACCCGCCAAAAGCCGCCGCGCTCAGGCGGCCGATGAAGATCGACTCGATCGTCCAGGTGATGGTCTGCGAGGCGAGATCAACCACGGCTGGCAGCGAGGTTTTGAGCAGGTTGGCGAGCGGCGAGGCTTCTGCTTTGTCCGCGGGATGCCCGTCTGGAGAATGCGGGCCGCGGTCCCGCCGCAGGAGTTTCCGCAGCGAGAACCGCGACGCACCAGCGTTTAAGCGCGGCACGAAGCTCCTCCAACATGGCTGTGAGGGCTGCGCACCGGGGCGATCAATCGTAATACTCCAGCCCCAGATGCGTGATAAGCTCTTCGCCCTGCAGGTGGCGCAAGGTGTTCTTCAGCTTCATGAGCTGAATGAAGATGTCGTGCTCGGGATACAGATTCGGCGCGGTCTGCGGGCTTTTGAAGTAGAAGGACAGCCACTCCTGAATGCCCTTCATGCCGGCGCGTTTGGCCAGGTCGAGAAAGAGCACGAGATCGAGCACGATGGGCGCGGCCAGGATGCTGTCGCGGCACAGGAAATCGATCTTGATCTGCATCGGATAGCCCAGCCAGCCGAAGATGTCGATGTTGTCCCAGCTTTCCTTGTTGTCGCCGCGCGGCGGGTAGTAGTTGATCCGCACTTTGTGATAGAAATCCTTGTAGAGCTGCGGATAGACTTCCGGCTGCAGGATGTATTCCAGCACCGAGAGCTTGCTCTCTTCCTTGGTTTTGAAGGAGTAGGGATCATCCAGCACTTCGCCGTCGCGATTGCCCAAAATGTTGGTGGAGAACCAGCCGGAGAGGCCGAGCAGCCGCGCTTTCAAGCCGGGCGCGAGGATGGTTTTCATCAGCGTTTGCCCGGTTTTGAAATCTTTGCCGCAGATCGGGGTTTCGGTCTGTTTCGCCAGCTCGATGAGCGCCGGAATGTCGGCGGTGAGATTGGGCGCGCCGTTGCCGTAGGGAATGCCTTCCTTGATCGCGGCATAGGCATAAATCATGCTCGGCGCGATGGCCGGGTGATTGTCGCGCAGGCCCTGCTCGAACGCCGCCAGCGACTGATGCACCGGCTCGGGCTGCAGATAGATTTCCGTGCTGCCGCACCACAACATCACCAGGCGGTCGAGCTGGTGTTGGGCTTTGAAATTCATGATGTCATCGCGCACCATCTGCGCCAGGTCCCACTTGGTATCAGCCTGTTTCACGTGCGTGCCGGAGAGGCGGCGGACGTAGTCGTTGTGGAACACTGCTTTCCACGGTTTGATGGCGCTGAGCGTGTCTTTGATCGGGTCGAGATCCTTGCGGTCGAGCACGCCGGCTTTCTTTGCGGCCACGTAGCAATCATCTTCAAAAATGTCCCAACCGCCGAACACGAGGTCATTGAGATTGGCGAGCGGCACGAAGTCTTTGATCAAAGGCGAGCGCTTCTCGGTACGCTTGCCGAGACGGATGGTGCCCATCTGGGTGAGTGAGCCAAACGGTTGCGCCAGCCCGCGGCGCACGGCTTCAACGCCGGCAATGAACGTGGTGGTGACCGCGCCCATGCCCGGCGTCAAGATGCCGAGCTTGCCGGTGGGGGCTTTGATTTTTACTGCGGGATTAGCCAAAACTGCCTCCATTTCCTGAAACGAATGTTGTAGAGACTGCGATGATTTAACCAATGCCATACGACTGTTCCAACAAGGCGGCAGCAACGGACGCGGCCGGGCCGGCGACCCGTGCGGCTGCCGCGGGCGGCGCTCACTTCTGGGACACGGTCAACAGTTCACTTTTCGATCCGTTTTCCATCGCCCAGATGTGATACAGCCGTTGAATCGCGGTGAAATTGGCGAGAATCGCGATGGCGATGATCACCCAGGTGAGCACCTGCTCGCCGATCAAGGCACCGAAGCCGAGCGAGACCACGCGCTCCGGCCGCTGCATGATACCGACTTTGCATTCCAGGCCCAAGCCTTCGGCGCGGGCGCGGATGTAGCTAACCATCATCGACCCGCCCAGCGCCACCGCCACAGCTACTGGCCGCCAGAGCGCGCGCGGGTCAATGTGCACATAGAAATAAGCCAGACCAAAAAACATGAAGACTTCGGAGTAGCGGTCGAGCGCAGAGTCGTAGAGTGCGCCGAACTTGGTAACGCGATTGGTGGCGCGCGCCACCCGGCCGTCGATGATGTCAAAGGTTCCCGCCAGCAACACGGCGATGCCTGCCAGGCGCAACTCGCCGATCGCAAACAGGTAGGTGGTTCCCACGCTCAACGCAAAGCCGATGGTCGTGAACCAGTTGGGATTCAAATGATGTGAAATGAAATAGTCGACGATCGGGGTGATGAGCTTGAGATACCAGTTCTTGAGGCCGTCCGGTAAGATGTTGAGTTTCACAGCAGCGTTCCATCCCTCTCTTGATGAATAACCTGCCTTCTACGTCTTCCTGCCTGCGGGCGCGCGGTTTGTTCGCCGCCCGGCATCGTGATGTGCCCCCATCCGTCTGCACGCGCGAGCTTCCTGCCTTCATGCGACAATGCCGCCCCCCCGGTTCCAGCCACTTTCCCTCCGGCGGTTAGTGTTCGCGGCCTGTGGCCGCCTCCTCTGCCCCCTCGAGCACCAGCACGCATTCGCCCTTGAGCGTGCGGGCGGCCAGCATGTGCAGCAACTCGGTGACGCGGCCGCGCAGCACTTCCTCATGCAGCTTGGTCAACTCTCGAGCCAGCGCCGCGCGCCGGTCTCCCCAGACTTCCTGAATGGTGGTCAACGTGCGCACGATGCGCTGCGGCGCTTCGTACAACACGATGGTTCGGGGTTCGTGTTTGAGCGCCTCGAAAAAGGTCTGGCGGCCTTTTTTCACCGGCGGAAATCCTTCGAAAACGAAGCGATGGGTGGGCAAACCGGAAAGGATCAACGCTGCCACGAATGCCGTCGGGCCGGGAATTGCCTCGATGGGCAGTGCGTGGGCAAGCGCCTGGCGCACGAGATAGAACGCGGGATCGGAGATTCCAGGGGTACCGGCGTCGGTAATCAGTGCCACATTCTTGCCGGCTGCGAGCGCGGCAATCAGACGTGGAGCGGCTTTCCGTTCGTTGAAATTGTGATAGCTGACCGTCGGCTTGTGAATGTCATGGCGCTGCAGCAGAATGGCAGCACGGCGCGTGTCCTCCGCCGCAATCACATCCACCGCGCGCAAGGTTTCCAGCGCGCGCAGCGTAATATCCTGCAGATTGCCGATCGGGGTGGCGACCAGAAACAACTTCCCGGCCGGGCCGGTCTGCCCGGCGGAAGGATCGCGCCCCGCGTTGGCGCCCGCGCCCGGCACGGTCGTTTGTCGGTCGGCGGGAATCATGGGCACGGAACACAGGGGCAGCGTGGAAGCTTACTGGTTGTCAATCTGCGCGCGCTGCAGCTTGCCGGAATAATCGACATAAATCGTCTTGGTTTCACTGAAAAAATCATAAACTGGCCAGCCGCCTTCGCGATGCCCGTTCCCCGTTTCCTTCACCCCGCCGAACGGCAGATGAGCCTCCGCACCGATTGTCGGGCCGTTGATGTAAGTAATGCCCGCCTGCAAGTCGCGCATCGCACGAAAGGCGGCATTCACCTCGCGCGTGTAGATCGACGAGCTTAGACCGTAGGGCGTACCGTTCAAGACTCGAATCGACTCAGCCAGATCGCGAATCTTGATCACCGCCAGCACCGGTCCGAAAATTTCCTCCTGGGCAATGCGCATGCCCGGTTCGACGCCGCTGAAAATCGTCGGGCGATAAAACGCGCCGGTGCGGCAGCCTCCGGCCGTGTGGACTTCCCCGCCGGTCTCCAGCTTCGCGCCTTCGGCCTTGCCGATCTGCACGTACTCGGCCACTCTCTCGCGCTGCGGAAAATTGATCAGCGGCCCTACCTGCGTGTCCGGCTCAAGGCCGCTGCCTAGGCGCAGCTTCTCCGTTTCCCGCACCAGCATGGCCAGAAATTGGTCGTGAATCGCTGCGTGCAGGATCAAGCGGCTGGTGGCGGTGCAGCGCTGGCCGGTGGTGCCAAATGCGCCCCACAACACACCCTGCAGCGCCAGTTCCAAATCGGCATCGGGCATCACAATTTGCGCATTCTTGCCTCCCAATTCCAGCGAGAGGCGCTTGAGGCTGCGGCTGCCCGCCGCCGAGATTTGCTTTCCGACTGCGGTGGAACCGGTAAAGGAGATCAGATTGACCTGCGCGTGCTCGACCAGCGCGATGCCGGCCTGGCTGCCGGAACCATGCACCAGTTGCATCACTCCCGCCGGCAAACCGGCATCCAACAGCAGCTCAACGAGGCGCGTTGCCGTGGCGGGCGTGTCACTTGCGGGTTTGAACACCACGGTATTGCCGCAAACGAGCGCGGGAAAAATCTTCCACGTGGGAATTGCCAGAGGGAAATTCCAGGGCGTGATGATGCCTGCCACACCCACCGGCATGCGCACGGACATGCAGAATTTGTCCGGCAACTCCGAGGGGGTGGTGAAGCCAAACAGCCGGCGGCCCTCGCTCGCGGCGTAGTAGGCGGTATCGATGCCCTCCTGTACGTCGCCGCGGGTCTCGCTGAGTACCTTTCCCATTTCTGTGGTCATCAGGCGCGCCAAGTCTTCTTTGTGGCGCAGCAGCAAATCACCGGCACGCTTGATGATCTCTCCACGCTTGGGCGCCGGCGTCAGACGCCATCCCTCGAAGGCCGCCTGCGCGGCCGCCACCGCCCTGCCAACGTCAACGTGACTGGAAGCCGGGAACGTGCCAACGATCTCATCCCAGTGGGCGGGATTGTGATTATCAAAACGTTCGCCGGCAGCGGCATCACACCAGGCACCGGCGATGTAGTTCTGATAACTGTGGGGCACGCGCGACTCCGTTAACTTGTTGGCATTTGAAGGCTTGATGATAGGAAAAATTGCCGTAAAAGTCAAGCAACCTGAACCGCGGCGAGCGTGCCCATTTCCGCCAAAAAGCCGCCCAAACCGCCGAAATCAGCGCCGCACATGGGCTGAAATCGCGCCGCGCGGCGGCCGGCAGTTGCTGCGCTGCTGCAATCCTGCTTGATTTTCCGGGCGGAGTTTTTAGCTTCCCTTGACCCAATCGCAAATGCGGGCCGGCTGCGCCGCGCGCGAACAGCCAGCGCCAGGGGCGCCGCGGCTGGCTTGAACAAGACCGGTTCAGAAGTTTTCATGCCGTGGCAGGCCGGTGTCTGCGATGCCGGGGCGAGTGCAGCGGTGTCGAATCACAAGAGGAAAATCGAGGAAAGCTGGATGAAATACCTGCAATCTGGTGGCTTTCAAAGCCACCCTTTGATGCGTCTCACACTGACGCTGGCAGCGTTGTTGTTGGCTGGATTTTGGCTGACGAACTTCGGCCTTTACTTTGCCAAGATGGACTTGACCCCGGCCTCGGTTGCAAGCTACTATCTGGGCGCGGAGGAGGAGTTTCGCATGCCGCGCACTTATCAATCGATGCTGGAAGTCACCCACATGCACCTGCCGATGATGGCCCTGGTGGTGTTGCTGCTGACGCACTTGTTGATCTTCTCACCGTTTTCACCGGGCTTGAAGCGGGGCTTCATTATCGCGGCGTTTGCTGCGGCGCTCGGCAACGAAGCGGCGGGCTGGCTGGTGCGTTTCGTCGATCCGGCTTTCAGTTGGCTGAAGCTTGTCTCGTTCTTGAGCTTGCAGGCCCTGCTGGCATTTTTGCTGGGGAGCTTGATCTGGTTTTTGTGGCGGGCACGCCGGGTGGAGGAGAGCGCAGGCGCCGCGGCCAAGGCACGAACGCGCCGCCGGCCCGCGTGAGAACAACGCTGACCGGCTGCTCAGCGCAGGGAGAGGAAGTCTGCCGGCAGCAGCAGCGAGAGCAGGGTCCCCAATGCGATGATGCCGATGGCAATCCAGCGCTCGCTGCTGGATTCCTCGCGCAAGTAAATGATGGAGCAAAAGAGCGCACCCATGGTGAGGCGCACCGCCCATTGCGCATAATCGCTGACCCAAATCAGCAACCCGAGCAGCAGCACGGCAACCAGGGGCAACAAGCGGGTGGAAAACGGGGAGTTCTCAGAAGGGTTCATGCAGCATTCCAAGAGGTGTTCGCGGGCCCACCGGCTCTGGCGCTGAATCCCGCGCTTGCGGCCGGCGCCGGGCGCGGGCTGGGCGGTTGATGACGGGAGTTCCGGTGTCACTCGCACTCATGAGCCGTGCATCGCAAGACCAGTTGACCACCTGCCCGCCGCGCGGCGACGCGCCGGTTTACAGGTAGCCGAGACTGCGCAATTCATTCTCGCGGTCGCGCCACTTTTCCTTGACGGCGACGAACAGTTCCAAATAGACGGGTTTACCGATCATCGCTTCCAGTTCTTCGCGCGCGAGCTTGCCCACTTCCTTCAGGGCGCTGCCGCGCTTGCCGATCATGATGCCTTTTTGCGATTCACGTTCAACGTAGATGACGGCGCGGATGAAGTCTTTGTGATTGGGCCGCTCGATGAATTCTTCGACCACCACGCTGGTGGAATAGGGAATTTCCTCGCCGTAGCGCAGGAAGATTTTCTCACGCACGATTTCCGCGGCCAGAAAGCGCTCGGGATGATCGGTGATTTGGTCGACCGGGTAGAAGGCTTCGTGTTCGGCGAGGCAATTCTCCAACACGCCGGCGAGCAGCTCGATGCCGTCCTTCTGCAGCGCCGAAATCGGCACGATTTCCCTGACGCCCGGCCGGTCGCGCAGACCCGCGATGATGGGCAGCAAGGTATCTTTGCTGACCTTGTCGATCTTGTTGATCGCGACGATGATGGGGCGATTGGTGTCAGCCAGGCGGTCGAGAATCTTCGCATCCATCGCGGAGAGCACGGGGTCCGGCTCGATCAGCAAGAGCTGCACATCCGCCTCGCGCATCGCGGCGTGCGCCACCCGCACGAAGGCATGCTGCAACTGGTAACTCGGCTCCAGAATGCCCGGGGTGTCGAAGAAGATCATCTGGCTGTGCGGCCGGTTGAGAATACCCAGGATGCGTTTGCGCGTGGTTTGCGGTTTGGGGGAGACGATCGACAGCTTGAATTGGAGCAGGGCGTTCAGCAAGGTGGATTTGCCGACGTTGGGTTGGCCGATGATCGCCACATAGCCGGCGCGAAAGGGAACCTTTTCGGTGGCGCCGGCGGGGGCGGCGACTGCTTCAGATGGTCTCATGCTCTCGGAATTCCTGCCATTGCCGAAGGGAACCAGCGACTCTTTGGCTTGCCACGCTGCTACTGTTTTCACACTCATGGGACGGAGACTGGAACTAGGGTTGAACGTCCATGACGCGATACGACCCGCCGACCGTGGCTAGTCACCTGCGAACGTTGACGCTGCGAACATCCTGTGAGTAGGCGCGTCTCGAAACGTCAATACATTTATCTTTGTACCCACAGAATGTTTATTCGCCGAGAGCCGTGATAAATTTTTATTGCCGGTTTCGTCCCAAAAAGCCGAGACGCCGCGGGCGGCGTCTCGGACAGGCTCACTGTGTGCTGCAGTGAACAAGTCATGTAGTAAAGCTCTTCGGTCGAAAGCCGGGGCGCGCGACCTGTGCCTCGTCACGGGAGGGCTTTCATACCTTCCGCACCTGTTCGTTGCGGACACGATTCGGGTTGAGCGAGTTTGCTTGTTTCCTCTTTGTCCAATCGCACGGCCACGAACTGTCACTTCTGGAAATGGCGGGCGGGTGCAGCCAGCGCACCCTCCTTGACTATCGGGGGTTGCTTACGCTCCACGACTGCCGCCTGCGGTGTCGTCGCGGCAATCGAAATAATCCAAAGCAAACCGCACAGAATCGTCATCATGACAGTTACAAAGAGAGACCTCTTCACCGCTCCTCCGCTAAGCTTGGTTCACTACTCATACGACAGATGATCAATAGGCTTTGGCCATCAACACGCGCTGGGAAGAAGGCTTGCCGGTAATCAGGCAGCGGCCCGCTTCCGGCTTGCCATCGAGGGGGATGCAGCGGATCGTGGCTTTGGTTTCCTCCTGCAGGCGCTCCTCCGCCTCGCGCTCGCCGCACCAATGCGCCCAGAAAAAGCCGCCCCGTTCGTCGATCTCCCGCTTGAATTGCTCGTAATCGTCGATCGCCCGCGTGTTGCTTTCACGAAAGGCCAGCGCGCGCTCGAACAGTGCCTGCTGCATCGCCGCCAGCGTGCGCAGGATTTCCTCTGACAGCCCGGCTTGCGGCACCACGCGCTTCTCCCCTGAGTCACGACGCACCAAAACGACATTGCCGCTCTGCACGTCTTTCGGGCCCAGCTCGACGCGCAACGGCACCCCGCGTTTTTCCCATTCGTTGAATTTGTAGCCCGGCCGGTAGTTGTCGCGGTCGTCGACCTTGAACGTGAACTTGCCTTTCCATTCGGCCGTCAACTGCTGGGCGCGTTCCATCACCAGCGCTTTTTCCTCGTCCTTGCGCCAAATCGGCACCAGCACGACTGCCAACGGCGCCAGTTTGGGCGGCAGCACCAAGCCGTTGTCGTCGCTGTGCGTCATGATCAAGGCGCCGATCAAACGAGTGGAGACGCCCCAACTCGTCGCCCACACGTACTCGAGCGCGCCCTGTTCATTGAGGTACTTGACATCGAAAGCCTTGGCAAAGTTCTGGCCGAGATGATGCGAGGTGCCCGCCTGCAGGGCTTTGCCATCCTGCATCATGGCTTCGATGCAATACGTGCGCAGCGCGCCCGCGAACTTCTCCTTCTCGGTCTTGATCCCGGGGATTACCGGTATGGCCATGTACTCTTCGGCAAAGGTCCGGTAAACCTCCAGCATCTGCAACGTCTCCCGTTCCGCGTCCTCGAAGGTGGCATGCGCAGTATGGCCTTCCTGCCAGAGGAATTCCGTGGTGCGCAGGAACAGGCGCGTGCGCATCTCCCAGCGCACGACGTTGGCCCATTGGTTGATCAAGATCGGCAAATCCCGATAGGATTGAATCCACTTGCGGTACATCGACCAGATGATCGTCTCCGAGGTCGGGCGCACCACCAGGGGTTCTTCCAGCTTCTTGCCGCCGCCATGCGTGACGACCGCGCACTCCGGCGCGAAACCCTCCACATGTTCGGCTTCCTTCTGCAGAAAACTCTCGGGAATGAACAGGGGAAAATAGGCATTCACATGGCCGGTATCCTTGAACAGCTTGTCAAGACCGGCTTGAATCTTCTCCCAAATGGCGTACCCATTCGGCCGGATGACCATGCAGCCTTTGATCGGTGAGTAGTCGGCCAATTCGGCGGCGCCAATGACATCAGTATACCAACGGGAATAGTCTTCGGATCGTTTGGTGATGCGTTCGGAACGTCCTGTTAGTTGCTCTTCGGCGTTTTTCTGCGTGTCCATGAGTCCTGGAATTCAAGTTAAAAAAAGAGGGACAGTCATTTTCGCATGCTGTCCCTTCCTAGGTTCGAAAAACTGGCGGGAAATATACCATTCCGGCCTGCGATTGTCAAGCCGAATTTCCCGGCGAAACCGATAAGTGAACGAATGAGTACCCGGGTGCGGAAAGATTCAACCAGCAAGGCAGGAAAAAGACCCGCGCGGCAGTATGAGTGGAATCAGTGGGCGATAGTGGGATCGAACCACCGACCTCTGGTATGTGAGACCAGCGCTCTAACCATCTGAGCTAATCGCCCATCCCTTTTCAATCAACGGGCGCCAAAATAGGGATTGAGGCTTCAAAAGTCAAGCGAAATGTCAGGCCGGCCACCACTCGGACGGGCTTCTGCCGCCGCCGGCATGCCGCTCAACCGTAGCGGCCCTCGATGTACTCCGCGGTGCGTGGGTCCTGGGGGGTGAGGAACAGATCCTCGGTCCGGCTGTGCTCGATCAGCTCGCCGAGCAGCATGAAAATGCACTCATCGCTCACCCGCCGGGCCTGCGCCATGTTGTGGGTGACGATGACAATGGTGTAGCGACCCGCCAATTCGAACATCAATTCTTCGATGCCGCGCGTGGCCTCCGCATCGAGCGCGGAACAGGGCTCGTCCATCAGGATGATCTCGGGCTTGAGCGGCAGCAGCCGGGCAATGCACAGCTTTTGCTGCTGTTCCAACTGCAGGCTGGTTGCCCGCACGTGCAGCTTGTCCTTCAAATCCTTCCACAGCGACACGTCTTGCAGCGCCTGCTCCACCGCCGCATCGAGTTGGGACTTCCGCAACTCCCGCCGCGGGCTGTGGATGCGCAGGCCGAACACGATGTTTTCATACACCGAAATCGGCAAAGGATTGGGCCGCTGAAACACCATGCCAATGGCCTTGCGCAGCTCCGGCAGGGAGACGTCGGGGTCGTAGATGTTTTTGCCGAGCAGCTTGATCTCGCCGGTAGTGGTGACGTTGCCGTAGCGCTCGTTAACGCGGTTGAAACAGCGCAGCAGCGTGGTTTTGCCGCAGCCGGAAGGTCCGATGAGAGACGTAATCAGGCCGCTTTTCACCTTCAGGCTGACGTTGTTGAGCGCCTGAAACGTGCCGTACCACAGGCTGAGGTTGGTCGTGGTGATGCTGTATGCCGCCGTTTCACTCATCCGAAGATTCCATTGACGTATTCGTATGTCTTTTGACTCGCGGGCGCATCGGAAAAGATCACTTCATTGCGGTCGATTTCCACCAGCTCACCGTTGAGCAGGAAGGCCGTGCGATCCGCCAGCCGCCGCGCCTGTTGCACGAGATTAGTGACAAGGATGATGGTGATCTGCGAACGCAATTCCTTGAGTACGTCTTCGATACGCATGGTGGTCACGGGGTCCACCGCGATGGAAAACTCATCCAGGCAGAGAATTTCCGGTTGGTGGGAAAGGGCGCGAGCGATGGTCAAGCGCTGCTGCTGCCCGCCTGAGAGCTTGGTGCCGAGGCTCTGTAACCGGTCTTTGACCTCATCCCACAAGGCCGCCTGGCGCAAGCAGCGCTCGACGATTTCGTCCAGCTCGGCCTTGTTGCGCACGCCCGCCATGCGCGGCGCAAAAGCGACGTTGTCATAGATCGACAGCGGCAGCCCCACCGGCAGGGGAAACACCATGCCGACCTTGCGCCGCAGCTCGAACACGTTTTTGATCTGGCGGATGTTCGTGCCGTTGATTCTGACTTCGCCCAGCACCTGGCTGCCGACTACGAAATCGATGGTGCGGTTGATGACCTTGAGCAGCGTGCTCTTGCCCGATTGCGCCGGCCCGATGACGGCCAAAATCTCATTGCGAAAAACATCCAGCGAAATGCCGCGCAGCGCCACGCTCTGGCCGTATTTCACGATGAGATCGGAAATTTCGATTTCTTTGTGATTCGATTCTTGCACTGCATTTCCTCTCACAAGACCGCATGTCTAGTGTGGCGCCCGGCAATTCGGGACGCCGCCCTTGCCACCGGTTTCACCCTGCGGCTGGCACGCGGGCCGGGCGGCAGGATCGATGTGCCGTGACCGCCACCGGCGGGCATCACTCACCATTTCTTGCGGGAACGGAGATAAATGCGCAGCCCAATGGCCAGCGCATTGACCAGCAGCACGGTGCCCAGCAACACCACCGCCGTGCCATAGGGCAGCGCTTTCGGCACGTCCGGCACCTGCGTGGAAATCGTGAACAAGTGCATCGACAAAGCCATGCATTGATCAAACAAATTGTAGGCGAAGAGATCGCCTTCCTTAATGGCTTTGAAGAATACCGCACCGGTGAACATCACCGGCGCGGTCTCGCCAGCGGCGCGCGAAACCTGCAGAATGATGCCGGTCAGAATGCCACTGATCGAATTGGGCAACACGATGTGCCGGATGGTCTGCCAGCGGGTGGCGCCCACGTTCCAACACGCCTCCCGAAAGGCCTTGGGCACCGCCGCCAGCGCCTCTTTGGTGCTGGCGATGATCACCGGCAGCGTCATGATGGCCAGCGTCAACGAGGCCGCCAGAATCGACCGGCCCATGCGCGCGAACAACACGAACGCACCCAGGCCAAACAGGGCGTGCACGATGCTCGGCACGCCGGCGAGATTGACCACCGCGAGATTGACAATGCGCGTGAACCAGTTGTCGCGGGCGTATTCATTGAGATAAACCGCCGCCAGCACGCCGATGGGCGCGGCAATCAGCAGCGAAATGCCGACGAGATAGATGGTGCCCAACAGCGGCGCCCAAATGCCGCCCGCCCGCATGCCGCGCACCGGATTGGAGACCAAAAAGTCGATCGACAAAATCGGTGCCGCCTGGTAGAACAGATAGCCGACAATCATCAACAACGGCGCGATCATCAGCAGCGTCATGACCAGAAAGACAGACTTGGCCAGCAGCTCGGTGCGCTGGTTCTTGCGCACCATGGCGGTGGCGGTAAAATTATGGCGCGGGTCCGGCACCAGCGCAGCCGGCCGCTCGTTGGCTGAACCGGACGGCAGGTGAATCCCGGCGGCGGCAGTGCGGTTGGAGGCTGAGGTCGGTTGAGGATTCATGATCTTTCCAAATTGAGAGAGGCCATCTGCGAAGAGAAGCAATCGGCCAGCAACGGGCGGCCTTGTCATGCCTGGCCGCACGCCAGCAGCGCCAGCAGCGTATCGACGAGAATCATGCAGCCCATCAAGCTGAAAATCGCGGCACCAAAGGCCGTGCTGGGATTGTCGCGCGCTCGGATACCGCGCCCGGCCTGCAGCCTCGAGCAGGCGATCGCAACGATCATTGTGGTTGCGACGCCGCAGAGGATCGGCAATTTCGTCCACCGCAGGCCGGCCACCTGCTGCTGCAGCGGCGCGGTCCACTCACGAGTGATTTGCTTCCAATCTCACTTTCCCCGAATCCCGCGCACCACCAGGTCTGCGACCAGATTCACAATGAAGGTAATCGTGAACAGCAGAATGCCGATGATGAACAACACCTGGTAATGCTCGGAGCCGACCGGCGCTTCACCCAACTCCGCGGCGATGGTGGCGGTCAGCGTGCGCACCGAATCGAGCAGGCTGGTGGGGAGGTTGACGGCATGGCCGGTGGCCATGAGCACGGCCATGGTTTCACCGACGCCGCGGCCGATGCCGAGCAGCACGGCTGCCAGCAAACCGTTTTTCGCGGCCGGCAGCAGCACGCGAAAGACCAATTGCCAGCGGGTGCAGCCCAGCGCCTGCGCCGCTTCGCGATAAGAATCCGGCACCGCTTTCAAGGAATCTTCACCGATGGACACGATGATGGGCACGCTCATCAAGGCCAGGATGATGCCGCCGTTCAGCACCGTCAACCCGATGGGCGCGTGAAAGACTTCGATGATGACCGGGTTCATCACGGTCAGGCCGATGAAACCCCACACCACCGAGGGAATGGCTGCCAGCAGCTCGATCACGACCTTGAGCGTTTCCTTGACCTTCGCGCCGCAGAATTCTGAAATAAAAATCGCCGCCCCCAAACCAAAGGGTACGGCGATCATCATGGCCAAAGCGGTGACACTGAACGTACCGGCGATCAACGCCAGCACGCCGTAACGCTTGTTGGCGGCCGAGGTCGGATACCATTCCGGGCTGGTGAGAAACTCACGCAGATTCAGCCCCTTGAAAAGATAGCCCGCGCCTTCGCGAAAAACGAAAATGAAGATCAAGGCCACAAATACGATGGCGCTGATGCCGCAGAACCAAACCACCCCTTCGATGAGGCGTTCGATCAACGTTTCGAGACGGCGGCGGTTCCTCATTTAAGGATTCCCTGCGTTTTCACTGGCAGCGGTATGCGGAATCGGCACGTATCCCGATTCTTCCACGAGTTTCTGACCGGCTTCTGAGTGAATCCAATCCAGGAAGCGCTGCACATGCGGACGCGGTGAGCCGGGGGCATACATGTAGAGGGGCCGGGCGATGGGATAGGTCTGATCCTGAGTGGTGGCCACCGTCGGCGCGTAGGCGGGTTCGCCAGCCTTGCGCGTGACGCGCAACATCTTCACTTGCGGCGTAGCGTAGCCCATGCCGCTGTACCCGATGGCGCAGGGTGTCTTGGCAACCAGCTCGACCACGTCTTTGGAACCGTTCATGTCCACCGAACCCAGTTTGAAATCCAGGGACTGGCCTTTGGCGTGGCTGATCGCTTCACGAAAATATTCATAGGTGCCGGAGTTGGATTGCCGGCTGACGCGAATGATTTCATCCTTGGCACAGCCGGCATTATTCACGCCCAGTTGCGACCACGCGGTGATCGTGCCACCGGTGCCGTAAATCTCCGCCAACTGTTCCAGCGTGATCTCTTCCAGCGGATTGTCCTTGTGCACATAGACCGCCAAGGCATCATAGCCGACGATGTATTCCACCGGGACACTGCCGGTATTGCTGCGGGCACGCTCGCTTTCATCCGCGTGAATCTTGCGACTGCTGTTCGCCAAATCCACCGTGCCGTTGATCAGTGCGGCAATGCCGGTGCCCGAGCCGCCGCCGGAGACTTCGACGGAAACGGTGGTATCGATCTTGGCGTACACTTCCGCCCAATGCTGCGCCAGGTTGACCATGGTATCGGAGCCGGCATTTTGAATCGTGAGTTTTTCGCCGTTGCCGCCGCCGCCGCAACCGAGCAGCGCAAAGAGCACGACTGCAGCAATCGCAGCCATCTGCCGCCCACCGGAATTCTTGCTTCTCATGTCCTGCACTCCTCCCTTCCAGAGGTTAACATTTGCAACCAATGCCACTCCGCGTGTTCCCGCAAGCAAACGCAGCGGCTGGTCACCGTTGCTCGTCGCCCAGAATGGCGTGCACGAGATCGCGGATGTGTGTTTCCAGATACTGATAGGCTTTCTCATGGGCCTGCTGCACCTCCTGCGGCGAGCCTGGCACGCTCGCTGGATCCTGCACCTCCCACAAGATGCTCACCGTTTTGGTGGGCGGCGGCGGAAACGCCACCTGCGCCGCCTCGGTGAGTGCCACGATCACTTGATAATGTTCGAGATTGACGATTTGATTGACGTACTTCGAGCCTTGCCGCGACAAATCGAAGCCCTTGCCGGCCATGAACTGCAGCGTGGACTCGGCGATGGGCTTGGGCATGATGCCGGCGCTGCTGAAGATGAATTTGGAAATGCCCAGGCGGTTGCCGATCGCCTCCGCCATTTGGCTCAAACTGGAGTTGCCTTCATCGACGAACAGCACGCGAAAGACTTCCACGCCCTTGTGCTTGATGTATTTGCCGGTGCACATGTACAGCACTTCTTCACAGATGTTGCAGGATTGATCGGCCACGCGCTCGAAGCGGCTGGCGATCAACATCAACGGCGCGAGCGCCTCCAGCGGCAGCTCGCCCTTTTCGCGCAGATGTACCAGCTCGGAATTGATGGCGTTGCGGATGCCGTCCACCCGGTCTTCCATCTCCAGCGTGGCCAGCGCCAGCTCCTGGTTCTGGTCGATGAAGGCCTGCATGGCATTGCGCAACATCGGGATCGAGATGTTGGCGATTTCGACAAAGCGGGCATAGGAGGGTTGCGGCGACAAAGCGCTGATGGTGAGAAATTGCCGCGCAATGCTCTCCGCATAATCGCCGATGCGCTCCAGCTCATTGTTGATCTTGATCACGGCATAGACGAAGCGCAGTTGCCCCGCCACCGGCTGCTGGCGCACCAAAAACTCCAGGCACAGACGATCAAGCTCCTTCTCCATCTCGTCGATGTGCTGATCGCGCAAGATCACCGAGTAGGCGATTTGCCGGTTGTGCTCGACCAGCGCCTGCAAACTCGATTTGAGCGCGTGCTCGGCCAGATTCGACATTTCGATCACTTTGCGGCGAATCAAGTCCATATCACGTTGCAGGCTGATTTCATAATGGGGATTCATATCCTCTTCTCCTTGTGCCCGGACGGTGGAATTGGCAGTGCCGTAAGCAACAGCGGTCCGGCGGCCGGTGATCGTGCTTGCCGGAAAACACCGCTTGTTGGTGTCACAGCGGCGTCAGTCCAAATCGGCGAGGTATATGTGAAAAATCCGTCAAAGAGTCAAGCCTAATTGCAGACGCACGCGCGGCTCGGAGAAGACAACACATGTTATTGTCCCGGTATCGTTCAAGAATTGTGCTTGATGGTGCGGGCTTCCACCATGTAGACCACTTCCTCGGCGATGTTGGTCGATAGATCCGCGATGCGCTCGAGATTCTTGCTCACTAGAATCAGCGACAAGCCGGCAGCGATACTGCGCGCATCGCCAGCCATCTGCGCAACCAGCGCGCGCAGAATGTGCTGGTTCAAGGCGTCAGCTTCGTCATCCCGCTGGCACACGGACACCGCTACCGCGGCCTCGCGATGCACGAAGGCATCGATGGCGTCGCGCACCATGAGCTGCACCAGTCCGGCCATCTGCGGAATCTCGGCCGGCAGCGCCAGCGCCGGCTCCTGCAGCAGCGCCAGCGTATTGCCCGCAATGTTCACCGCGTGATCGCCGATGCGCTCGAGATCATTGTTGATCTTCAAGGCGGACACTACCACCCGCAGCTCGCTCGCCGCCAGTTGCTGGCGAGAGAGCAGACTGACGCACAACTCTTCGATCGCCAGCTCGCGCCGGTCCAGCCGCAAATCCTCGGCAATGACTTTCTGCGCCAGCGCCGCATCGCGGTTTGTGAGCGCTTGAATCGACAGCTCCACCGCTTTTTCCGCCAGCGAGGCCAGGTACAACAACTCGCTGGGCAGGCCGGCCAACTCCTCGACAAAATTATGGCGCATGGTAGATCTTCGCCTGACGCTTGCGTGCGCGCCCGCAGATAGCGCCCGCGCTTCCGCCCGCCGCCGCAGTCCGGGGCTTTGCCCGGCAAGGAATGGTAGCGATCGCAAGTGACTGCGGCGTGAATTTTTCGTTAAGAAAAGGTTAAAAAGTAAAATTCATCTGTGAGCGCACTTGCAGCACAGTCTCCCCGCCGGCCGGCAAAGGTTTGTCCACTTCACCGTTGATTTGCAGCCGGCAGGTTTTGCCGAAATAAATCGCAGGCCCGAAGCGCAGCAGGAGCGACTCATCCTCCTGCCGGTCATCCGGTTCGAGATAACAAGCGCTCGCGGCCAACTCGATCGCTTCCAGCCCACCCAGGCTGGTGAGGGCATGGTGCAGCTTGGCGGTCCAGCGCCCGCTGAGATCCGCCAGAAGAAAATCCCCCGCTGTGCCGCCCGGCAGCTCACGCACAAGTTTACCGAAGGCCACCCCGCCTTCTATATCGAACTGCATGTGCGTGCTGCTGTGCAGATAGAGGCCCAGGTCCGGTGCGAGCAGTGTCTGCGTGCCGGCAAAGACCATTGCCCCCGCCGGGTTTTGCGCAATCCGGGTCACTCGGTTGGCCGCTGCTGAAACACCGAGTTGCACGCGCTCGCCGAGCGGCAAACTGAGGCGGCCGGTGATCAGCTTGCCGTTGTTGACGAAGCCGTTCTTCGGCCGGCCGGCATCTTCGCGAATGCCTTCGCCTGCGCCATTGGAGAGGTGCAACGCCATCTGCAGCCCGCGCTCCGGCCGCCGGCCGAATTCCACGCCGATCTGGCGCGCGGAAAAATTGTTCGCCACCAAAAACTCCGCGGCTGCACTGCGCTCGATGAGCAGGAGATTGGTGGAAGAGCGCAACTCTTCCCGCCACACCGGAACTTTGAACTGGCCGAAGCGCAGGTAGAAGCTGTTTGCCAGTTTGATTCGGCCCTCGGCATCCTTGAGGCGCGGACTGTTGTCACGCACTTCGATTTGCAGCGTGCTTTCGACGAAGGCGTTGACTTTGCCGCGCGCCGAGAGACGAACACGCCGCATGCGAAAACCGTTGTCGGTCACCAGCCCATCGCCGGTGCGATCGGGATCATACAAGTGCTGCAATTGAATGGAGCCGGCAAGCTCCCAGGATTCGGCGTTGCGGGATTTGACTTCTTGCGGGAATGTGGAAGTGGAAAAAATCAGAACGCATAATCCGGCTGAAAAGCAGACACCGGTGCGTTGCCTCATATTTCCTCCTTGCCTAAGTTTGCTGTGCGCACAAGCACGGACCGCGTGGATTGAGAGGCGGCATCAAGCCGCGTGCCTTCGCTCGCCGGCGGTCACCCGGTGGCCGCCGTGGCTGCGGCGAGTCGAACGCCGGCAAACTGGCGGCTGCGCCTCGCGCCGGATGGCACCAACGGCAACAAAGTATTAAGAAAATGATAATGCAGTGTTATTGGAAGGTTAAGAATATGTTAAGAAATGGAAGGATATTGCCTTCGTGCTCATCCGCCGGCCTCAATCCTTGCTGAGATTGCGCTTGAGCGAGAAACTGAATACCGAGCCCTTGCCCACTTCGCTCTTCACCTGCACGCTGCTGCCGTGCGCTTCCACGATGTGCTTGACGATGGCCAACCCCAAACCCGTGCCGCCCACATCGCGGGAGCGTTCGCGATCGACGCGATAGAAGCGCTCGAAAATGCGGGGCAGGTGTTCGCCCGGAATGCCGCGGCCGGTATCGGCAACATAGATCTCGACTTCCTTTTTGTTGAGATGATAGCCGAGTTCGACCCGTCCGCCGGGCACGTTGTATTTGATGGCATTGCTGGCAAGATTGGTGATCACCTGCGTCAAGCGCTCGCGATCACCCAGCGCGATCACCGAGCCCAACGGCTCGCCGTTCTGCAGGTTGATGGTGACGTCGTATTGACTGGCCTGGTTTTGCAGATCCGGCATCTGCCGTGCCAGCCACTCCGCCACGTCGAAATAGCGGAAGCTCATTTTCATCTCCCCGGATTCGATGCGCGAGATGTCGATGAGATCGGTGAGCAAGTTGTTCAGCCGGCCGGCCTGGCGATAGGCTTTTTCGACGAACATGCGCTGCGTTTGCACCTCGGTCACGTTGCCGTACAGCAGGGTTTCGAGATAACCCTGCAGCGCAAAAATCGGAGTGCGCAGCTCATGCGAAACATTGCCGAGAAACTGCGTGCGCATGTTCTCGAGCTTGTGCATCTGCTTCAAGTCCTCGCGCAGTTTTGCCAACATTTCGTTGAGCAAATCCGCCAGATCGCCGATTTCATCATTGGAAGTGCGCTCAAAGTGAGCGTCCAAATCGCCCATCTTCACCGAATCGGCGATTTCCGCGAGTTTGTGAATGGGATTGGTCAGGCGCCGCGCCACCCAGTAACCCGCCACCGCGGTGAGCAGCAGGGCCATGCCGCCACCGGCGAGGATTTGCCAGCGCAGTTCGCGCACCGCCGCTTCGATTTCCGTGAGCGGAACGGCCAGCCGCAAATAGCGCACTTGCGGCAGCCAGCCCTTGCCGGCATGAATTGGAGCGACCGGCCGCGCAACGTAAAACAGACGGGTATGAATGGTGCCGCTGCGGCGCTCGGCGCGGCCCACGCCGGTGGCGCGCGCTTGTTCCACTTCCGAACGGCCAAGATGGTTTTCCACGCTGCTCAGGGAATCGCGTGCCACCTGCGAATCAAAACGCACCACGCCGGTCGAATCGATCAAGGTCAGCCGAATGGCGCCGGCCGTGGCATACGCGACCAGCTTTTGGTAGTTCAGGCTCCCGGAAGCATCGCTGAAAGCGCCGTGCGCCAGCAGGAATTCGATTTCGTCGAGTTGAATCCGCAACTGGCGAAACAACCGATCCTTGTAATACTTCTGCAGCTCGAAATGGGTGATCACACTGGCGGCAGCAGTGACCAGCGCCAGCAGGGCGAGGTGGGTGAGGAACAGCTTTTTGCGCAGGGAGATCTTCATATCAGCCTGAAGGCCGCGGGCCAATCATTCCTTACCGAAAACGAAGCCGCAAACACGCGACCGCTTCAATTCTCCGCCTTCATCCGATAGCCGACGCCCTTGATGGTTTCGATCAAGTGCATGTTCTTTTCGCCGAGCTTTTCGCGAATCTTGCGGATGTGCACATCGATGGTGCGGTCGATGACCACGACGTTGTCGCCCCAGATTTCGTTGAGCAGCGTCTCGCGGGTGATCACGCGGCCCGGCCGTTCCGCGAGAAACACCAGCACTTCGAACTCTTTTTTGGTGAAAGGCACCTCGCGGCCTTCGACACGCACGGAATAGTTGAGCGTGTTGATCTGCACCTCGCCGAAATGCAGCACCTCCTGCGGCCCGGCAGCGGCGGGCAGCGTGCGGCGCAACGCCATCTTGACGCGCGCCAACAGCTTGCGAATGCTGATCGGCTTGATGATGTAATCATCCGCGCCCAGCTCGATGCCCACCACCTCGTCGATCTCGCTGGAGCGGGCGGTCAGGAAGATCACCGGAATGTGCTGCGTCTCCGGGCTTTGGCGCAGCTCGCGCATCACCTGCCAGCCGTCCTTGCCGGGCAGCATCACGTCCAGGATGATCAAATCCGGCAGCGCGCTGTGTGCCACATTGAGCGCCTGCACGCCGTCGCGCGCCAGCAGCGTGGCATAGCCTTCCGTTTCGAGATTGTACTTGATCAAATCGAGAATGTCCTGCTCATCATCGACAATCAAGATTTGCTTTGGCATGGTGCCCTCGACTCAATTGTTGATCCTGCGGCGATACTCGTCATACAGAATGTGAATCATGCCGTCGGACAAGCCCACTTGCGGCACGTGGATTTCCGGGATGCCGGCCCATTTCATGATCGCCAGATAAATCCGGCCGGCGGGAATGATGACGTCGGCGCGATCGGGTTTCAACCGCAACTGCGCGATACGCTCGGCCAGCGAGTGCGACTTCAGCGCGGTGTAGAGCGCACGGAGTTTCTTGTAGGAAAGCGGCTTGCCCTCGCGCTGCTCTGCCAGGCTGAAATACTTGTTGATGTTGCCGCCGGTGCCGATCGCCGCCAGCGGCCGGTGCACCGCGGCCAGGGTTTTGACCCAGCCTTTGAGCGCCTGCCAAGCGGTCGCAGAGACCAGATCGCCGAGCATGCGCACCGTGCCGATGTCGAACGAGGCCGAAGCCACGACCCGATTCTCCGCAAACAGCGTCAGCTCGGTGCTGCCGCCCCCCACGTCGATGTACAGATAGGAAATGCCCGCCTCCAGGTTTTCCGCCACGTGATTGGAATAGATCACTTCCGCTTCCCGCTTGCCGGCGATGATTTCCACCGCAATGCCGGTTTCCGCCTCAATGCGCGCACAAATCTCCGGGCCGTTGGCCGCCTCGCGCATCGCGGAAGTCGCGCAGGCACGGTAGGCCAGCGGCCGTTGCGTTTCGAGCAGATACTTGAACGCGATCATGGTTTTGACCAGATCATCGGCCTTCTCCTCCGACAAGCGGCCGTGCGCAAACACCTCCGTGCCCAAGCGCAGCGGCACGCGCAGGAGAGACTCCTTCTGCACCACCGGCTGAGCGCCGTCGGCCACGACGTTGGCAAAAAGCAGGCGCACGGCATTGGAGCCGATATCTATGGCGGCAAATTTCAACAGTTGTCCTTGCATTCTGAAACCACTATTTGCAGCACCCAAAGCGCCAGACAAGATGAGAACCACCGGCGCGCGCGGCATTGCTTGCTTCTTCACTCCGCGTGCGCGGCCACTCCTGCGGGCTGGCCAGTTTAGTGATTTTTTTGGTCAAATGAAATACGGCGACGCACAGACGCTTTTGAGATTCGGCGCGGAGATTTTGCTCTGGCGCATGTCGCAGACTTTTCGAATCACGCTCAAAGTCAGCGGCCGCATGACAAGCGCGCTCGCAAATTGCACGCCTTTCACAAGGCATTTATGAAACTCAGATGAAAGCAAAATTAAGAAATGATTAACTATGGGTAAAATGTCCTTCCGCGTCCCACACCACGCGCCGCGCGCTAACAGCGCTAAATACGCTGGCCCGCGCCGGCCGGTGCTGCCCGCCGTAGGGGGCGCTTCGGCGGCCACTGCGCAGCAGTTCACGCTTTCTTCATCTCCCTTTTATTCCCCCATGATCTGCCGCGATTATCTTGGCCTGTGACGGCCGATGGAATTGGCTGCAGCCGGACAATGCCATCGCGCCCTGCCGCGAGGCACACTCTGGCAGCGCGCACCTCGCCACCTCCGCAGTCACGTGATTTCTTACCACTGTACCCGAATGCGTCTCCGTGAGAAAATGATCCAACCTCGGCTGGGCCGAGGTTTCCAAAACTTCGGGTGACGTGGAAACCCTGCGGATCTTGATGCATCGGCCAGGCCGTTGCTGGAGCAGCTTCTCAAAATTCGCGCTTGCGGACGGATGCGAACCAATTTCCCAAGGAGAATGCCAATGAGGTCCAATGCCATGGCCGCGCTGCACGCCCGGCTGGATGAGAGCCATCCCCACTCGGCACTGTCACCCGTGGCCCGCTTCGAAATCATGGGCGCGGGACCGCTCGCCTGCGGCAGGATCGTGTTGCAGGGCGCCATCACCGCGGAAAGCGCCTCGGCGTTGAGGGGCTTCCTTCAGAAGGTCACGGTTTCTCCGGTGGCGCAGTGGACCATCGACATGCGGGGCCTGGTGCTGCTGAGCGCCGCGGGCCTGTGCCATCTCGCCCGCTTTGCCAATGCGCGCCGCCAGCAGGGAGCGGCAATGCAGGTTGTGGGCATCCACGAAAACGTTTATGCAACGCTGCTCGATTTGGACCTGCTCGGCATATTTGCCTGGACGGATTGAGGCCGAGTCACAGCCAAAGGAGGTGAGCCATGAATGTCGCACTCGCAATGAGTTGCGATCCCCAGGCCGAAGACATCGCCATTGCCGTTCCTGATGATCTCCCCCTGGCCGCGCTGCTGCTGGTAACGAGTGACTCGCAGCAGGCCATGGCCAGCAAGCTGGAGCTTGAATCACAAGGCTACTACGTGGTGTGCGCCCGCCTGGCTGGGGAGGCGCTGCAACTCCTGCAGCGGATACCTTTCGACCTGGTGATCGTCGATGCGGTTTTGCCCGATATGCACGGCCTCGAACTGATCGGCAAAATTGCGGAGCGGGACGCGCGCCTGCCCATCATTCTCAATTCCAACCAGCAAGACATTCCGAACAACTTCCGCTACTGGGCGGCGGATGCGGTCATCTCTCCCGCCACCGACGGTTCTGGTCTCCACGCGCAATTGGCCAGCCTGCTCGACCGCCACCGGCTGCTGAGCTGAGCCGCAGCGCGCCCTCTGCTGCACTGCAAGGCCTCACGGGGCAGCAAGGAGATGCCCACTTGGTCTCGCTGGCGCGGGGGCCATCGGACTTCGCCATGCCTGCCTAATTCAAATCCCGTCTACAGCTTCCACCATCCTGACTGTCTTTACGGTTTCTTAATCATGCAGTTATTTCAGGGTAATTTCATTCATATACCTTGTCACCGATCAAACACCCCCACCCTTTTTGGACTTTGGAGGAGTAATGCTGAAAAAAATCGCTGCAGTGATTCTGACGTCGTGCCTGGCCAGTTCAACGGCTTGGGCCGGCAACATCGTCTTATCCGGCAATATCACAACCAATACGACGTTGACGAGAAACAATACCTACACGTTGAACGGCTTCGTCTACGTCAAAGCCGGTGCAACACTTACGATCGAGCCTGGCACCTACGTCTATGGCGACAAAGACTCCAAGGGTTCTCTCATCGTCGAGCAAGATGCGAAGATCATCGCCGACGGCACCCGCGAGCAGCCCATCGTCTTTACGAGTAACCAGCCAGCGGGGCAGCGCACATATGGCGACTGGGGCGGGGTAATCATCTGCGGCCGCGCGCCCATCAACGTGCCGGGCGGCACTGCCATCATCGAAGGCGGCGTCGGCTCCACCTACGGCGGCTCCAATCCTGACGACAACAGCGGCATTCTGCGCTACGTGCGCATCGAATTCCCCGGCATCGCCTTCCAGCCCAACAATGAAATCAACGGTCTCACGCTCGGCGGTGTCGGACGCGGCACCATCATCGACTATGTGCAGGTGAGTTACTCCGGCGATGACGGCTTCGAGTTCTTCGGCGGCACCGTCAATGCCAAACACCTGATCTCCCTGCGCACGCTCGACGACGACTTTGACACCGACT
>JAKLJX010000003.1:100602-225065 GCA_023150945.1 bacterium | reverse complement strand
GTGCTCGGCTGGCCCGGCAACGGCATCTTCATCGATGCCAATGCCACGGCCGACAATGCCAGCAACGGCCTGCTGCAAATTCGCAATGTCATTCTCGCCGGCCGCGATACCGTCACCACCAATGCCTCCAACGGCTTCGCGCCTCTGGCCTGGTTTGACACGCCCGCCTTCGGCAACACCCGCTTGGCAACCGCCGCGGAAGTGCAGCTCGGCAACCCCTTCAACTTGACCAACCCTGATTTCATGCCGATGCCGGGCTCGCCCGCGCTTGCCGGTTCTGACTTCGCCAACGCACGACTGACGGACGCCTTCTTCACGGCGACGACTTTTCGCGGCGCTTTTGGCGATACCCGCTGGGACGCGAACTGGGCCAATTACAACCCGCAGTTCGCCAGCTATCGCAATCCCACGGGCGTGAAAGTGCAACAGGCCTCGAACCGGATTCCCGCTGCCTTGCAACTCGAACAGAACTACCCCAATCCGTTCAATCCCACGACTGCCATCGTCTACGCGCTGCCCCGTGCCGGCCACGTGAGCTTGAAGGTTTTCGACGTGTTGGGCCATGAAGTTCTGACGCTGGTGGATCAGGCGCAAGCGGCGGGCGAATACGAAGTGATCGTGAACGCCGGCCAATTGGCGACCGGCATGTACTTCTATCGTCTGCAAGTCGGCGACTATCGTGCTGTGAAGCGCATGCTGTTGGTGAAATAGGACAAGCCGCTGGGCCGCGGGCGGCGCGCCGAGTTCGCGCCCCCGGCCGGCAGCACATTCGAGAATTGCTGTTCATACTCTTACCTTGCTCGTGCTCTTACTCACATTCAGGAAGGAGTTGTGAGTAAGAGTACGAGCGCATGGCAGAGGATGAACAGCAGAGGCAAGGCAGAGCAAAAGGTCCCACGTAAGAGTATGAACCGGGATGGAACGGGCCCTCGGTGGAGCGCACGATTTCATCCTCAAAATTCGAGGGAGTGAGTTTATGCGGAATCTGACCAAAACGATCTTCGCCATGCTGCTGGCAGTGGCAGTGCCGGCCCTGGCGCAGAGCACCGGCCAAATCTCCGGCCGGGTGACCGAAGCGGAAAAAGGCGATGTGCTCATCGGCGCCACGGCCGTACTGATGAACACCAGCCTGGGAGCCGCGGTGGACATTGACGGCAACTATCTCATTCGCAACGTGCCGGCGGGCACCTATTCAATCCGCTTTTCGCTGCTGGGCTACACGACCAAGACGGTCAACAACGTCGCCGTGGAAGCGGGCAAGACGATCAAAATCGACGTCATTCTTCAGGAAGAGGCCTTGCAGGGCGAGGAAGTGGTGGTGGAAGCCACGGCCATCATGAGCGCGGAGAGCGCCGTCTTGCAGCAGCAGCGCAAGGCCGCCGCCATCGGCGACGGCATCGCGGCGGAGCAGATCAAGCGGACGCCGGATGCCACGACGGGCGATGCCCTGCGCCGGGTTACCGGTGTTTCGATCGTGGATAACAAGTTCGTATACGTGCGCGGCACCAGCGAGCGCTACAACAACACCTTGCTGAACGGCTCGCAACTGCCCAGCACGGAAACCGATCGCAAGGCCTATGCCTTCGACATGCTGCCTTCCAATCTCCTGGAAAACACCGTCATCTCGAAATCCTTCACCCCGAACATGCCCGGCAATTTTTCCGGCGGCCTGGTGCAGATCAATACCATCGACTTCCCCGAGCAACTGACCATCCGCATGAGTGCCAGCGGCTCATACAACAGCCGGGCAACCATGGCGGATTTCAAAACCTACGCGGGCGGCAAGTGGGACTTTCTCGGAATAGACGACGGCACGCGGGAATTGCCCGGCACCGTCAATGGGGTGAAAGTCAATTCCAGCAACTATTCCCGCAGCGATCTGCAGGCGATCGGCCGTTCCTTCCGCAACAACTGGGCAGTCACCGACAGGACGGCCGCCCCCAACAGCAGCTACATGATCTCCCTGGGCAATGCGCAGCAGGTGCTCGGCAACACCCTGGGATATGTCGGCGCCTTCTCCTATCGCAACGGTTTCGACCGGGTCGAGGTGGTGCGCAACGATTACAACTTCGATGGCACGCCGCAGTTCGAGTATCGCGGCACCGAGTACCGATTCTCCACCCTCTGGGGCGGCTTGCTGAATCTCACCTACAAGCTGGGTGATTTTCACAAAATCAGCGCGAAGAACCTTTACAGCCGCACCGCCGAGGATGAAGTCGTGGAGCTGCTGGGCACGAACTACGATTATTCCGCCGATCAGAAGAACACCGGTTTGCGTTTTGTCTCGCGCCTCTCCTATTCCAGCCAAGTTCTCGGCGACCATGCCTTTCCGCGGCTGGCCGGCTTGCAATGGAACTGGCGTGCTTCCTACGGCAAAGCCAGGCGCGACGAACCCGATTACCGGCGCGTCGGCTACCAGCGCGAGATCGGAAACGTGTCCGATCCCTATGTCGCCAATCTCTCCTTTGTGCCCAATCCCGCGAGTGGCGGCCGTTTCTTCGCCACGCTTGACGACGACAACCGTGAATTCGCCTCGGACTTCACCGTGCCGGTGGCCAATGCCAAGGTGAAGTTCGGCGGCCTGATCAATCACAGCGACCGCAGTTTCGCCGCGCGCACCTTCGCCTTCAAAACCACGGCGCAAACCGATTTCCGCTTGTTGTACTCTGACCTCAGCACGCTCTTTGTGCCCGACAACATCGGAGCGCGGGGCTTCGAAATCGATGAGATTACCAACCGCTCCGACCAATATGATGCGCGCCAGCAACTCACCGCCAGTTACTTGATGGTCGATGCGCCATTCACGGTGGGCGGCCGGAGCCTGCGTCTGATTGCCGGAGCACGAATCGAGGACAATTCACAAAAGCTGAATTCCTTCGATCTGCAGGATCGCGCCGTCCGGGTGGATTTGAGCAAGACCGACCTCCTGCCGTCCGTCAATCTGACCTACACCATCTCACCCGCCTCCAACGTGCGGGCGGCCTTCAGCCAAACCGTGGCGCGGCCCGAGTTTCGTGAATTGGCGCCCTTTGCGTTCTATGATTTCTCGACGGTCAGCGTGGTTTACGGCAATCCGAATCTGCGCCGCACGCTGGTGCGCAATTTCGATCTTCGCCTTGAAACCTTCCCGAACATCGGGGAGATGCTGTCGGCCAGTATCTTCTACAAGCACTTCACCGACGCCATTGAAGAAGTCATTGTGCCGACGACCGAGTTGACGCGCAGCTTCGGCAATGCCGACCGGGCCCGAAACTACGGCTTTGAGCTGGAAATGAGAAAGTCGCTGGCCTTCATCGGTGCAGCTTTTTCCGACCTTTCCTTCACCGGCAACTATTCCTGGATTCAATCGCGCGTCGACTTGAAAGGCTCCACCACCGCCATTGCCAAGAACAATCGCCGTCTGCAGGGTCAATCGCCCTACATGATCAATCTCGGCCTGCAATACAGCCGGGCAAATACCTCGGTCAACCTGCTCTACAACCGCTTCGGCAAGCGTATCGCGCAGGTCGGCTCACTGTATGATGACGACATTCTGGAACTGCCCCGTGACCTGTTGGATCTGACGCTGGCGCAAAACTTCGGGCAACGTTATGAATTGAAGTTGACTGCCAGGGATATTCTCGGCCAGGAGCAGGAATTCACCCAGAACGAACGGAAAGTCAAAGGCAACCTGAAAGGCACGACTTATTCGCTCGGACTGGCTTTGAAGTTTTAGGTTTGACGAGTTCTCAAGGTGAGATTCGCCCGGGCCTTTCGCAGGTCCGGGCGTTTTGCTTCAAGATCAACGAAAGGAGCCCAGCGATGAGAACACCACCGGCATTCGCCGGACTCGGAGTGGCTCTCCTGGCGTCGTTCGTGACGGCACTGGCACAGCCGAAACTGACGGCCCAGGATGGTGCCCTGGTTTTTCCCGGCGCCGATGTCCTCAAAGCCGCCGGCGAGAGTGCAGGCAGAACGTATGGCGAAGCGTGGGATGCCGGCTATGCGCCGGGTGAGGAAAAGCTTCTTGGACTTGTTTTCCACAAGACTCTTACGCTCAACCGCGCAGCAGCCGGATTGCTGGTGGGGATCACTCCCGAGGGTGCGATCTCCCGCGTCCATCTCAAGGAGGGCCCGCCGGTTGACGGTGAATTTTTGGCGCAGTTTGTGGGCAAAAACGCCAGTGCCGATTTCACCCTGGCCCGCACGCTCGAGGAGGTGTTGTCAGTGCCCACCATGCTGAAGGCGATACGAGGACAACGTGAGTTGTCGGAGACGATTGCCCGCGAGGTGCAGGAGCTTGTGCGCTTCGCCAGACAGATGCTTGCCGGCAGTTCACAATCATAGCGCGCCAACGCGCCTGGTCCTTGTCCGCCTCGGCCCCGCGCCCATGCGGGTTGCAGCGTCCGTCCTCTCCGTCCGGCAGACTTCGCAGTTCCTCCACCGGCTTCGCCAAGCTCGAAACGCGGTGCAGGCTTTTTGTTGGCTTCCCTTTCGGAGCCGGCTTGACGCGCTCAGCTTGTCGCGGCCGCGGGCATTTCCCGGGGCAAGACAGGCTCGCCGAACAACCGCCGTTGCGTCGCGCGCGCCAGCCACACCAGCACCAGCATCACCGGCACTTCGATGAGCGGGCCGACCACCGTTGCCAGCGCCACCGCCGGATTGAATGCGGTGATCGCAATGGCGATGGCAATCTCAAAATCTCTGCCGGTGGAGTTGAATGCGACCGCCGTCGCGTCTTCATAGGTGAAGCCGAGCTTCCATCCCACCAAATAAACCACGCCGAAAACGCTCCAGAAGAACAACGTCATCGGTATCGCCAGCTTGAGGATGATGCCGGGCTCAGCGACGATCAAATCTCCCTTCAACGCGAACATGACGATGAGGGTGAACAACAAGCCGATGATGGAAAGGCTGTCGAGATAGGTTTTGACCTTCTTGAAGCCGGCTTCGCCGTATTTTTTCATGCCCCAGCGCCGGGTAAAAAATCCCGCCACCAGCGGAATGCCGAGATAGAGCACGACGCTTTCCGCCACCAGCCAGACGTCGAAACGCACCTCGCCCAGCAGCCAGCGGGCGTAAACGGGAATGAGAATCATCTGCAGGATGGAATTCATCGCCACCAGCACGATGGCCATGGCGGTATTGCCGAACGCAAGAAAGGTGAAGATAATCACCATCGCAATGCACGGCGCCAGACCGTAAAGCACCAGGCCGGTGTGAAAATCGCTGCCGGGCTCGAGAAACCAGTTGGCCAGCAGCAGCATCCAAAACGGCGCGATGGCAAAATTGAAGAACAAGACCACCAACAATTGTTTGGGCGATTTCACCGCGCGGCCGAGATCTTCGAACTTGATGTTGGTCATGGCCGGATACATCATCAGAAACAGGCCGATCACAACGCCCAGTGCCAGGGTGTTGGCCAGTGAGAACGTGTAGGTGCCGTGAAAAATCGCGAGGAGGGCGTCAATCGGCGGGGTGAGGGTGAAATTGGAAATGCCGTACAATTTCCCGAGGCCGATTCCCACCGCCATGCTGATCAGCACAAAGAACGGCAGGAATCTGAAACTCTGGAGTTTTTCCAGCAGTCGCATCAGCTTCATCACATGCTCCCACTTCAAGTTGAACTTCGTGATTGGGCAGGCAGCCGGAGAGATTTCTCAACGGCACCTTCAGGAACGGTGACACAGTTCTCAAAGCAGGGCCGGCAGCCGGCGCTCAATTTGATCGCGCACCTCGCGAAACTTGGCCAGCCGTTCTTCCTCCGTGCCGGTGGCCGCCGCAGGGTCGGGAAAGCTCCAGTGTAACCGGGCCTTGTTGGTGGGAAAATAGGGGCAGGCTTCTTTGGCGTGGTCGCAGACGGTGATGACGTAGTCGAATTCCATGCCCATGTATTGATCGAGATGATCCGAAGTCTGCTGCGAGATGTCGATACCCTTTTCCGCCATGGCTTTGATGGCCAGGGGATGAACGCGGGTGGCAACCGTGCCGGCGCTGTAGACCTCAAAGCGGTCGCCGGCAAGCTGACGCAGCAGGCCCTCGGCCATCTGGCTGCGGCTGGAGTTGTGGGTGCAAATGAAGATCACGCGGGTTTTGGGGAGCATTAGCTGGCCTTTCTCGAACGAGTAGAAGAATGCACGGCACGAGCTGCCACAAAACCGACGACACATTTGCCGTTCTCACGCAGAGCCAGCCGCCGCTTCAACTCGGCGGCGTCGTGGGTGAACGGCGGATGATCGAGATGGCGGCGCAAGACTCGGCTCAGGTCGCGCCAAAACGCAGAAGTCTCGCGATTGAGACTGTAATAGACCCACGTCCCTTTGCGGCTGGCGCGCAACAGCCCGGCGTTTTTGAGAATGGTCAAATGCTTGGAGATTTGATACTGTGGCAGCTTCAGGGTATCCACCATTTCACAAACGCAGATGTCTTGATCGGTTTGCAGAAAAAGATGGGCGAGGCGCAAACGCGTCTCCTCCCCCAGCGCCTTGCAGAGTTCGGCAATGGTCGTCATTTTGTATGCCTGTATGCGATTATTGGCATACAATATATCAAAAGAATTGCCGAACGCAAGCCCTTTTTTGGCCGGGTGGCGCCGATCAAGAGGTGATTTCAAAACGTGGGAAAGGAAGGTCGGGGTGATCGCTGCATGCAATCAGGCCCGTACAGAAGGAAGTGAGCGGGGTGCAGGCCGGCAAACCGTACCGGCCGAGGCGCGCCTCAGAAAGAATAACTCACGGCCATGGCCGGGCCGCGTGGCAGCGGCACGAAACCCAGCGCGAATCGGGAGGGCGAGGGTTTTCTGTTTTCGTGGGGATAAAGAAGATAACTCACCAGCGTGCCGCTCGCCGCACCCACCAACACATCGCTGAGATAATGCTTGTTGTCATGAATGCGGGAGTAGCCGACATAAGCGGCCCAACCGTACAGCAGTCCGAACGAGGCCGCTTGCCATTGCGCGGCGGACAGCAGCGGCAGGTCGCGGCCCTGCCGGGTTTCGCCGGCGATGAAATCGCGGACTTCCAGATAAAGAAAAGTCGAAGTGGCAAACGCCGTGGAAGTGTGTCCGGAGAAGAACGACTGGCTGTCGGAGCCATCCGGTCGGCGGCGATTGAAATTGCGCTTCGCCAAGTGGGTGACCACCGAGTTGAAATAGACCGCTTGTTGAAAGCGGAACAGCTTGGCATAGCTCGCGGGCGAATAGTCCTGGCCGGTGAGCGCGTCGAGCAAGATCATCCCGGCCAGGCGGCCGCGCACCGCCAACAGTGGATAGTAACGCGGACTGATCGATCCCAGCGAGCTGGCGCCATCGCGGCGTGAGAGTTCTTCGGCAATTTCATGGTCGACTTCGAGCGGCGGCATGGGCAAGCCGTTGCCAGCTTTTTGGCGCTCGGTCAGCAGGCTCGCGGCAAACAGCGGAAGCTGCCAGGCGCTGACGCTGGCACGGGCGCCCGCGAACAGCGATCCCCAAAACCGTGGGCTTTGCGAGTCCGAGACGAAATGGCCCGCACGCAGGTGCGGCGAGGAGGTGTGCTCTTGCGCTGGGGGCTGGGCAAAAGCCGCGGCCGCCGACAGCGTACAACTGGCGACGAGAAGCTTCAATGCGGCGAGGGAGCTTTTCATGGGCACTCCGGCAGGGGTGAATCTTTGGGCGCATTCCAACTGGGCCTCGACGGCAGTCCTCTTCGGCCTGGCAAAAAGAACGGGCATATATATTGATTCTCGCCGGCAATTTCAAGGGAAACTTTTGGGCGAAATGCCGCGGGTTTGCGGATTATCGCTTGCATGATTGGCAAAAACTTCGAACATTGCGGCCGCCACTTTTCACGCTGAAAGGAAGACTGCGAATGTATAGGAAGAATCGCCCGTTTTGTACCGGCATTGCCGCGCTGCTGCCCGCCTTCTTCCTCGCCTGGCCGGCGGAGAGCGCGGCGCAATCCAAAACCAGCATTTCCGGCTGGCTGCGCGTCGGCGCGGAATACACCTACAACGAAACCTACAGTGAATCGTTCTATCGTGCCAAGCTGCAGTTTGAAACCAAGATCGATGACACCTTCGATGCGCAAATCGATATCCGCGGTGAATCCGACACCCACGAAATGGAGTTGCGCGAGGCCTTTTTGACTGCGGATCTCGGCAAGGCCGTCGATTTGGAATTCGGGCACAGCAAGAAGCGCTTTGGCTATGAGTTTCAAAAGTCCAAAGAGAAATTGCGCACCGTGGACCGCACGCTGCTCTACCAATACCTCGAGCCGCTGGGCCTGGTCGGCCGCGAGCTGAATCTGCGCTATCATCGCAAAGCGCGGCCGCAAGAGCGGCCCCTCGGCCTTTCGGCCAGCCTGGGCTACAATGAGTCCAACGACTTTGCCGTGATCGGACATCTCACGCGCCTCAACACGCTCGGCTCCTTTGCGCTGGGCGGCAGCGGCACGGTGAAGCTCGACAAGATCGAGGGCGGCACGCAAACGGTCTGGGCGGCGGCGCTGGAGTTGGTGCGCGACACGGAGGCGCATCACGTCGAGATCGAGGGCATCACCGGCATGGATCCGCATGCCTCCGAAGTCGAGAAGCGCGTGGGCGACGGCAGGAATGTTCATTTCCTCGGCGGCAAGCTGCTCTACGCCCATCGCCTGAAAATCGCGAGCCGGCTGCTCAAGGCAGTTGAGCCGGTGGTGGTGACGAGTTTTCTGGCGCGTGACCTCGAGGAGATCGGCCGTAATACGATTTCTGCGCTGGCCGGCTTGAACTTTTATGTTGCCAAGAACGCGCGCCTGAGCATGAATGTCGATTTCCAGCTCACCAGCACGCCCACGCATCACCGCGAGCGCAGCGCGGTGGGCAGCAATGGCATTCTGCAAATGGAACTGCAATGGTGAACCGGCCTGCAAAAATCTGCCGCATGTTGGCAGCCGGTCTCGCGCTGGCGCTGGCGGGTTGCAGCAAAATCGTCACGCCGGTCGAGGCGGATGGTTTGGGATTGCCGAAGGTGGAATTGCGGCTGACCAGCGAAGACTACGGGACGCTCAACAGCAATGTCTACGCGCGGCTGCAAGTGCCGGCGGAGCTGCAACTCGAGGGCCGAAGGTGGCAGATCAAAGTGCGGTATTCCGGCCAGACTTCGATCAACAACACCAAGAAATCGGTCACGTTTGAATTTCTGGAGGAACGGCGTTTTCGCGGGCATCGCTTTTACGGCCTGAGCGCGCAATCCGGTGATCCCACCGGCTTCAATCCCATTATCGGATTCTACGCGTTTGCGCAAGCCGGCCTGCAGACGCCGGAGGTGCAGCCGGTCACCTTCTATGTGAATGGCGAGTATTGGGGGCTGTATTTCTTGATCGAGCCGATCGACGAAGATTTCTTTGCACGGCGCGGCCAGCGGCTGGGCACGTTGTATGAAGCCACGCGCGCCAATGCGCTGCTCTCTTTTGCCGAGGGCTATGACGTGCGCATGGGATTCGAGAACAAAGGCGAGCGCGAGGACTATTTCGGCGATCTCGAAAAAACGATTCGCGTGCTCGACGAAAGCCAGCCGCAGGAATTGCCGGCCCGCCTTGCGCCGCTGGTGGACGCGGAAAACTGGCTGCGTTATCTCGCGGTGTCGGTGCTGCTGCACAACTTCGACGGTTACATCAACAATTATCGCCTGCACAAGAGCCGGCCGGAAGATCCGTTTCGGATCATTCCCTGGGATGTCGATCATCTCCTGGAGATTCATCCGACGCGCAGCTCGATTTTCGGTGAGCCGAAGTTCAGCGAGAGGCTGTTGCGCGCGCCGGAGTATCGCCGGCGCTACCGCGAAATTTTGCTCGAACTGATGGACGCAACTCTGCGGGTCGAGCGACTCGATGCGGTGCTCGATGAGACCGCGGCGCAAATCGCCCAGGCGCTGGCGCACGATCGTTTTCTGGGCGGGGATGCCTATGCCAATGCCGCGCGGCGCAAGGAGTCGCTGCGCCAGTGGTATGCCAAAATTCGCGCGGATTTGGTGCTGTTGGAGTAGGCCGGAAAGCCGGCCATGCCTCGCCTTCAATTCTCCCCCTCGATGTGCACATCCAAAGAGCCATAAGCCCAAGGGACTTTGCCCCACGAGAACGCGACCACGCCAATTCAAATCCCACCTTGCCAGATTCTTGCCTCCAAAGGACTGCGAGCTATTACAAATCCAATTCATCGCAATAGCCACGCTGCATTGCTGAATACGCAAATCCCACTTTTTGACTCTACAGTTTATGACAACAACATCAAAAATCTCCGCTTGTTACGAAACATTGGTATCAGACTGAGTAAGAATTTTCCAATGAGCAAGAATCATGGAAGCAGGAACGCTGGTACGACTTAAGTCAGACCCAGGCAGAAGTGGCGTTACGACCGGTAGGATAAAAACTTCTGCCAACCGAAAACTCATTCAAGTTCGGTTTCCGAACAATGTGGAATACGTCCCCGAGGATCAACTTGAGATTCCCCCGCAGTTTCGTGAGAACCCGCTTGATTTGCTCGAACAAGGAAAGCTGAGTCTGGCCAAAGATCTACGCCGGATCATAACCCATGTACGATTGAGCGGCCGATTGGCCAATCTCATCTACAGCATGGAAATCACCAACACGGATTTCTACGCCTACCAATTCAAGCCCATCCTGAAGCTTTTGAACTCTGCAACCAATGGCATACTGATCGCCGACGAAGTCGGCCTCGGCAAAACGATCGAATCCGGTCTGATTTGGACAGAATTGCGGATGCGTTATGATTTTAGACGGCTCTTCGTGCTTTGTCCGGCAGTGCTGCGGGAAAAATGGCGATTGGAGCTGCGGCAACGCTTTGGCATTGAAGCCAAGATACTCGATGCCGCAGAAGCCTTACAGGCGTTGGCGAATGCACGCCAGGAAGGGCAATATGCTTCCTTCGCCATCATCGCCAGCATGCAAGGCCTCAGGCCGAGAAAAGGATGGGATCGTGAAGAAAGTGGCGATGGAAGTCACTCATCTGAGTTTTGTCGTTTTCTTGCCGAACAGGCGCACGATCAACCGCTGATCGATGTTCTCATTATTGATGAGGCCGCTTGGCTCCGCAACCCCGAAGGCAAAACTGCGGCGTTGGGCAGGCTCTTGCGTGGCGTTTCAGATTATACCATTTTGCTCTCCGCAACCCCGGTGCATCTTCGCAGCAACGACTTGTATCAACTCCTGAATCTTGTTGATGAAGACACCTTCAACCATCCCACGCAGTTTGAAAACATTCTCAGCGCCAATGCGCCTCTGACCCGCGCGCGAGAACAGGTACTGCTGAAAAAGCTCTTCCGTGAGGAATTCCTACAGCTTCTCAATCAAGCCAAGGCACATCCACTTCTCTCAGAAAATCGCCAATTGCAGGCGTTGATTGCCGCGTTACCCACGGACGAAGAACTTCGTGATCCGGAAAGGCGAAGTGCGTTGGCGTACCGTCTCGATACGATGAACATCCTCGGCCATGCCGTCACGCGTACGCGCAAAAGAGAAGTCACGGAATGGCGCGTGCTGCGCGAACCCTTTGCTGAGAAAATTCCGCTTTCCCCGCCGGAATCTGCGTTTTATGAAAAGGTCACCAATCTCGTTCGTGAATTCTGCGCGAAATATGACCGCCACGAAGGCTTCCTGCTCGTTACTCCGCAACTGCAGATGTGCAGCTCCATGCCAGCAGCCTTGCGGGAATGGCAAAAAAGAAAAAATGAGCTTCTCTCCTGCCTCAGCACCGATGAAGATTTCGACCCGGAAAAAGACGTTACCGTCGGGCCGCTGGTGCTCGAAATCATCAGCAAAGTCGGGAATTTGGGCCGAGTTGATGAACTTGAAGCGCATGATTCAAAATTTGGCCGGCTGCGGGAGGTTCTCACCAAAATACTCGATAAGAATCCAGATGAAAAAATCATCATTTTCTCACGCTTTCGCGCAACGCTCGATTATCTAAACGAGCGGTTGTGTAAAGCTGGCATCACGACTACATTGATGATGGGAGGCAAAGAATTCGACAAAGACGCCATCGTCAAAGATTTTGCCCGGCCAGAGGGGGCGAGTGTGTTGCTTTCTTCCGAGGTCGGCAGTGAGGGCATTGACTTGCAGTTCTGCTGCATCATCGTCAATTATGACCTACCATGGAATCCAATGAGGATCGAGCAACGAATCGGACGCGTCGATAGATTGGGACAAAAAGCGGAAAAAGTTCTCATTTGGAATCTATTTTACAAAGACACCATCGATGGACGTGTCTATTCCAGATTGCTCGAACGATTGCATGTGTTCGAATATGCGTTGGGCGGATTGGAGCCGGTGATCGGTGAGGAGATCGAAAAACTGACTTATGAACTGTTGAGCCGGCAGTTCACTCCGGAGCAGGAAAATGCGCGCATCGATCAAGCTGCTCTCGCGCTCGAGAACAAGCAAAGGATGGAAAGAGAACTGGAGGAGAATGCCTCACAACTGGTCGCCTACGGCGATTACATTCTGCACCAAATCAATGCTGCCAGAGACTTGAATCGCTGGATCAACGCCAAAGATATTCAGATTTACATCACCGATTTCTTCGGATTGCGCTACCCGGGCTGCCGGTTCAAGCAGTTGAAAGAAGATGAGCTGGAATATGAAATTCAATTGACCAACCCGGCCAAGCATGATTTGGAGCAATTCCTGAAGGAAACGAGATATCCGGATTCAACCGTACTCATCCGAAATGATCCGGCTCCCATTCGATGCCGTTTCGAAAACAAGTTGGTGGTATCCCGCCTCATTCCGGCAGAAATCATCAATCAGGTTCATCCACTTGTCCGGTTTGTCAGCCACACCATTGAAAAGAATGAAGAATACAGTTATCCCGCTGTGAGCGTCAGGCTCAATGCTAGCTATTTGCCTGCTGATTTTACCGGGGGTGCTTATACCTTTACAGTGCAAAAATGGCGCGTTCGTGGTTTGCAGGAGATCGAACAGCTCCATTTTGCTGCTTTGCCCATGGAAACTCCGGCTCGGCTCTTGCCCGACCAAACCGCCGAAAAACTGGTCTTGACCGCGGCGCTCCATGGCAACAACTGGCTGGAGGCGCGATACATGATCTCCCCCGATTTGGCGGCTGACTATGCGTGGAACTATTGTCTTCCTCATTCGGACCGATTGTATGAGGCGTATGTCACGGAAATGCAAAACAAAAACGCCGATCGTGCTGATATTCAGGAAAAAACCCTGGATCGGCACCTGAAAAATCAACTGGCAAAACTGAATGACGTTCTCGAAAAGCACACAAGATTGGGGAGAGCCTCTCTCGCCAAAGCGACGGAAGGCAAAATGATCAAGTTGAGAAATCGAGTGGAACGAAAGATGATTGAAATCCGCCAGCGTCGCGAAATCTTTCACAGCAAGGAATTGATCTGTACGGGAATCGTCAAAGTCGAGTAATTAAAAATTGGGGACCACGATGCCTCCAGCGAATGCCACTCAGTTTCAAAACACCAACCATGCTGAAATCTGTGATGTCGTGATCGGGATTGATTTTGGCACCTCCTGCAGCAAAGTGGTTTTGCAAAGTCCCTATTTTGCCGATCGCCGTGCCATGCTGGTGCCCTTCGGTGATCTGGGCCATCCAATCAACTCCCATCTGCTGCCGACGAAACTCTACTATGATAGGCAGGGCAACTGTTCGCTTGCAACCGACCTGAATTCACTTTGCACCTCCGGGATCAAACTGAGGCTGTTGCAAAATCCGGATATAGGCGAATCGTTGTCTGATTTTGCCATAACACCGCGGACGTTGGCGATCGCCTACATTGCTCTGGTGCTTCGACACGCGCGGCAATGGTTTCTCACCACGCAAAGCAAGATCTACGGTAATTTCCGCATACGCTGGCATCTGAATATCGGCATTCCCTCACCCGGCTATGACGATCACGACCGGCGGGAATTGTTCAAATGCATAGCCGCGGATGCCTGGCGCTTTTCTCTCGGAACAGAATCTGTATCGCTGGCGAGAATCTGGCAGTATTTCGAGGGTAGGTGGAAACCAAACAACAGGATCGACATCGAATCCGATGCCATCAATGTGATGCCGGAGATTGTCGCGGAAGTGTTGGGATATGCCAAATCCAATCTGCGGGAAAATGGCTTGCATGTTCTCATTGATATCGGCGCCGGCACGATTGATATCTCCGGATTCATATTGCACAACAAAGAGGGGGAAGATCGTTATTCATTTTTGACTTCCGATTTGGATCATTTGGGCGCTTATCATTGCCATCTGGATCGTGTTCAGCGCATCAAAGAACATGTCACGCGCTGGTTCAGCCATCTCGCCGGCCGGCAGGATCTCGCCATGCCCATTATGGCTTCGCTTCCGGAATACTTTCCGCGCCTGGCTGATTTTGGTACTGATGCCGAGAAGGATATTCTTGAAGAGTTTTATACGCGCTGCCGGGCCCTCGTCCATCGCACTTTAAAATCATTGAAAAAGAACCGCGATCCGAACTCTGAAAGATGGAAAACGGGGTTGCCGATTTTCTTTTGCGGCGGGGGAAAATCGC
This sequence comes from bacterium, assembly GCA_023150945.1. Lineage (NCBI taxonomy): Bacteria > bacterium. The sequence continues at coordinate 210,553 of JAKLJX010000003.1, read as the reverse complement.
TGTCGATTTATCGTCGGGTGTTGGATGATTTGCATGAATGCTGGCAAACCTCAATGGCCACGCGCGGTCTCAAAATAATCGATCTTCCCAAACCCGCCAATCTTGTCGCTGATTCTCTGGATGAGCAACTTTACGATCGCTTCGCCGTTGCCTATGGTCTTAGTTATCCATATTATGACATCGGTGAAATTCGACCTCCTGGCAGCATCAGCAATGTTAGCATCGATCCCACGCCCAAATACGCCCACATAGAATACGTCAGCAAAGACTTGGTTTGATCAATTTTTATCGGACTGATTCAACACATGTTCTTCAAATTCTCGTCCAAACGCGGCAAAATTCAGCATGGAAATCTGAAACAGACCGAGCAATTGCAATCCCGTCACGATTGCAACACCGGTAATGCGATATTTCCACCCCCCTGACATCGTCGGCGAGCCTTCCTGCCAAACGCTTAGTTGCTGTACGAAATCAGTCATGAATCACTCTTAATTCGCTGAGCGTAGCTAAGTTCAATTGTTTTGCCCCAATTGTTTTACCATGCGCTCAATATTAAGAAGATCCTTCTCGGCGTCGATAGTGGAATACCAGCGAATTCCCTCGTGGAAAATTCTCACAAGATCTCCAACAACTCGGCGCGCTGGGCAAACGCCTTTTTGATCATCACACCCGCGCGATCGATCAGCGCGAACACGCTTGGATCCGTAACCCGATAGATCAGGCGCACGCCCTCTCTGCGCGCCGAAACCAATCCCGCCTCTGCCAAAGTCAGCAAGTGCCGGGAGAGATTGGATTGCTCGAGTTCGAGCAGCGGGCCGAGCTCGCAATTGCATTTCTCCCCAGCGCGCAAAGCCGCGAGAATGCGCAGGCGATTGGGATGCGCCAGCGCTTTGAAAACGGCGGCTTTGAAATCATAAGCGGTCTTGGACATGGCTACACTCCATTATCTGTATTCCCGACCCCTTGTGGATCGTTGTCAAAGACTGTTATATGACAATCGCCCACAAGGGGCGAGGGCTACGTCATTTTTAGAGAGAAAAATTTCCCCACAGCAGCCCGGCGGCAATCGACAGCACGACCACCGTGAGAATGTAGGTCATCGCCGGTTTCGCGCCCATGAGCTTGAACAGCACCATCATGCTGGGAATGCTGAGCGCATTGCCGGTGAGAAACAGCGTCATCGCCGGGCCGCGGCCCATGCCGAGCTGCATGAGCTTTTGGATGATCGGCACTTCCGTCAACGTGGCGAAATACATCAGCGCGCCGGAAATCGAGGCAATGGCGTTGGCGGCGAGCGAGTTGCCGCCGACCGTGGCCGTCACCCAGCGTTGCGGCAGAATCTCACCGATGGCGCCGGCGAGAAAGATGCCGCCGAACAGATACGGCATGATCTGCTTGGAAAGATCCCAGGTCTCGGCCATCCAGCGGCGATTGTGTTCGGCGGCAAAATGTTTGAAGACGAGCCACAACAGCGAAAGGAGCGCGAGACCCGCAATCGCATATTTCACTCCTTTGGCGATGCCGAGGCCAAAAACTACGAGAATGGCCAATTGCAAAATGAAAAACGCTGCGATGGCAAGATTGGAATACGGCGCCTCGTCACCCATGCCAGTCGTGAAAGCCCCGCTGTTTTTGCGATCGTGATCACGGAAAACGAGTGTCATGACGATTCCCGCAACGATGGCAATGGTCATGGCGAAGAGCAAGCGCCCGATGGCGAAATCAACGCCGATGACGGAGGCGGTGAGAATGATCGCGGTCACATTAATGGCCGGGCCGGTGAAAAGAAACGCCACGGCCGGGCCGATGCCGGCGCCGCGTTTGTAGATGCCGGCAAAGAGAGGAAGAATCGTACAGGAGCATACCGCCAGCAATCCGCCGGAAATCGAGGCCACCGGATAGGCGATATACTTCTTCGCCGCCGGGCCGAGCAGTTGCAGAATCGAGTCTTTTTTCACAAAGACCGCAATGCCGCCCGCGATGAAGAAAGCCGGCACCAAACAGGTGAGCACGTGCCGGCGCGCATACTCTTGCAGCAACGCCAAGCCACCAGCCAGCGCGCGGGTCGCATCTGCCGAGGTGAGGGGCAGGAGATAGAAAGCCAGGAACGCAGTGAGGAGCCAGACAAACTTCTTCCACTCCTCCCGTGTTTCCGGCTCTGCGCGCAGCCAGCTCTGCCAGCGCAACTGCAGGGCTTGAAGATAGGTGGCCATCTCTTCAACTCCCGGCTGCGGTGAACTTCCGCAGCATATTCTTGATTTCCTCGACGGTGTTGACGCGGCCCTGGCTCATCAGCTCACCGTCAATCGCCAGACCGGGCGTGCGCACGATGCCGGCTGCGATCATTGCCTCGATCTCTGTGACTTTTTCGAACTCCGCCGCCACACCGACTTCTTCAGCCGCGCGCCGCGCGCGCTGTTCGAGGGTTTTGCAGTTGGTGCAACCCGGCCCGAATACTTGAATCCTCATTGCCATTCACCTCGCTATGCTTGTTTGCTTATATGAACAACTACTCATGGATTCATCCCCAAAAAAAGCACCTCGTGCTCGCTCGAATCGGGACAATTCGCGTGCCAGATAGAGATCTGGCATGAGTGAAGAGGGCGCCGACGGTTTTTCAAAAGGTTAAGTAAAACGTGAATTGGCCGGGGAAGCGGCTGTTCTTCACCTGTGGGAAAATTCGCGGGAGTATTTTCAATCTTGCGAAACTTGCCGGAGGAAGAGGAATCAGATATGGCGTTGCGATCTTGGAAGAAATCTCACGGCACCTCGAACAACGGCACATAATCCACCTCCTTCACCAGCCTCTGCCCCTCCTTGCTCAGCACCCAATCGATGAAAAGCTTGGCGGCGCCTCGCGGTTTTTCAGCGGTGTAGAGATAGAGATAGCGCGTGATCGGATAAAGGTCCCGGCGCACCGCTGCCACCGTCGGGCTGACGCCCTCGATGCTGCAGTGCACGAGCTGCCGGCCGTAGGCGATTCCGCCATAGCCGAGCGCAGTCGAATCTTTCTCCACCGCCGCCACGATGGCAGCGGTGGTGGGCAGACTGATCACGTGGCTGCCGTAGGCCTGGCCGTCCAAGACGTGTTCTTGAAAATAAAGATAGGTGCCGGAGTTGGGCGATCGGCTCAACGCCACGATCGGCTCATCCCGGCCGCCCACCTCACGCCAGGATTTGATCTTGCCCAGGTAGATGTCCCGCACCTGCGCCAGACCGAGATTGCGCACGGGATTGCCGGGATGCAAATAAATGCTCAGACCATCCTTGGCCACCAGCGAAGCCACGCCGACATTGTGATGTCGCACCGCGAGCTGCCGCGCTTCCACTGCGCGCAGCGGCCGCGAGGCGGCGCTGATTTCCACTTCCCCCTTGATTAAGGCGGCGATGCCCGCTGCCGTGCCGCCGCCCTCCACGTAAACCGCGAAACTGGGATGGCGCTGCATGAACTCTTCCGCCCAGCGCTGCACCAGCGTGATCATGGTGTCCGAGCCTTTGATGCGAATGCTGGTTGCGGACGGCGCCAGCTCGCGGGAAGCAGCGCAAGCCTGCAGGCCGCAACACAGCAGGCACAGAAATCGCTTCCGTGTGGTCATGGTCATGGCTTTATGCTACCGTTTTTCCGCCAGCGACTGCAGTCGCGCGTTGAGATAGGGCGTGCCCTTTTTCCATTTCGGCTCGTCTTCCAGGTTGGCGAGCAGATGGCAGAAGGCAAAGAGAATCTGCGTGTGCTGCGCGGCGGCTGCGAGATTCATCGGCTGGTGGAGATCATCAGAGGGCGAGTGATAGAAGCGCCGGCCCCACTCGAGCATGCGCTGTAAGCCGGCAGCGGCAGTCGTGTTGTGGTATTGCAGGCCTTCCATGATGAGCAGCGCGGGAATGCCGCCGCGCGCAAAGGCCACCTGATCCGAACGGCCGAAAGAGGCGGCCTCGGCAAACGGCGCGGGAACCGGCGAGACCGTGAGGTTCATCTCCGCGGCAAGCTGCACCAGCAAATCGCCGAGAGTGGAAAGCTCGGCGCCCACGCCCACGATGTCCGCAAAGGTATCGAACATCGCCAGGCCATCGACGTTGAGATTGGCAATCGTGCGGTAAAGTGGTTTCACCGGATGATCGACGTAATAGGTCGAGCCAAGCAAACCTCTTTCCTCGCCGGTCAAAAACAGAAAAAGCAGCGAACGCCGGGGTTTTTCTGACAGGCCCGCAAAGGCATGCGCGATTTCCAACACGCCGGCCACACCCGCGGCATTATCGAACACGCCGTTGTAGATGGAATCACCGGCCACCGCCGGCCCCACACCCAGGTGATCGTAGTGCGCGGAGATCGCCACAAACGTATCGCGCCGCTCGGGATCACTGCCCGGCAGCAGGCCGATGACATTGGCCGCCAGAAAATCGCGCTGTTGAAAACTGCCGCGAAAGGAGGCGCTCACCTGCAAGCCGAAGCTGCGCACCGCATTGGCGCGCTCCATCGCCACTACGTCCGCGAGGGAGTATGCCGCGCCTTCGAACAAACGGCCGGCGGCAGCGGGATTCATCACCACGCTGAGGTTGCCAGTCGCCGAATAAAACAGCCTGACGTCTTCGAAAGCGAACTGATCCAACCAATATTGCCAGTCACGGCCGAAGGGATGGCGGGGCGAGGGAATCATGATGCTGCCCACCGCACCGCGACTGAGTGCGACTTTTTGCTTGACCTCCGGCAGGGCGTGCACGGTTTCAGCCTCGCCTTCAAAATAGGAAAGATCATGCGCGTGCGGTTCGCCGGAGAGGAACACCACGATTTTACCCACGACATTCAACGTTTGATAGTCGTTGTAATCATACTCCGGCGCGCTGATGCCATAGCCGACGAATACCAGCGGCACGGGTTTGGGGATGAAAGTCTGCGCGCCGGTGTTGTAAAGCAGGTAATCCGCGCCCAGCACCAAATCCACCGATCCGCTTTTGGTCACGAGCTGCAGCTTGGAGCCGGGCAGCGGCTTGCTGGCGTGCATCGGGATTTGTTGGAAGTAGGAGCAGTCGTCACCTACCGGCAGGAGTCCGAAGCTTTGGAGTTGCTGCGCCAAATAGGCCGCGGCCTTCTCGCCGCCGCGAGTGCCGGTGCCGCGGCCGGCGAGCGAGTCGCTGCCGAGCACGGCGAGATGGCGGTAAATGCGCTCGCCGGAAATCGAGGCGCGCACGGCAGCGGCATCAGTGAACCGGCTGCTTTGTGCGGCGGCAGGCAACAGGCCGGACAGCCACGCCATTCCCCCAAGCAAGAGCAGCAGTGTTCGTCTCATGAATTCAAATGCCTTTCAGACTGCGGGGTGACACGTTCGCGCGGGCCGGCTTCATGCCCGAACAGAGGGAGTCGTTGCGGCACGCGGCCTCCAGACGAGGTTTGCACACCGAAGAAATACCAATACGTGCACGGACAATCTAATCAGGAGGGTGACAAGAAAGCAATGCCTTTGTCCGTCCGCGATCGTTGGCGTTGACCGACGGCGGTTTGCCTGCGCGCGTCTTCGCTGCGAGGGAGAACGCAAGGGTCGTGTTCTGCATTTGCCTGTGGTACTCTGCCACAACTTTGCAAAAACGTGTGTGATTGACGCTCACCGGGCAGCTTTGCTCTGGACAAGCAGGCAAAGAAGCAGTCCCCGCTGATTGGCTTGAACCTCATAAACGACAAACGTTTGAGCCAGGCCCTGCGCCGCTGGCATGGCTGGCACGCAGGTTGATTGTGTCGATTCGAACCAATCGGTAAAATCATCATCTATAGTCAATTTCGAGGGAGGTGGCAACATGATGGATATGGATACCACACGCAATCAGACCAAGCAGCTTCTTTTTCTGGTGCTGGTGATTGTTTCCCTGCTCATGGTTTTCTGGTTGCTGTTGTCGCCGCAAGCCGGCGCGACGGAACGCCAGGAAGAGCCGGCGGATCTCGCGGCAGCCGATACGAGCGAGTGTGACGAACGCCTGGTGCAGCAGGCGATCAGCGATTATCTGGAAGGCGGCGGGCCCGGCGCGGCGCAGCGTTTCGGCGATTTCGAGCTGGCGGCAACGGACAGCCTCATCGGCGATCTGGTGGTGGCCGGCGGCGACGTGGTGATTTCCGGCAAACTGCAGGGCACGCTGCTGGTGGTGTGCGGCAACATCACTTTGACCTCGACGGCCGAGGTCACCGGCGACGTGGTGGCAGTGGCAGGCCGGGTGAAGCGCTTTGCAGGCAGCCGCATCGGCGGGGATCAGATCGAGACCTCACCGGAAGCGCGACCCTCCCTGCGCACCGCGCGGCACCGAGGCAAACGCGATTGGGATCGCGAGTGGAACCGGCGCTACCGCCGCTTCACCACCTCGTTTGACATGGAACTGCGCTACAACCGCGTCGATGGCCTCTATCTCGGCGGCCTGCTGCCGCGCAAGTATTACGGCGTGGCCAACGCCGGCATGTTCGGCTCCGGCGGCTACGGCTTCAAGGCCAAACGCTGGCAATACGAAGCCGGGGCCGAGCTGTATTATGGCCGCCGCCTTCGCACCATTCTCGGCGCGGAGATTCACGATCGCACCGACAGCGAAGATGAGTGGATCATTCCGCATGACGAAAACACCGCTGCGGCGCTGCTGCTCAAGGAGGATTTTCAAGATTACTACCGGCGCAAGGGCTTCAGCCTGTACGGCAGCCAGAATTTCGGGGAAGATATCAAATGGACTGCCGGCTATCGCCGCGATGATTTGCTCTCTCTGGAAAATCGCGCGGTGTGGTCGCTGTTCGGCGGCAAGAAGAAATTCCGGGAGAACCCCGCCATCGCCGAGGGCAAGCTGGTGAGCTATTTCTCCGAATTCAATTGGGATGGCCGTGATCACCGGCGGGCGCCCCGGCGCGGCTGGTTCGTGCAATTGCTGACGGAATTCAGCCGCCCGGGCTTTGACAGCGACTATGATTTTGACCGGATCATCCTCGACGCACGGCGCTACATCCCGATCGGTTACGGCAAGAACCTCGATCTGCGACTGCGCACCGGCTCCAGCCGCGGCGAGTTGCCGCCGCAGTTTCTCTTCGATCTCGGCGGCCTCTCCAGCCTGCCGGGCCATCGCCTCAAAGAATTCACCGGCAACCGCATGCTGCTGGCCAATCTCGAATACCGCATGAACGCCGGCCGCAGCCGGCTGCATGATCTGCCGATCGTGAGCGAATTCAACTTGATTCTGTTCGTCGATTCCGGCATGACGTGGTTCGCCGATGGCAACGCTTCACTTGCCGGCGCTTTTGACTACCTCGCCTGGAACCGGCTCAAAACCGATGTGGGCGTGGCCGTCACCGACAACGACGGCCGGGTGCGGTTGAATTTCGCCAAGCGCACGGACCGCGGTTATGACGATCTGGTCGTCACGTTTCGATTGAATCGCAATTTCTGAAGCCTTGCCGGAACACCGGCGCAAGCAAACGCGCGCCGCGGCCGGCCGCAACCGGAGAGGATTTTCGGAGATTCTGTCCACCCCGGTATTGTTTCTCGCTTTGACGCTGCGGCTCAGGACGAGCCGGGCGCCGGGAAACCGCCTCTCACTTCGGCCTCGGACCGGCGCGAGGCTTGTTGTTCCCACCAATCCTCCAGCAGAATTCCCGCTACTGCGCCTGCGATCAATGCGACCACCGCAGGCAAATCCGCATTGACTCCCACTACAGAATGACGAAAAAGCTGCAGCCCCAGGCCCAGGCCGGCGCTGAGCAGAACTCCGCCCACGATTCGGCGCGCGAGTGAAATTCTCCACCGCGCACGCGTCCCGCGCGCCAGCAGAAACGCAATGGGAAGAAAAGCCAGAAAGAATTTGACGAACAAGCGCAGCGGATGCGCGTCCGGCCGGAAGAGATGGCGCGGCTGAACCGAAGCTGCCAGTTCCGCCAGCAAGCCGGGCGCTGTCGTGCCGTTGTGCGCGAGGGTCAGCTCGCCGAAATCCGGCCGGCCAAGCACGAGGAGAAAGAAAACCACATACCACCATTGCAAGCGGCGGACGGCCGCAGCAGTGTGCGGCGGCGCCGTCCGGAAAATCCGGCTGCCGAGGAACATGCCGAGGACGCAGGCCAAATCAGGCAGGACATCAGGTGGATTGGTTTTCGCCAGCAAAGCAAAGCCATTGAGCAGGATCAACAAGCCGGCCGCAGCAAGAGGCGTCACCCATTTGCGGTGCGGATTCGCCGGCCAGTACCAGCGCACGCACCAATGCACCATTCCGCCCAAAACAATTCCAAAAAGAAGATTCTCTGCGCCGGCCAGCGGCCAGTACTCGCGCAAATCGAGCGTGCGCCAGGTTTCATCCAGACGGCTGAGATGGCGCACGGAATGAAGCCAGTGCAGCCAGTTGTTCCAAACGTTGTCGAGGCGCGGGGTAAAATTGAACGGTGCGAGACGCCAGAGCAGAAAACTGAGGCCGAGTCCCAGGCAAGCCAGCACGCCCGGCCGTTGTCGCAGAGAGCGCCAGACGGTTTGCAGCGCATTGGCAAATGGCGCATAGAAGCGCAGCGCCAGCGCGGCGCCCAGGGCAGCGCCGAAGGTGTTGTTCATGACATCGTTCACTGAAGTGAAACGATCGGCGAGGAGAAGCTGCATGCTTTCGATGGCAAAGCTGCCGAGCGAACAGGCAATGACAGTGCTCAACAGACGCGGCCGACGGTCACGCCCAGCGGCGAGGCGCCAGCCATGCAAACAGAAGCCGACCGGCAAGAACAAGAGCAGATTGCCAAGCGTGTCAGAGCCGGACATGCGCCGGCCTTGGGCATTGTGAAAGGGCACCAACTCAGCGCGCGCCCACCGCCGGGCCACGCCCGGGTGTGAAGGGTCAAAGTGAAAGGGGACAGCGGTGAGATAGCAGACAACCAGCGTGACCAGCACAAAGAGCCGGCGCGCCAACTGCGGGGGAATCAGCCTGGGCATGTGGTCGGGTTGCCCCTTGACAATTTGTGAATTTTTGCGTTAGTATGCGCCCTGGTTCGGGTCTATCCGAAAAGCCGGAACCGCGGCCGCGCCGGGCTTTTCAAGACATCGCGTATCGTGATACTCGGAGGATGCTGCTGCAGCGGCCAAGCCGTTGCGGGAGCATTCTCTGAGAGTCCGCACTTTCGGACCGGCACCAGTTCAACGGATGTAATTCTGCCAGCGTCAAAACCAAGGGAGACCAGCATGGAAGCATACACTCTGGAGCAACGCGCAGGCCTCGGGATATTACGGCTGCATGCCGGCGGTGCCAATGCCCTCAATGAACGCGTGTTGCAAGCGTTGAAAACCGGCTTACGCCAGGCGGAGGCACTCAAGCTCAACGGCCTGGTGCTCACCGGTTACGAGCGTTTTTTCTGCGCCGGCCTGGACCTGATTGCCAACTATGAGCTGAACCGCAACCAGATGAGCCGCTTTCTGGAAGATTTCGACGTGGTCTTCAGCCACCTGTTCAGCTTTCCCCGGCCGGTGATTGCCGCCATCAACGGCTCCGCGGCCGCGGGCGGTTGCGTGCTGGCCCTGGCCTGCGATTATCGCGTCATGGCGGCGGGCGCCGGCGTGATCGGGCTGAATGAAATCCGCCTGGGGCTGCCGCTGCCGGCCGTGGCGCTGGAGATTGCGCGCTGCAGTCTGCCGCCGGACAAGGCGACGTATGTGTTGTACAGCGGCAGATTGTTCTCGCCGGAGGAAGCCGTGCCTGCCGGCCTGGTGCATGAAGTGACGCCACCGGAGAGCCTGCTGCAAACTGCGATCACACGGTTGCATGAGTTTGCCGATCACCCCGGCGAAGCCTGCGCCCCGATCAAGACCTCGCTGCGCAGCGCAGCCCTGGCACAGATGACCAGGAATGCCGGCTCGATGCGCGAGGCTTTTCTGGAGGCCTGGTTCAGCCAGGCCGCGCGCAACGCCGTGGGCAATGTGCGTCGGCAATTGCTCGAGAAAAAGCGCGTCTGAAACACGCGCATAACACAAGACAAAACCCCATCCACCGTTGTTGCCGGTGATGGGGTTTGGTCTTCATGGGTGGAGGACAGCCGCGCTGCGGCCGGCCCCGCCGGATTGCCGGTTGGCGTCAGTTGTTCTTCTCGAGCGCTTCGGCCTTGTCGAATGCTTCCTTGGCTTTGTCGGTCGTGCCCGAGCGGGTGTAAGCGATGCCCAGGTTGGTCCACACGGCCGGTTGATTGCCGCCTTCGAGTTGGGTGGCGCGCTCCAGGTAGGGCACCGCTTTGGTGGAATGATCCTTCTCCACGGCCTTCAGCGAATCAATGACCGCCGTGTTGGGTTTCTTCTTCTTGGCGGAGGCTTCATCCTGCAGTTCACGTGCGCGCTTGTCGGCCTCTTCGGCAATTTTCAAGTAGGACACGCCGAGATAGAAATTGGCGCCGAAATCATCGCTCTGCAGTGTCACCAGCCGCTGGAATTGCTGGACGGCATGGGCGTAATCATTGCGCGTCAGGTAGAGCTGGCCGTAGTTGTAAAGCAGATCTTTGTTGTTGGGATCGGCCACCAGCGCCTGATCGTAGGTCTTGAACGCTTCTTCGGTCTTGCCCATGATATTGTAGGTGTCGGCTAGGCGCGCCAGAATTTTGGGATTGGTCGGCTCCTTCTGCAGGGCCTGCTCGAACAAAGCGGCGCTGTGGGCATGATCATCATGGGAGTTGTAGTAGTCCGCCAGCACCAGCAAGTGGATGGTTGAATCCGGCTGCAGCTTCACCACGGTTTCCAAAGTGGCGACGACGCGGCTGCGCAGATCCGGCAGCGCCTCCTGGCTGCAGCAACACAGCTTTCCGGCTTGGCCGGTGGCGCTGTCGAGGCATTTGAAGACATGCGCATCCCAGGTGTAGGTGGCGGTACCGCAATCCGCGCAGGGGTCTTCTTTCAGGATTTCCTGCTCCACCAGTTGGTAGGCCACCGACAAGTTGCGGTGGGCATCGACGTAGTTCGGATCGAGCTGGGTGGCCAGCAGGAATTTCTCCGCTGCTTTGCCGAAGTTTTGCTGTTTGTAAGCTTCGACGCCTTCGTTGTAGCTCTTGGCGGAGAAATGGCGGACCATGTCCTCCATTTGCTTCTTTTCTTTTTTCATCTTGTTCTTGGTGTCGAGCTTTTTGCTCTCCTCGAACTCCCGCGCCATGTCCAGCAAGCGGCCTTTTTCCGCATAAACCTGGCCGAGCAGAAAGTGCGTCTGGGCATCGGCCCCATTCTTCTCCAGCGCTTTCTGCAGCCATTCAATCGCTTTGTCCCACTCCTTCTGCTGAATGTAGAGCTTTGCCGAGGTCTTCTCCATGCTTTGGGCGAGTATCATGCCCGGTATGATCAGCAACAAAGCGCTCCACTTCATCAAGCCAAGCCAACTTTTCTTCATCCCACTCTCTCCTTATGAAAATAAAAGTATGATGAGTTGCATCTGTTCGTGTCTCGCAACCTGCGTTCACCACGCGAAAAAAATATAGGTGACAATCACTCAACATGCAAGCGGATTTTCCCGCCCGGCACCGGCCTCGCGCGGGAAGGGCGCCTCGGTTTCGTGTACGCGCGCGTGCTCTTGCCCTGTACCGCCACGAACAGGCAATAGCATGATCGTCTGCAGTCTGCCGCGCTAACCGGTTGAATTTGTTCTCACCGCAGCGCTGGCATGCTGCTTGCGAAAACCCCGAGCGAGCGCAGTGAGGTTGGATCGTTCTGACGATCGTGCTTCGAAGCAACGTTGCCGGCAATCCGGCCCAGTGCGTGCAAAACTCACTTCTTGATTTCCCACATTCCCAGATTTTCAGGAGCACACATGAAAGCGAAGAAGTATTTGCGGCTGTTGTTCCCGGCGGTCGCGGCCCTGGCTTTGGCCGCCTGTTCGAATGAAGACCCGGTGTCATCCTCCGCGAGCCTGAGTGCCACCGAAGACGCGGCCGAATCGCTTGCCAGCGCGCTCGGCGCGGACAACGGCGGCGCCATCGATCAAGTGAGCGACGTCATCGAATTGGCCGGCACCGGCGGTCTGCAAAAGCCTGCCGAGGTGTTGCTCGGCAAGTACAGCGACCCCGGCGCGATCGCCAGCGTCGATACGAGTTATGATCCGGTCACCGGCACGTGGACTCTGCTGCTCCAGCGCGAGCGCGGCAATCCGAACGGCGTGCCCTATGCCGAGATCAGCCGCACTTACACCTATCAGTTTCTCAACCAGAACGGCCAGCCGCAGAAATACTGGCGTGTGGGCGCCGACACCGCCTACACCATCGTGTTCAACATCGTGGAGGGCACGGGCACGCATCGCACGCGGCGGCTGTCACAGCAACTCACCGGTTTGAGCGGCACCTTCACCGCCACTGGCGTGAACACGCGCTTGGTGACGATCAACGGCACCTATGCCCGCTCCGCGGTTGATACGATCACAACGCGCAACGCGGTGCGCACGCTCGACCACGCCCTCAGCCTGACGTTTACCAACGTGCAAGGCCCGCGCGGCAGCCGCCTGGATCTCTCCCGCAAGATCAGCGGCACGGTGAGCGGCACCTACACCGCCAAAGTGACCTTCCAGCGCGGTGATTCCTACCGCGAGACCAACATCAATCGCACCTTCACCATCGTGCTTGGCAACGGCAAGGCCAGCATCAATGTCGGCGGGCAAAGCTTCGCCGGCGATTTGACCAGCGGTGAATTGCAGTAAACAGAAATCCGGCCCGGGCGAACACAACCGTCTTTGCACCCGGGCCGGATTTTTTCCATTCCCCTCCCTTTGCACCGCGCCGGCGCGGTGATCGCGAAATCTCATTTCAGAAGCCTTGCTCAGCGTGCTCCACGACTTTACGCGATTCTTTCTTTTCGGTTCTGCCGCGTCCAGGTCCGGCATTGTCGCGGTGATCCTCTGGGTGGAACTCCGGCAATGCCGGCCACCGGTTACTCCTTCCGGGTTATCCAAATCGGACTTGACCACGCCATCTCGCCGTCTTCTTGCACCACCCGCACATAATACCAATGCGTGCCGGCGGCTGCCTGCTCGTCTTTGAATTCGAACCGCACCATATCACCCACGCCAAAGTCACCGCCGTGCTGGTGAATCACCTGATTGTCGCGCAGGAGATAGACGTAGCGAATTTTGGCGGTGCCGGCAACGCGCACGGCGAGGCGGGGCGGCGCCGCGCTCTCGTACTCGCTGCCCTGGGCGTGGCCGTCCGCGCTGAAGTGCAGCAGAATGCGCACGCCGCTGGTGGCATAGACCCGCCGCGCCTGCAAGGCGGCGAAGAGAGATTCGCGTGTCAACTCGCCTTCGATCCACACGCCGGCCAGCCCTTGCACCCAGGGGTCACGCTTGCGGCCGATGCCGTGATGCCAGATCAGTCCGTGACCATCGGAGGCGCCCAACACGCCGAAGCGCAGCCCGCGCGCCAGGCCGTCTTGCATGAACATGCCGGGAATGCCGCCGCGATGGGTAATCGGCTCATTCCCGAGATATTCGAAAGCGCCGTGTACCGACACGATTTCCACGTTGGGCTGCGTTTGCGGATCATGATGCTGCCAATCAACCCCAGTCCAACCGATGTGATGCGGCACCGCCATTGCGCCGGTTTCTCGCAGCCGGGCAAACAGTTTGGGAGTGAGATTGGCGCTGGAGTCCGCCACGCTGAGGATCGGCTGCGCCTCATCGGGGAAGTAAACGTTCTTGTGGCCGGGCCCATTGGGCCAGCGCGCCGCGGTCCATTCATACGCGTGCAGCGTCACGAAATCCGGCGGCGCGTGGAAACCGGCGGTGATGCGGGCAATATACTCCCATTCCGAAGGCAGAATGCGATTGCGCACGAACCATTCGTGATCGGTGAGCGCGGCAAAATCCCATCCGTAGAAGTCGCGGCTGCGGGTGTAGCAATCATCCACCGTGCCCATGCCGTCGGAGAGATTGGAGTGTTGATGCAAATCGCCAAACACCAACTTCTGCTCGGCAGGGGCAATGAGAAATTCGCGGGCTTCCGCTGTCATTTGCCATTTCGCGGCCGCCACGGCCGCAGCCGGCGAGGCCGGCGCGGGCTGCTCCGGCGCAATTTGCAGCTTCGGTTTGGCCGCTGCCTCGGCAAGCGCGGGAAAGGCGCAAAGCTCGATCAGCGCAATGTCGCGGCGCACGGTCCAAATCGTGCCGTCTTGCGCTTCCGCGGCGCGCACGAATTCGCCGCGGCCGCCCCAACCGGGCAGTGCAAAGTCCTGGCGGCGGCTCCAGCGGTCACCGAGAAAAGCTTGTGCGCTGAATTCCTGACTGGGACGGCCGAAGAGCCACAACGCGCCGCGCCGGCTTGCCAGCAGCTCGGGAGACTCCCAGCTTTGCAGCATGCCGGTGGCGAGAAGATTGCGATCGGGCATGGCAGCAGCCGGTGCGCGCAGCGTCTTGCCATCCCATTGCCGCAGCGCCAGCCAGCGCGGAATGTCCGGCTTGCCGGTGGCATCCGCATTACTCTGCCAGGCGAGCCACAGACGATTGCCGGCGCCCACACTCAACGCCGGGCATTGCTCCAGCGTGGCGGAGTTCGTGAGATTCCAAACTGGCGAGGCGCGATCCAGTCTTCGCAGAAAGATGTCGTAGTTGTAGTTGCCGAGATAACCATCCCACGCGCACCAAATCTCGCCTTTCTGGCCGACCGCCAAGGCCGGCCGCATTTGCCGGTGCGCGGCGGCAAACACCGGTCGCGGCGGCGACCAGCGGCCATTTTCCCGCACACTGAATCGCACTTGCGCGGTATCGCGATTCATGTGTTCCCATGCCAGCCACAAGCGTCCCGCCTGATCACACACCACGTCGTGCTGCCAATTGGCGGAGGGTCCGTCCGCAATGATTTCCTGCGGGCCGGGCTGGCCGTTGACAATGGGCGTCACGACGAGCACGAGTCCGCCGGCTTCTGCGCGCGCCCAACTGACCCACAGCGTGCCGTCGGGCGCGGCCGCGAGGCGCGGCTTGCAGGCGAGGCGGGCGCGATCCAGCAGCAGCGAATCGGCCCACGCGCCGTTGCGATAGGCGCGCACGCGGATGCTCTCTTCCTGGTCCTGCATTTGTTGATAGGCGACCCACAGCGTGCCGCCGGCGTCAAAAGCGAGATCAGGATATTCGGCGAGCGCAGCGCTGGTCACCGGCACGCGTAACGCCGGTTCGGGCAACGGTGAGGGTGTTTCGAGAAAGTAGAATCCGGTGAGCAACAGCAACGGAAAAATGAAGAACCGCGTGGATTTCAAAGTGAGAGCAGAAGTTGAGAATTGCCGCGCAACAGACAGTAGTGAAATTCTGCTGCGGTGACGATCCCTCATCAGCAACCTCCTGAAGGTGAGAAAAGCATTGATTACGACGTGAGTTTTGTGCCGGCAGGAGCCCGACCACCGTCTGCGATCGCAAGCGCAAGCGTAGAGGCACAAGCCGGCTCAAAATCACAGATGGCAATCGAACGCAACCGGCTTTTGGTTGCCACTGCCCGAGGGGGCAAAATGTACCGGCCGTGGCCCGCTCACGGTGTGATCGCACGCACCACGGCATCATGCAGCTTGGCGCGAAACGGCAGAATGCGGCGATTCTCGCGCGTGGGATGCACGCGATTGCTGAGCAGCACCACGATCAAGCCGCGCTCAGGATCGGTCCACAGCGAGGTGCCGGTGAAACCGGTGTGGCCGTAGGCTTTGCGGCTCATCAAAGTGCCGGCGGAGTTTTCGCCGTCGGCAGTATCCCAGCCCAGCGCGCGGCTGCTGCCCGGCACCACTTCCTGGCGGGAAGTGAACAGCGCAATCGTCTCCGGTTGCAGCAGTTTGGCCTCGCCGAAGCTGCCGCCATTCAACAGCATTTGCAGGAACACGCCGAGATCGCGGCTGCTGCTGAACAGGCCGGCATGGCCGGAGACCCCGCCCAGGCGCCAGGCGTTTTCATCATGCACAATGCCGTGCGCGAAATCTCCCTTGCGGCCTTCGGTCCAGGTATCGAATTCCGTCGGCGCAATGCGCGGCAGCAGCGCAGCGGGCGGATTGTAGAAGGTGTCGGTCATGTTCAGCGGCGCGAAGATTTCCTCGCGGCAAAATGCGTCGAGCGGCTTGCCGGCGAGACGCTCCACAATTTTCCCCAACAAAATGGCGCCCAAATCGGAATAAACCGTTTTGCTGCCGGTCGGATACTCGAGTTCTTCCCGCAAGATGGTGTTGACGATTGCATCGGGAGTCCGGTAGTCGCGATAATACAAGCGAAACGCCACCAAGCCCGAGCAATGCGTGAGCAGATGGCGCACCGTGACTTTGTCCTTGTCTTTGCCGGTGAATTCGGGCAGGTAGGTTTGCACTTTCTCGTCGAGCTTGAGGCGGCCGCGCTCGTAGAGCAGCATGCAGGCAGTGGTCAAGCCCACGACTTTGGTGAGCGAGGCGATATCATAAATCGCATGCAGCGGCGCGGGCCGGTAGAACGCGCCGTAGCCCAGCGTGCCAAATGCTTCATGCAGCGCAATCTTGCCGCGGCGCGCCACCAGCAGCACCGCGCCGGGGAAAACCGAGTCGCGCACTGCCTGCTGCATGAGCGCGCGCACCGAATCGAGACCTGCTTTGCTCATGCCGGCTTCCTCCGGAAAGGCCATGCGCAGCGTAGGCGCGAGCGCGGCCGATTCGTCAAGCGGTTTGGTGCCGCGCGCGGCGAGTGTGAGACCGGCGCCACGCGCAAAAAATCCCGGGATGGTGATCGGCAGGCGGCCGGCAATCGCGGTAGCGCCGGCCACGGCACGCGCCGCCGCCTGGCTCATCCGGTTTTCGTCGTCATAGGCCACGAGATAAGCGGCGGCATGCTGCACTTGCGAATAGACATAGGGATTGCCCATGCTGATCACCGCGGCCGGCACACCGGTGGCGAGCAGAGAATCGACCATGGGCTGCATCACTTGCGGCAACCCAATGTGCCCCTTCCAGGAACCGATCGCCGCGTAGACCGGCAATACCTGAATCTGCGCGGCGCGCACGGCCGCGCGCGCGCGCTCCACTTCGCGCGCCGTGCTGTTGGGATGCAGAGACACCACCGCCGCCGGTTGCACGAAACGTTCCAGCTCGCGCAGAAAGGGCGTGCGGTTGAAGCCGCGCGGCTCATCCCAGAGATTCACGACCACGACGCGCATGCCGGCAGCGAGCGGCAGCACGCCGCCTTCGTTTCGCAGCAACGTGAGACTGTGCGCGGCGGCCTGTTCCGCAGCCTGCAAGGCTTCCGGCCGCTGCAGCAAACCGGCAACGGCCGCGGGTTCCACCCGGCGCTGTTGGTGCAGCCCGATTTTGGTTTTCGCCAGCAGAATGCGGCGCACCGATTGCTCAATGCGCGCCTCGGCAATTTCACCGGCGCGCACGCGGCGCTCGAGGTCTGCGATCAGCTCGGGAATATTCTCCTGCGCCAGGATCACATCAACGCCGGCGTTGAGCGCCGCGGCAGTGGCATAGGCCCCGGTGTAGCTTCTGGTAATCGCCCACATGTGCATCGCATCAGTGATGATCACACCGTCGAATTGCAGCCGCTCGCGCAACAGCTTGGTGAGGATTTCAGACGAGAGGGTTGCCGGCGTGTAGGGATTCAGGTTGAGGCCGCGTACGTTGACATGGGCCGTCATGATAAAATCGACGCCGGCCGCGATGGCGCGGCGAAACGGCACGAGCTCGAGTTGTTCCAGGCGCGCACTGTCGGCCTCGATCAATGCCAGCTCGATATGGGAATCCTGCCGGGTGTCGCCGTGGCCGGGAAAGTGCTTGGCGGTGGTCAACAATCCTTCCTGCCGGCAGCCGCGCAGAAAAGCCTCGGCGAAGCGCGCAACCGTTTCCGGCTCCTCGCCAAACGCGCGCACATTGATGATGGGATTCTCGGGGTTGCTGTTGATGTCCACCACCGGTGCGAAGGTGAGGCCGATGCCGAGGGCGCGCGCCTCGATGGCAGTATGCCGGCCCACCTCATAGGCCATGTCCACGTTGCCGGTGGCGGCAATCGCCATGTTGGTGGGAAACTCGGTGCCGCGAAAGCGCGCCATGCCGTTCTCCAGATCAGCGGTGAACAGCAGCGGCAGCTTGCTGAGCGCTTGCAGCCGGTTGGTGAGGTGCGCCGTGGCATACGGTTCTCCGCGCCACAGATGCAGGCCGCCGACCTGGTGCTGTGTGACCAGCCGTACGATCGCCTGCAGCTCCGGATCACCCTCCGGTTTGAAATCCGTGTCCAGGTAATAGAAGAAGAGCTGGCCGAGTTTTTCGCGCAGTGACATCCGGCGCAGCGTCTGCTCGACCCATTTTTTCGAACCCGGCGGCCTGACGTCTGCAGATTTTGCAGGCACCGATTGGGCACCAAGATTAGTGGCGAGCAACAGGGCCGCAGTGCAGACAACTCGCAGCACAGTGCTGGAGGACGCGGCTGCCTGATGCACGTCCAGCCGGCGGCGGGGCTCGGCAACAGCCGCCATTGACCGGGTGCAGCGGTGGTTCAAAAATCGCATGTCAACTCCCAAAGAATGATTTCAGGATGAAACAAGGTGGGCAGGAGAAAGGTGGGCGTTGAAGAAGGCGATACGCCCCTGGTCTCGCCCGCGAATCAGAGTCTCGTGTCAATCCAGATTAATGAAGAAACCGCCCGGGCGCTCGGCCCCGCAGCGTGCACTGGTCGAAGCGGATGTGTACTTGCACACGACGAAGCGCCCAGGTGGTGGCGTGTGCGGACAGACCACAGTCTCACAAACCGGGCAATCGCTGCACCGCCACCCGCCGATTCAGCACGATTTGCCCGGGCAAGTCACTTTCAAAATCGCGCGCTTCGACGATCAATTGGAATTCATCGGGGTGAATCGGGCTGACGTGAATATCGACATCGAAAGGTGCCGGCGCGGCAGGCGCGCAGGCGTTGTTCATGTCAAACTGGATGATGAGGCGGTCATTGCCGGCAGTCACGACGCGCGCCGCCGGTTGTGGCTCACAGCCGTCGGCGACGACGTTGATGCGCAGCAGCCGCAGCACGCGATTGAAGCGCAGTTGCAGGGAATCCGGCACCGGCTGGTAATTCGGATCGGTGTGCGAGTAGGCCGCAATCGCCACGATTTCAGTGGGGAGGCCTTCATAGAGCGAGGCAGGCGTCCGCTCACAACTGTGCAGGGTGGCAGCCAGTGCCAGCAGTAACAGCCTTCGAGGCAACAACATGGGCCAGCCAGGAATTGGGTTGAATGGTGTTTGCGGCCAAGATAGGAAAAAGATTTACGAAATGAAACAGAGGAATGCCTTGCATTTCTCGATGAGATTCTTATCTTCTCCATCCGATTTCAGGAAAAACCGGCCGGCCGGCGAGATTGCCGGTGGGAGGACCCGGGCCGGGTGCCTGAAACGAAAAGGAAATCCAGCAATGCAAGGAACGAGGCAATGAAGACGATTCTGGTGGTCGAGGACGAGAAGAATTTGCGCCTGCTTTATTCCCAGGAATTGAAGGCTTTGGGATATCATGTGATCACTGCCGCCGACGGCCAGTCGGCGCGCGAACAAACGCGCAACTGCAAAGTTGACCTTGCCATTGTTGACATCAAACTCAATGGCGAAAACGGCCTCGACGTGCTGCGCGATCTGATGGAAGAGAATCGCGAGCTGAAAGTGATCTTGAATTCGGCCTACTCGACTTACATGAGCGATTTCACCAGTTGGTCGGCGGACGCCTATTTGGTCAAATCCTCGGATTTGAGCCAGCTCAAGAAGAAAGTACGGGAGCTTACCGCACAGGAAAACAGCCTCTATCTCGTTTGATGGCTTTCAACCAGAGACGCTCGCCCAGAACTGCCGGGGTGCCGGGCCAGGTGCGCAACGCCTGGCCGGCCTTCACTGCCGTCCCCGCGCCAGACTTTCTCTCCGCCCCTGCCATTTCCAACAAAATCGCGCAGACTTGAACACCATTTCAGTGGCATGCTTAGAACCAGCAGCTTGACCTTGTGATGTGCACCTGAGCGAGGAACTGTGCCATGTCCGTTTGTCCACGATGCCAGCGAGAAATTACCACTCATGAGGCCAAGTTCTGCCCCTATTGTGGCGCGGCCATCGCCGATGAGGGCCTGTTTGAATTCAATGCCGGGTCCGCCCCGCCGGCTACGGCAGCAGAAACACCGTACCGGCCTGCCGGTGCCGCAGAGCCGGCGCCACCACCACCGCCGCCTTTCGCCTCCAGGGAGCCTATCGAGTGGGAGGATCGCAGCCGCACCGGCTTTTTGCGCGGGTTGAGTCAAACTTGGAGCGACGCTTCCTTGCGGCCGACGGATTTTTTTCGCCGCGCGCCCAAAACCGGCAACCTCAGCTCGGCGCTGCTGTTCGCGCTCATCGTTTGGATGACTTCCGGGTTGATTTCGCTGTTTTGGCAGAGCCAGATCATGCAGTCTTTTCCCATGCTCGAGCAGTTCGAACGCGAGCTCGGCGTGGAGTTGGGCCGCGGGCAATACGGCTTCTATGTCTTGATCCTGCCGCTGTGGATGACGCTCGTCATCTTTTTCGCGGCCGCGGTTTTCCACATCTGCCTGCTGCTGGTGGGCAGCGGCCAAGGCGGCTGGGAGGCGACTTTCCGTGCGCTGTGCTACAGCTTCGGGCCGCAATTACTGGCCGTGCTGCCGGTGTGCGGCGGCTTGGTCGCGCTGGGCTGGCAACTCGGCATCGTGCTCATCGGCTGGCGGGAGTTTCATCAAAGCGCCATGCCGCGTGTGGCGCTGGCCGCCATGCTGCCGGTGATCTTGTGCTGCGGGCTGGTCTCGTACGCCTTGTTCCGGTTCGCGGATATCCTTTCCCGCTTCAACTTGCCGCAGTGAGCCATGCGCCACGCACCCGCACAATCGCTCTGGCCGCAAGCCGGCCTCGGCATGCTTCTGCTCCTGCTCGCCTTTTTCGGCTGGCTGGCCGCACGCGTGGCCGCGCCGCTCGCCGCCGCGGTGCCGCCCTGCCTGTTGCACCGCCTGACGCACATTCCCTGCCCAACCTGCGGCAGCACCCGCGCGCTGCTCGCCCTCGGCCGCGGAGAAATTGCCACGGCCTTGGCGTTGAACCCGCTGCTGGTGCTGCTTGGTTTCGGTTTGATTCTCGGCGCAGCCGTGCTGGTGGCGGCGACGGGCGCCGGCCGTGACCTGAGCCGGATTTGGCAATCGCAAGACGCCGGGCGCTGGCGCCGCCTCGGCATCGCCGCAATTGTTTTGAATTGGATCTATCTGCTCGCGCGGACGAGCATTCAGTAAACCTACGGAGAAGCAGAGTATGCAGGTCGGATTGACCATCGGTGATTTTGACGGCAAAAAAGCCGGAGAATTGCTGGCGCTGGTACGCCGGGTGGGCGTCAGCTTCGTCGAGCTGAATCCCACGGTTTTCAACGATCTCGACGCCGTGATTGCCAACATGAACGGCATGGCGGCCGGCTTTCATCTGCCGCTGGTGAGCGAGCACGGCTTCGATTTGTCCTCCTTCGACGCCAAGGAGCGCATCGACGACACCATCGCCCTGCTCAATCGCCATCGCCATGACCTCAACCTGCTCTACTGCGTGGCGCATCCGCCCGAGGCCGAGCATGATCAGGGCAACGCCGATGATGCACTGGAATTCCTCTACGATAATCTGCAGCGGCTGGAAGTACCGATCATCCTGGAGAACGTCGAGGCCTGGAACGTGAAGGATTTCGACCGGCTGGTGGACATGAGCCGCAGGGTGCTGAAGAAAAAACTCATCGGCTTGTGCTTCGACCCGGCGCACGCGTTCCTGCGCGGAGAGGACATCTTCGCGCGCTTCAGCGCCATCGCGCCGCAGGTGGTTTGCATCCATCTCTCGGACTGCAGCCGCGGCCAGGACGCGCACCTGCCCCTGGGCCAGGGCGAGCTGCCGATCGCGAAATTTCTCGCGCACGTCAGCAAGCACCGCTATGACGGCGTGATCAATCTCGAAGTCGTGCCCAAATCGATCGACGACACCATGGCGGTGCTGGACAGCTATCTGCAAGTGCTGCGCGTCTTTCAAAAAGGCAAGTTCTTCGCCACCCGCGCAAAACTGTTGATTGGCAGGGCGCAGCTTGCGTCGCAACACTGAGGCCGCCAGCAGGTGCGGGCCGATTGCAGTGGTGCAATCGGCTTTGCCAGCCAGCCTTTTCAAATGAGAAAAAATGCCGCAGCGAATTGCGGTGGTGCACGGCCGCGGGAATTCGCCGGCCAGGAATGCGATAATACTTCGAGGTGAGCTATGGCACGCATGGTGAAATGTGTGAAATTCGGGCGGGAAATGGTGGGACTCGACAAGCCGCCGATGAAAGGCCCGCTCGGCCAGCGGATTTACGAAAACGTTTCCCAGGAGGCCTGGAAACTCTGGAAACAGCAAATGATCATGTTGATCAACGAGTACCGCCTCAATCTCATGGATCCGAGGGCCAGCGAGTTTTTGGACAAACAGACCGAGGCTTTCTTCTTTGGGGAAGGCTCCGCGCTGCCCCCGGAATACACGCCGCCGCAGCAGTGAAGCACAACCGGCCGCAGTGCCGCGCGGCGGGAAGGAGGAGGCGGCTGTCCGCAGCCGCAACAAATCTCCGCAGACCGGTATTTCTCCTGGCAGTGATCCGTGGCAGAGCGGCTCTACCGCCGCGCGCAAAATGGAATAAGGCCGATTGCAGCACCAGCGCGGTATTCTCTTGCCTTTGTTCCTTCTTTCTCCCCTCTCTTCCCCCCGCTGCAACTCATCCGCGTTCGAATGCCCGCCGCACCAGATCTTCCTGCTCCAACACATGCACCTTGTGGCTGCCGGTTGCCGGGCTGCCGCTCGAGATGCGGCCGACATACGACAAGCGGTGGGTCGCAGGCAAATGATCGCGCAGCCGCGCCTGCATGTAAATCCACGCGCCCATGTTGAAGGGCTCCTCCTGCACCCAGCGCACGTCGGTGGCATTGGGATAACGCTGCAATACCTCATCGACCGCAGCATGGGGAAACGGGTAAAGCTGCTCGATGCGCACGATGGCCGCCGGCTCGAGCTGATGCGTGCGGCGGTATTCCATTAAATCAAACGCGACTTTACCGGTGCACAGCAGCATGACGGCAGCCGGGCGCGGCGTTTCAGGATCATCCAGCACCGGTTGAAATGTGCCTGCCACCAAATCGGCGGCGGCGGCCTTGGCCCAGGGCGAGCGCAACAGGCTCTTGGGCGTCATCACGATCAGCGGCTTGTGAATGCCGGCGTGCATCTGGCTGCGCAGCAGGTGAAAGTATTGCGCGGCGGTACTCGGCACCGTCACCCGCATGTTGCTTTGCGCGCATAGCGTCAGAAACCTTTCAATGCGCGCGCTGGAATGCTCGGGGCCCTGCCCTTCGAAGCCGTGCGGCAGCAACAAAACCAACCGGCTCTTCTGCCCCCATTTGTATTCCCCGGACGAAATGAATTGATCGATGATGATTTGCGCGCCGTTCACGAAATCACCGAACTGGGCTTCCCACAGCACCAGCGCCTCCTCCCGCATCACGGAATAGCCGTACTCGAAGCCGAGCACGGCATATTCGCTGAGCAGGCTGTCATAGATGATGAACGGCGCCTGCTCCGGCCGCAGGTGGTTGAGCGGCGTATATTCCGCTTCGTTGTGATAATCCACGAACACGGCGTGGCGGTGGCTGAACGTGCCGCGCTGTGAGTCCTGGCCGGAAAGGCGAACCGGTATGCCCTCCAACAGCAGCGCGCCAAAAGCGAACGCTTCGGCCAGGCCCCATTCCACATTGTCTTCGGCGAGCATGCGGCTGCGCGCTTGCATCTGCCGGGCGAGTTTGGGATGCAGGGTGAAACCGGATGGAAAGCGCACCAACGCGGCATTGATTTCCTCCAGAACCGCCAGCGGCACGCCGGTCGAAGTCTTGCTCAGCAGCGGCGGCGAGGAGGCCCGCGCCGGCAGAGTAACCGGCTCGGGCGCGCGTTCACGGGTCTCGCGAAAAGCGGTCTCGAGCTTGTTCTGAAAATCGTCGAGCATGGCCTCGGCTTCCTTGAGCGTCATCTCGCCGCGCTTGACGAGCTGTTCGGTGTAGAGCTTGCGCACCGAGCGCATTTCGTTGATGCGGGCGTACATCAACGGCTGAGTGTAGCTCGGTTCATCGCTTTCGTTGTGGCCGTGGCGGCGATAGCACATCAAGTCCACCACCACGTCTTTGTTGAACGCCTGCCGGAAATCGACGGCGAGCTGAATGACGCGGATGCAGGCCTCCGGATCATTGCCGTTGACGTGAAAAATCGGCGCCTGCACCATCTTCGCGACGTCGGTGGCATACACGCTCGAGCGCGCGTCCACCGGCGCGGTGGTGAAGCCGATGCGATTGTTGATGACGAGATGCACGGTGCCGCCGGTGCGATAGCCCGGCAGCGCGCTCAGATGCAGGGTTTCCGCCACCACGCCCTGCCCGGCGAATGCGGCATCGCCGTGCAGCAGAATCGGCAGCACGCCGGTGCGCTGGCCCTCCCCACGCATGTCCTGCAGCGCACGCGCCATGCCTTCCACCACCGGATTGACTGCCTCGAGATGACTGGGGTTGGAGGCGAGCGTGACATTGACTCCTTGCCCGCTGGCACTCACGTGCCGGCCGGTGGCGCCCAAGTGATACTTCACATCGCCGGTACCTTCGCGGCTGTTGGGATCGGGATTGTCGTCGAACTCGCGAAACACCGCGCCGTAGGTTTTGCCGATGACGTTGACCAGCACGTTCATGCGGCCGCGGTGCGCCATGCCCATCACCACCTCCTCCACGCCGTGCTGCAGGGCGCGCTCCAGCAGCGCGTCGAGCATCGGAATCAACGACTCCGCGCCTTCCAAGCTGAAGCGCTTGTGGCCGACGTACTTGGTGTGCAGGAAGCGCTCGAAGGCCTCCGCGGAGTTCAGCTTATCGAGGATACGGCGCTTCGCCGTGGCGTCCAGCCAGTCGCGGCGCTTGCTGCCCTCCACGCGCTCTTGCACCCACGCCTTCTGCTCCGGCTCCTGAATGTGCATGTATTCGATGCCGATGGTGTGGCAATAGGCATCACGCAGGATGTCGAGAATCTCGCGCAAGGTGGCCCGCTGCCGGCCGCCCAATCCGTCAGTGATGAACTCCCGGTCATAATCCCACAAACTCAGGCGGTAACGCGCCGGATCGAGCTCAAGATGGGATTGGGCTTCGGCGCTGAGCGGATTCAAATTGGCGAGCAGGTGGCCGCGCACGCGATAAATGTTGATCAGTTGAATGACGCGCGCTTCCTTCTCGACCATGCCGTCGTCCGCCAGGCTGCCGTCGAAGGAGGGATTGCGGTCACGATCCAGGCGCACGGGATGATAAGGAATGTGCAGGCTCGCGAAGATCTCGTCATAGAAATTCTCCTCCCCCAGCAAAAGCTGATGCAGTTTTTGCAGAAAAAGTCCGCTCTCCGCGCCTTGAATGATGCGATGATCATACGTGCTCGTCACCGTCATCACTTTGCTGATGCCCAGGCGCGCGATGGTGGCGGGATCCGCGAATTGATACTCAGGCGGATAGTCGATGGCGCCGGTGGCGATGATGGCGCCCTGACGCGGCAGCAAGCGCGGCACCGAATGCACCGTGCCGATGGTGCCGGGATTGGTGAGCGTGATGGTGGTATCGGCGAAGTCTTCCGGCTTGGCTTGATTGGCGAGCGTGCGGCGCACGATGTCGTTGTAGGCATTGAAGAACGCGGCGAAATCCATCGTATCCGCCGCCTTGAGGTTGGGCACGAACAGCGCGCGGCTGCCGTCCTTGCGCGCCACGTCCACCGCCAGGCCGAGATTGACATGCTCAGGCGTGACTTTGTAGAACGCCCCGTTGTGCGCGAGAAAGTAGGTCGCCATCACCGGCAGTTGCTTCACCGCTTTCACGATCGCCCAGGCGATGAGGTGGGTGAAGCTCATCTTGGCGCCGGT
This sequence comes from bacterium, assembly GCA_023150945.1. Taxonomy (NCBI): domain Bacteria; species bacterium. Next base: position 184,699 of record JAKLJX010000003.1, on the reverse strand, counting down.
GGTGTCGAGCAGATAGAGATTGATGGCGCGGCGGTTCTCCTCCAGCAGCTTCACCGGAATCATGCGCACCGAGGTGGCGGTGGGAATCTCCAGGCTGGCCGCCATGTTCTCGACGATCTTGGCAAAGCCGCCGCGAATCGGCACGGCGCCGGCAGGCAATTCCGGCGGCGCGGGCGCAACCTGCGCGGCCGGTGCGCTCACCGGAGCCGTGGCAAGCGGCGCCAACGGCGCATTGATCGGGCGATAATCCTCGAAGAAACCGCGCCAGCTTTCTGCGACCGAATCCGGGCGCTCGGCATACTGATGATACATCTCTTCAATCAACCAGGCATTGGGGCCAAAGGCTTTGGCGCTTTCCCGTTGCGTATTGCCGTTTTGCTCTGACATAATGCTCTTATGGTTTGTTGGATTTCTATCTGGGAAACGAATTCGCGGAGAAGCGAGCTACTGCGGGTGCGTTCTCGCGCGGTTTGATTAGCAACGTTGAGCCGAATTCTAGTGCACAGACAAACAGCCCCCAAGGGGCGAAAGGTAGAAGCGCAGGGCAACGCCCTGGAAAATCGGTAACCATGAGAGATCACCAAGCCCCAACATGGCGCCCCAGCGCCAGCTCAGAAATGCCGCCCCTGCAGGGCCAGGCGCGACGGATCTTGTCGGTTCTCAGGGCGCTGCCCGTGGGCTATCACATGTGACCCCGTCGGGGTCAAGCTGGCCTTCTGGAGAAGCCAGTGTACTTAACGTGGTAGTGTTGATTGCCGCGAAATATACTGTTCGTCTGTCCAAGCTGCAATAGAAAACACGGCAACACACCGGCGTCACACGGCCGGCGCTTGCCTCGGCACAAAAAACGGGCGGCAGAGCAGTCCTCTGCCGCCCGTTGGCATCGCAGGCCGCGACCCGGCATGATCGCGACCACTTTTTGCGGACGCATCTGCACCTATTGACGGGACTAACACGATTCAAAGGATTTGCCTGCTATCCAGTAAATCCCGTGAATCCTGTCCAAGAACTCGTCCGCAGCAAAAGAAAACCGACAACCTTGACAAGGTCAACCCAACGGATTCACCTGCCAAACGTGTCACTCAGGATGAGTCCGTTTCAGCAACTGCTGAGTCGCAGCGATTTCAACGACTGTGCAGTATGCTGAAAAGGATGTTTCCAGCATGACCATCAAGGGAGCGTGAGGATTAACTTGACATTGTCAACCTACCTCTTCACCGAGATGTACGCCACACACTCCTCTGCCGGCGGTTTCAAAGCCACCGCTGCGCCGCCGGCGCCGGAGAAAACCGCGCTCCACAAACCGGTTTTGGTGTTGAACCACTGGCCTTGAATTTGGCCGCTGGCCTCGGGGAGTTCAACTTTGAAACCGCCGCTGTTCTCAGCATAGATCACATACTCGACGCCGGGATTGCCGGCGAGCCAGCGGCCATTGCCAAGCGCGGCAAACCGCGTGAATTCCCACCAGCGAATTTCGTAGTGACTGTCGTTGGTCCAGAAATCACGCAACCTCGCCATCACGTGGCTGGGCGCGCCGTCAGCGGCCGCCGGCAGCTTGTCAATCGCCGCGCGATCCTGATAGACACAAAATCCGCCTGCCATCACCGTCTGCCACACGGCGCGGTGCACGCCGGCATCATCGCGCGCTTCCGCGCTGTCGAACACCGCCCGCAACTGCGGCTGCGTGGCCTTGCCCGCTGTCGCCGGCAACTCCAGATCGGATTCCGTTGCCAATTTCACAAAAGGATGATGGTAAGGATCATTGGCTGCCAGCAGCGCTGCCAGGGCTGCCTGGCCGGTGGTGGAGGCCTCCGCCTCGGCGGTGAGCGCCGTCACCCAGACGACATTGCAGGCGGCGTAGCGATTCACCAGATAGCGCACGAAACGCGTCACCTGTTCGGGCGAGGCGGTTTGCATTTCCAGCGGCCACAACGGCAGTCCCGCCACCAGGCCGCGCGCATTCAACAACGCCACACGTTGATCGAGGTTCTGCCAGAAAGTGGGATTCAGGCGATTCCAGTCATCTCCATCAAAAGCGGACTCGAGACGATTATCTTTGCCGATCGCAACCGCAGACACATAACCCATGCCGTGCAAGAAATTGAAGCCCTGGGCCGCGCGCATTTCAACATACCTCTGAAAGTCCTGCCGGCTTGCCAGGGCGGGCGCGCGAAACGAGGTTTGCAGATCACCCACCAAAAAGAAGGGCGTGCCGTCACTGTGCGCCAGCGTGCGCGGCGCAGTGGCCGCCGGCAGCACATGGCCGCGACTGGAAACATGCGCGGCCGGGAGCGTGCCGCGGCAATACAACTGCCCCTGCCTGCCGTTGAGGCCGGCGTCACTCGACTTCGCAAGCCACGCCCATTTCCCGGCCGCGGTCGGCGCGAAACGCGCGGCAAAAGTGCGATCGCCGTCCCAAAAGCCTGCGACCGTGATCGTCTTGCCCTGCGCTTCTCCAGAAACACCGGTGAAAGTGACCGTTACTTCCGGACCGTCGCGATAGGGATTTTCGCCGGCGCTTGCCGCGGTGAGATAGAGATCGTACACCTCATACAACGCAACCTGGCCGGCGCTGTCCGGTGGCGTGGTCAGCGTGAATTCTTTGGTCTCTCTCACCCGGCCCTGCACGTCACGCGCGCAGGCGCGTAAATAGTATTTTTTCGATGGGGCCAAATCGCTGAGTGTGATGAAGTGCCGGCGGCTGAAGTCGTTCTCTTCGGCGGTTTTGTTGGCGTACTCCAAATCCAAACCGAACTCGATCTGCGCGCTGGCCGGCGCGGCCGTCTCCCAACGGACGAGCGCCGAAGTGGGTGAGAGCAGTGTGCTGCTGAGGTTGCTGATCACCGGCGCAGTGCCGGAAGTGGCCGCGGCAGTCGCCACGATCAACTCCGGTTGGGAATTGAGGGACTCACGCGAATCGAACGACACGGGCTTTTCTCCCGCGCCGATCAATGCCAGATCGAACGTGCCGTTCCCGTTGATCACCCCAGCAAGATCGAAAGCGTGCCATTGCCCGGCTTGCACGGCAGGCAAGCGGCCGATCGACGGTGTCGTGACCGCCGGCTTCGACAGCCAGGTGACTTCTTTCTCACTCCACGGCTGTTGCAGCACGTGCAAGTTGCCGCCGCTCCGGCCCGCTTGCCGGCCGTGCAGCCGCAGCACGGCAGCCGCAATCTCACCGGTCACGCCCGTCACCTCGAAGCGCAAGTAACTTTCCCAGCCACTGCCAGCCAGCAGATTCACCGCGCCATAGTTGCCGAGTTCGCGCGTCACACCGAAAATGCCCGAGGCCTCCACCGTGGCATCCGCACTCGGCTTGAAAAGAAAGAGGCCGCCCGTGGAAGTGGTGAAGGTCTGATCGGCCGATACCGCACGGTTGCCCGATGCATCGAGTGCAATGAGGCGGTAATGATAAACTTGATTGGGCGCGAGTCCGGCCAAAGTGGTGGTGAAAGAGATTGCCGGCGGTCCGAGAATCGGCGTTTGCCGGTCATATGCCGGCGTTGTGCCATACTCGACATAACCGACGGCCGGCACATTCGTGGACCAGCGCAGCCGTGCGGCGTTGGCGTAGAGGCTTTGCGTGACGATCTCATCCAGCACCAGCGGTGCAGCGCCGGCCTCCGGCAAAAACTCCTTCACCACCAGGTTGGAATAAACCGGCCCGATCATCGCCGGGTATTGATTGCCTTTGAAATTGGTTTGAAAATCACCGCTCACCGTGCAATCGCGGCCGAGAAAGAGATAGCGCAATTGCAGCAGGCCGGCATGGGTGTGGGTGGCCGCGAGCCGGCCGTTGCGAAAATATTGCAACTGCCGCCCCTGCCAGATCACGGTGACGTGGTAGGTTCGCTCCAGCTCCCAATCATCCCACACAATCGTGCTCTGCTCATTGGCATTGTCGGTGAAGGAGAGCATTTTGACGCCGGGCTTGTAGTTGAAGCCGGTGTGCAAATCCCACAACGTTTCGACATTTTCAACGATGTTGTGATCACCCCAGGGATTGCGGAACATGCTCAGCACGTGATGGCGCTCGAAAGCGTTTTGCTCGGCTGGTTTGAAATTGTTGAGTTGAACGGTGAACGCGCCGTTTTCGATATATCTGCCGAGATCATAGACAATCATGTCTTCCGGGCCGGTGACTTTCCAGCCGCTGCCGGTGAATTGCCCGCCGGTGCGCGTGCCCTGGGTTCTGTTTTGCAGAGGGTCGTCCAACACGATTTGCTCACGCACGGTTGCGGCAGCGCCGACGGGTTGTATCTTGAAATCATCGACCACCCACTCGCCGTTGACTTCGGTGTAATCTGCCGCCAGTTCGACATAGTATTGATCCGCGGGCTTGAGATTGGGCAGCGCAAAGATTTCGGCATAAGCGGTGGCCCACGTTTCTCCGTCAAACGAGTATTCGAAGTGAATCGTCTCGGCGGTGAGGCGCAGCCGCAAATAGCACGGCCCGGAGAGCGTCACTTCTTCCGCAACCTCCCGGCCGCCTGCTTCGCGATTCTTGCTCCAACGCACATAGAGTTTGTAGGGCGCGTTGGGTGAAGCGCGGTAGGTGTAGAAGCGATAGCTGTTCGGTTCTTCCGAGAAGCCGGTGGCGGCTGCACGATTCGCCGTCGGCGAGATGCCGAGCGCGCCGTCGCCGTTGGGTTGCACGACTTTTACCTGAACGATTTTGTTTTGCAGGGAGAATTTTTGAGCGGTGTGAATCCAGCCGCTGGTGCGACCGGTGGAGCGCAGATGCAACGCACCATTCTCGACGGCGGAGAGATTGCCCGCATGCCGGCCGAACACCCACTTTGAGCCGGCGAGGTTCGGCTGACTGAAATCATCGTTGAAAACGGCGTCTTGGCCGGGGAGGCTCGCGGCCGTTGCCAGTACGGCCACGGCGCCTGCAATGAGCAAACGGAACATGCCTTTTCTCCTGCCTGAATTCTGCACGAAGGTCGATGACAACTGGAGTGGGTGCCTCGCGGGCAACCGCCTTCCGCGCAAGCAGGAGCCGGCAGCAATCATCTGCCTGTGTGCCTGGCGCAACGATCAGAACGGATGCACGAACAGCCCCGAGCGCAGCTTAGGCTCGAACCACGTCGATTTCGGCGGCATCAGCGCGCCGGCGTCGGAGACCGCCAGCAATTCTTCGAGACTGGTGGCGTGCATGCTGATGGCCATCTGTGCCGCGCCGGAATCGACCATCTGCTGCAGCGCCGCGACACCGCGCACGCCGCCGACGAAGTCGATGCGTGCGTCCGTGCGCTGATCGTGAATGCCGAAATAGGGCGCGAGAATTTGTTCCTGCAGCCGGGTGACGTCAAGTCCGGCGGTGGGCGCGGCCGCGGTGGCTGGTTTGAGAGTCAGCCCATGCCAGTTGCCATTAACATACAAGCTGATCTCGCCTTTGCGCAAAGGCGAGGGCGCGGCGCTGCCGGTTAACAAAAAGTCACGGCGCAATTGCTGCAGAAACTCGTGCGGCTGCCAGTTCGACAAGCCGCGCAGCACGCGATTGTAGGGCAGGATGCGAAGCTGATCCTCGGGAAACAGGGTGGCGGGAAGGAAATTGTATTCTTCGTTGCCGGTGTGCCCGGCATTGTGTTCACGCAACCGGCTGCGGACCCGGCTGGCGCCGGCCGAGCGGTGATGGCCATCAGCGATGTAGAGCCGCGGCACGTCTGCGAATGCCTGCACCAGCGCCTCCGGCTGGCGCGCCTGCCAGAGTGTGTGCTGCACGCCGTCATCCGCATGAAAATCCAGCAACGGTTGTGCGCGGCACTCGGCCGCCACCAGCGCCGCGATTTCAGCGCGGCCGCGATAGGCGATCAGGACGGCCTCCGCGTGCGCCGCCAGCGCGAGCATGTGTTGCACCCGGTCATTCTCCTTGTCCGGCCGGGTGTTTTCATGTTTGCATATGAGACCGCGGTCATATTCGTCCACGCTGCAACACGCCACCACTCCGGTTTGGGCGTGCGCCGCCGTTTGCAGGCGATAGAGGAACAGACGCGGGCCAGCGCTGGCATACAGCCAACCGGCTTTGATGAAACTCAAGAAATTCTCGCGGGCGCAGCGATAGACACGCTCATCATCGAGCGGCGTATCCTCCGGCAAATCGATTTCCGCGCGCACCACGCGCAGGAAACTCAGGGGATTGCCCTGCGCCAGGCGCTGCGCCTCGGCAGTCGTGACGACATCATAAGGTGGGCACGCCAGCCGCGCCGCGAGCTCCGGCCGGGGCAGGAACATCGTCGCAGGACGAATAAGAGCCATGCTTGCTGGAACTCCTGTTGATCGGTGTTTGGCCCCACATGAAAATGAAGTATTGAGGTGAATTGGAGCGGGAATTTCGCACAGTCCATGATTGTCGGAATAGACTCGAGTAGGCGCATCATCACAGAACAGACTGATTAAGGTGAATTCAACATCTGGGCATTGACCAAAGACGCGCGCTGCCGGTGCCCGCCGCATGCGCCCGGTATGCGCCAGAAAGAGAAACAGTTTGCATTGTCATAGTTTCTGCATTATCTTTGCCTGCGTGAGTAGCCGCTGAGCTGACGAATGCCTTCTGATCACCAAAACAATACCAACAGTTTTCATTATCGGCTCATTTCGATTTCATTTTTATTCTGACGAACGCAATGAGCCACCTCACATTCATGTGGCGACACCCGATGGTGAATGCAAATTTTGGCTAGCGCCTGTCCGACTTGCTCGGAATAAGGGTGTTGCGCCCCATATCATCCGGAGAATGGAAAAACTCGTTTTTCAGCATCGTGAACTTTTGATGGGAAAGTATTATGAGCACCACCACCGTTGAAACAGGAATTGGTGTTGAGCCAACCGCCATAAGAGCGTGGGCAGAAGGGCGAATCATCTATATCGAACTTACAGATGGACGCATTATCGGTTTTCCAGCGAATCGTTTTCGGATCTTAAAGAACGCAACAGATGAGCAATTGCAAGAAGTGACTCTCCGATTGAATGGATTTGCGTTACGATGGGAAACCTTGGATGAAGATATCACAGTTCCCGGTGTTGTTGCTGGAAACTTTCAACTGCCATTTGATGAAACGGAAGAAACTCCTGGGCAATTGCAGGAAAGCATCGCGCAGTAGGCGGCAGAAGCAGATGGCCGGTCACAAGTTCCCAATGTGATCGCCGCCTCGCCTCATGCACGGCGCGAATCCCCCTTTTCTCCTTCGAGCAGTCCCCTGCTGGTGAACCCGTGTTCCGAAATTGGTCTTGCCTCGCGTGATTGGCTCTTTTGCTTTGGCGCGCATTGAGGGCCAAGCGCTGCCTGCAATTTCAGCGAGTCAAACTCCTACGCCAGGCATCAGACAAGCTGAAACCTGAAGCCCGCGGGCAGCGATAATCCCCCTTCGTACACTGTTGTCTCGCACGAGGTATCCACCACCACTGTCATCCAGTTGTCATCCAGCAAGGATCTTGTGAAGATTGGGGCACACTCCCGTGTCAATCAACTCAACAACTCACCGCCGAGACGCGGAGACCGCCGAGAAGGACTCTCTCGATCTTGAAACTCTGCGCTCTCCGCGGCGCAAGCGGTTGCTTTGTGGTCAAGAATCTCTTGGAATTTTATTCTGACTTTGAGCGCCCGATGGCCTAATCCCGCTCGGCAACGGCGCGCTTCACCTGCTCCGCCACATACTCCACCTGCGCCTTTCCCAAAAACGAATGAAACGGCAGGGCCAGCGTCGTCTCATAAAGCTGCCGGGAGTTGGGGCAAATTTCTTGCGAAGCGAACACCGGCTCGCTATGCTGCGCGTAGGTGCCGATGGTGGTGTGAATATTTTGCTTCTTCAGCTCCGCCATCAAATGATCACGCAGCCTTTCTTCTTTCACCCGGCAGACAAAAGCTTGGTAAGTGTGAAAGGCATCGGGATCGGCATACGGCGGCGTCAATTCCGCAATGCCGGCCAGCCGTTCACGGTAGAGCGCGGCAAACTCCTGGCGGCGTTCGAGCAGCGCGGGCAAATGGCGCAGTTGCTGCAACCCGATGGCGCAATTGATGTCACTCATTCTGAAGTTGTAGCCGAGGTGATGAAACCGATAGCGCAGCGGTCCGCCGGCTTTGTATTTGTCCGAAGCGTCGACGCCGAGCGAGGAAATTTCCCGCAGCCGGCGGTACAGCGCGGCGTTGTTGGTGACCACGGCGCCGCCTTCGCCGGTGGTGATGATCTTGCGGCCGTGAAAAGAATAGCAGGCCAGGTCGGCGCATTCGCCGGGCGCCACGCCGCCGTGGTTCGCGCCGATGGCGCAGGCCGCGTCTTCGATGAGCGCCAAGCCGCGCGCCCGGCACCAAGTCTGCAACTCGCGCATCGGTGCCATCTGGCCGAAGGTGTGCACCACCATCACCGCCCTGGTGTTGGCCGTGCGCAGCGCTTCGAGCTTGTCCAAATCGAGGTTGTAAGTGTCGAGGCGAACATCGACGAAGCGCGGCTGGGCGCCGGCGTGCCTGACTGCCATGCCGGAGGCGGGAAAGGAAAAATCCGCCACCAGCACTTCGTCGCCGGGGCCGATCTCCAGCGCGAGCAGCGCCGCGAACAGAGCCGAGGTGCAACTGTTCATCGCCACCGCATGCTCGCAGTGTGACAGTTCCGCCAGCTTCTTCTCGAAACGCGCGGATTCGCTGCCGCAGCCTGCCACCCAACCAGATTGCAGCACGCTCGCCACCGCCGTGTGGGTGTCCTCATCGAAATTGTGGTGCACGAAGCGAATGCCGTCCACGCCGGTGCGCAACACCTCCGGCCGCTGCTCACCCAGGCCAGGCAGGGCATAGGCGCGCTTGCAGGAGACGCAGACGAATTGAAAGAGATTGGTGTTGGCGATGTGATAGTCGCGATGCAAATGATGGCCGCAGGCGCACACGTAGCCGATGAGGCGGCCGGGATTGCCCACCACCAGCGCATGCGGCGGCACGTTCTTCAGCACCACGGTACCGGCGCCGATCATGCAGTATTCCCCCAAACGTACGCCGCACACGATCGTGGCATTGGCGCCGATGGAAGCGCCCTTTTCCACCACTGTTTCCACCACGCGCCAGGTGGTGTGATGCGAGCGCGGCAGCAGGTCGTTGGTGAACACGGCATTGGGGCCGACGAAGACCTCGTCCTGCAACGTCACGCCGTGATAAACCGAGACACCATTTTGAATCTTGACGCCGTCGCCGATGGTGACATAGTGATCGACATAAACGTCCTTGCCGAGCACGCAGTGCTTGCCGATTTTCGCGCCTTCGCGCACATGCACATAATGCCAGATTTTGGTGCCCTCGCCGATGGTGGCGTGAGCGGAAACAACCGCGGTTTCATGGATGAACACGTCTTTCGGGGTCACATTTTTCATGGTCTCTCTTCCTGCCTCAGGGAGTGGGGAGCCTTATCGGGGACGATGATTCAATTTCAAACAGACCATTGCAGCCGTGGTTGCAGCTTGCCGTGCCGCGCCAATCCCACCGTCTTCACTCGGCATGCGTTGCCAACGCACGTTCTTGCGGCTGCACGTGGGTGTACCAATCCAGCGTGTGGCGCAACCCTTCCTCGAAACTGACGGCGGGCGCGAAGCCCAGCAATTCCTGCGCGCGACGAATGTCACCGCGATGGCGGCGCACGTCTGCCGGCCGCGCGGGCCGGTATTCGATGGGTCCGTCATAGCCAAAATACTCACAAATGCCACGCATCACCTCGGCAATGCTGATCTCGCGTCCCGAGGCCAGGTTCATAACCTGGCCGCGCGCCGCCGGAATCTCATAGGCGGCAATCAAGCCGGCCACGGTGTCGGCCACGAAAATGAAGTCGCGCGTCTGCAAACCGTCGCCGTAGATCACCGGTTGCTCGCCGCGCAGCAGGCGTGCCGCAGTCAGTGGAATCACCGCTTCCAGGCCGCGATCGCAATTCTGCCGCGGACCGTAATTGTTGAAGGGCCGGATGATGGCGAGATCGGCGCCGAACGTGTGCGCGTAGCTGAGCGCCATCAAATCCGCCGCGGCCTTGCCGGCGGCATAGGGCGTGGCCGGCGCGTACGGGTGGCTCTCATCCATCGGAAACGTTTGCGCGCTGCCGTACGCTTCCGAGGACGAACAATGAATCAACGTCTGAAAGGCGCCCTTGCGCTGCAGATAGAGCAGCGTCGCCATGATCTCGACATTCACCAGATAGGCGCCTTCCGGATTGGTGAAACTGTACAGCAGCGCCTTGGTGGCGAGATTGAAAACCACCTCGACGCGATGTTTGGTGATGAGATGATCGAGCGCGGAGAGTTCCGCGGCATCTTCCCGGTAGAAATGAAACCGCGAGGACTGCCGCGCCTGCGTCAAATTCTCCAGGCTGCCGAGGAAAAGATTGTCAACCGCGACCACGGCAGCGGCGCCGCCGGCCAGCAGGGCATCGACCAAGTGACTGCCGATGAAACCGGCGCCACCGGTTACGAGAATGGCTTTGCTCTTGATGGAACAGGATGTTTGCATGGTGGAAATCTACCAGCGCCTTCTCAAATCAGTTGAAAACCAAAGCCCTTCGAACTGCCTCAACCAGACCTTTGACGAAATGAGGCACGGGCGAAATTCTCAGCAGTGGGCTGCCCGATTATTCTGTCACAAAACCCGCGTGATGCGATTCTGCGTTTGTTCTATGCACCGGCCTGATCGCCCTCAGCTCAGTTGCGCAGCCTGCGGATTTTCGAAAACGATTTCATCTTCGCCAAAAAAATCGCGCGCGTTTCTCACTTCTGTTTCCTCTTCTGCCAGAATGGTTTCCAGGCCGAGCCACCGGCCGTCGCCGGCGCGCACGGCAGTATGTGCACCGCGGCGCGGCGAGAGCGTGGCTTTGACGAGGCGCACGCGCTGGCCGCGGTGAAACGTGAAGGCGCAGGGATAAGGTAGGGTTTGCGCGCGAATGAAATCATAGAGGCGCTGTGCCGGCCAGCGCCAGTCAATTTCGCCGTCAGCCGGCGCGCGCGGCCGGAAATAGGTGGCGGCGGCTTCATCTTGCGGCCACGAACTCGCGCTGCCCTGCAAAACGCGCGGCAGGTGTTCAACCACGAGCCGGCCTGAAAGCAAGTTGAGCTTGGAAATCATTTGTCGCACGTCATCATCCGCGCCGATCGCCACCGCCTCCTGCGCGACAATGCGGCCGGTATCGACCTTATCTGCCAAATAGAACAGCGAGGCGCCGGTCTCCGCCTCGCCCTGCAGCATCGCCCACACCAGCGGCGAGCCGCCGCGATACTTCGGCAGCAACGACCAGTGCACGCCAACCGCGCCCAGCGGCGCCAGCGCCCGCACGCTTGCAGGTATGAGATGATACCAGCCGATCACCACCAACAACTGCGGCTGCCACTGCCGCAAGGTCCGCAGAATTGCTTCATCGAACTTGCGTTGAAACGTGAGCTGCGGAATGCTGAAAGCCTCGGCCAGATCTTGAAACGAACGATGGCGCAGGTTTTGGACTTTGCCCGGCGCATAGGAAATCTCGAACTCGGGCAAGCCGGTGACCATGCCGCTGACGGGCAAGCCGGCGCGCAGGATTTGTGCGAGACAGTGATGGCCCGTGTCCGTGGTGCCGAAGAATACGATGCTCATGCGGTCAGAAAGTCCTGCAACAAACCGGTGGCAAGCTGATGCCGCTGTATGCAGGCGGCGAGATCGAGAAACACGGAACGCGCACCGTAGCCGCCGGCCGCGTGCCGGGCGAGTTGCTCCGGATCGTGCTGCAGCGGCTTGGCCGCGAGATAATGCGCCCGCGATGTCGTGTTGAGATACAAATGAATCGGATGAAAATTGAAAATGCAGCGATAACCGCCGGCCGGCAGCCAGGCGGCGCTGAAGCGCGCGCCCGCTTCGACCGTGAACCAGATGTCATCCTCCCAAAAGACCGGCAGCCGCAGCAGGCCATTGTGATGCAGGAACGGCTTCATCTCCGCCACCCGGTAACACAAGAGATTGCGATCATAGCGGAAGCCGCAGTGCCGGAACAAATCGAGCAGCGGCGTGCTGCACACCATGGCGTGGCTCGCAATGCCCAAGGCCCGGGGATGAAGCCGGCGCAGCGCCGCGATCCGGCTCACGCATTCCGCCAGCGTCACCTCGCTGCAGTTGGGATGCAAGCCGATTTCCCAGCGGCCGTCGTCAAGCGCGGACAGCGCGGCATACTCACCGGTGGTGAAAATCGTGGCCGGCAAATCATGCTCGCGGAAGAGTTGCAGCGCCGCGCGCAGAACTTCTGCGTGACACCAGTCGGTATCCAGCGTGAGGTAGATCGTTTGCGATTTTGCGGCCGACTCAGGCAAAGCACACCCGCCGATCAGATCATTCAGGTTGGCGCAGCGCACGCGGCGGCGGCAGGTAGTTGTTCAGCCGCAGCCGCACCTTCTCGACAACTTTGCCGGCCCAGAACCGAGCACGGCACCAGGGACTGTCCAGGTAACCCTGCCAGCGCTGCGCGGTTTCGGCCAGGAAAGCCTCACCGCTGAGGCCGGCAAGAATGTTGAGCAATTGCACATGAATGCGCACGTAGTCCGCGGAGGTCAGCCGCGCGCTGCGATGGAGATCGTAATGGTTCCAATAGCCCGTATCGTAGCGCGCCAGATTGGCCTTGAGACCTGCCAGGCATTGAGCAAAGAGAGCAGCCGCCGCGGGGTCGCCGAAATATTCGGCGTAATCATGCAGGCCGAGCATGGCAAAGAGATGGCCGTTGAGCACGAGCGAGGGCTCGACGGTCGGGTATTCTTCGAACACCGGGCTGCCATCGGGGAAATGTTGTACCACGCCGCCCTCCGCCACGGAATGATGGAACGCCCGCACCGCCCGGCGACAGGCCTCTTCGTATTTTGCGGTATTGGCCAACTGCGCGGCGCGCAGCAGTAGTGAAATCGCCTGGCCCTGCGCCAGCGCTGAAATCCACGGCTGGCGGGGACCATAGAAAAGCAGATCAAAGCGAAAGACCCACGCGCCAATGCCCGGCCGCCATTCTTCCTGATTCTCGGCCAGCCAGTCCGCCATGGTCTGCGCCTGCAACGCTGCGCGCACGTCGCCCTCGCGGTCGAAGCGAAAGAGCTGATGCAAACCGAACTGGGAGATGGTGATGGGATTGTAGACCCAGCGCTGCAGATGCGCATAGTAGACCGTGGGCACCCCCGTTTCGTCACGGCGATAATCGGAAAAATCCTCCGTGGCAGCAAAGCGGAAGGGGTAGGCGAGCGCGAGCTTCGTGCCGGAAGCCGCGGGGATTGTGGTGAAGGCGTTCATTCTGAAAGGCCAAAATAAGCGGCGACAGCCTCAAAATCAAGCAGGAGCAATTGCGCGGACGGCGCAGCAGAAAATCGGGCGAGCGCCTGCAAATACCGCAGCGGCGGCACACAGCAGGTTGGAGAGGGTGGAGGCAACGACGAGTGTCCATCATCCGGCAAGGAGCGGGTGAAGCACCCGGCATGTGGCCCGGTGCTTCACCCGATTCTCCCAACCATCGGTTCAGCGCCGCGCAGCGGACTGCCGCTCGGCCTGCCATTCGCTGCACATCTGCACCAGGAGACGCACGCCCCAGCCGGTGGCAGTTGAAGGGCAAAGCGGAGTGTTGCGTTGCTGCACTGCCACCGCCGCAATGTCGAGATGCGCCCAGGCATAGCCGTTCACAAACGCGCTGAGAAAAGCCGCGCCGTGGCTGGCGCCGGCGCCGACTTTCTTGGCGGGATAATTGCGAATGTCCGCAATCTCACTCTCCAGATTGCGCAGGTATTCGGAATAGAGCGGCAACTCCCAGACGCGTTCGCCGGTGAGCGCCGCCGCCTGCTTGATCCGGCCGGCCAGTTCGCTGTCGTTGGAAATCAACCCCGCGGCAACCTCGCCGAGCGCCGCGAAGACTGCGCCGGTAAGCGTGGCGAGATCGATCACTGCGCGCGGCTTAAAGCGGCCGGCATAGGCCAGCGCCTCCGCCAGAATGAGACGGCCTTCGGCATCAGTGTCTGCGACCTCGATGGTTTTGCCGTTGCAGGCCGTCAGCACGTCGCCCGGCCGCAAGGCGTGGCCGCTCGGCATGTTTTCCGCCAGCGGCAGCAGGCAGACGAGATGCGGCCGCTCCGGCAATTGCGCCAGACAGCACGCGGCGGCCAGCGCCGCCGCCGCGCCGGACATGTCGTACTTCATCTTCTCCATCGACTCCGCGGATTTGATCGACAAGCCGCCGCTGTCAAAGGTGATGCCCTTGCCGATGAGCACGATCGTGTCGGTGTCATCGGGTCCGCGCGTTTCGAGCACGAGAAAGCGCGGGGGATTGCTGCTGCCCTGCGCCACGCCCAGCAACGCGCCCATGCGCAGCTCGCGAATCATATTTTCATCGAAGACGCGGCAGCTCAGGCCGGACTCGGCGGCTTTCATTTGTGCCATCTGCGCAAACAGCTCGGGCGTGAGCGCGTTGGCCGGCAGATTCTGGAGGTCGCGCGCAAAGGCGGTCCAGGCCGCGAGCAGGCCGCCGCGTTTCACGCCTGCTTCGAGTTCGGCTTTGGCGGCGGCATTCTCGATCACCAGCGTCAGGCTGCGCAGCGGCTGGTCGTTGCCGGCCGGTTTGGATTTGTATTTGGTGAAGCGATAATTCGCCAGAATCGCGGCTTCGCTGATCAGTTGGCCGGCTTGGCGCATGCCGAACTGATCCGCAAGGCCCCCGGCGACCGGCACGCACAATTCCGGCACACTGAGCTTGCGGCAGGCGGCGACCGCGTTGGCGATCACTTGTTGCAGATGCGGAACGGACTTGGGCTCTTCGGCCTCGCCGTCGCGCCAGCCGTAACCGGCCAATAGCAGCCGCTGTGCCGGCGCTTCCTCCGGGTACAGCCAGTTGATCTCATCGGCGCGGCCGCGAAAATCGCCGCTCTGGCAGCGCTGCTGCACGGCGGGCAGATACCGCGCAGGCAGCGGGAGATTCAAGGGGCGGCCGGCGTTGGGGCCGGTGACCGGCGGCACCATGAGCAGCAAAGCCGCGCAGGGCACGGCTTCGGGGGCACTGATCTTGATCGTAATTTCCATGACTCCTCCGTTGTGTTTGCCATGAGATGAAAGTGCTGTTGCCAATGCGCAAGTTGTGCGGAGACATTGTCAAGAATTTGACTCTTCCAAGAGCAAAAGAGTTCACGGCCGATTTCGTCCTCCCCAAATAAAAAAGGAGAAAGCTGACCGCGCCTTCTCCTCTGCTTCCGCCTCAGAGCCAATCGCGGACTTACATCACCGAACGCGCCAAATCTTGAAAGGCTTCCATCCAGCGTGCCGGCGCAATGCCGAGCTGCAGTGTGCCAAAAACGGCGATGATCAAAGCCAGCCCCACGGCCGGCAGCCGCTCGAGCGCCAACTCCTCGCCCGCGGTTTCGGACTTTTGCATGAACATCACCACCACCACGCCGAGATAGTAGTAAAGGCTGATCATCGAGTTGATCACGCCCAGGATGACGAGCCAAAGAAAGCCCGATTGCACCGCGGCCGAGAACACATAGAACTTGCTCATGAAGCCCGCGGTAATCGGAATGCCGGCGAGCGAGAACATGAAAATCGCCATGGCCACTGCGGCGAACGGCCGGCGAAACGCCAAGCCGCGGTAGTCATTGAGATTGACCAGCTCGTCCTCGGTTTTGGAGAGGAACGCCACCACGCCGAACGCGCCGATATTCATGAACGTGTAACTCAGCAGGTAATACAGCACCGCGGAGCTGCCCAGCTCATTGTTGGCGATGACGCCGACGAGAATGTAACCGGCATGGGCAATCGAAGAATAGGCCAGCAGCCGTTTGATGTTGTCCTGGCGCAACGCCACAATGTTGCCGACCGTCATGGTGATTACCGCCAGCACCCAGAAGATCTGCTGCCAGACGGCTTGGGTCATCATGCCGGAGGCGAGCACGACGCGCAGCAGGGCGGCAAAGGCCGCGGCTTTGGAGCCGGTAGCCATGAAGGCCGCAATCGGCGTGGGCGCGCCCTGATAAACATCCGGCGCCCAGGCGTGAAAGGGCGCGAGTGCGATCTTGAAGCCGAAGCCCACCGCCATCAAGGCCAAACCGGCGGTGAGCAGGGGCGTGTCGAGCAGGTCGCGCGCTTTCACCGCTTCTGCCAGCGCCGTGAGGCTGGCGCTGCCGACGCTGCCGTAGATCAAGGCAATGCCGTAGAGCAGAAAGCCGCTGGCGAAAGCGCCCAAAAGAAAATACTTGAATGAGGCTTCGATGCTGTACTTGTCGTTGCGCCGGAAGCCGGCCAGAATGTACAGGGAGACCGAAAGCAACTCCAGACCCAGGAAAAGCGTGAGCAGATGCGCACTGGCGGCCATCAACAGCATGCCCACGGTGGCGAAGATGATGAGCGCGAAGAATTCACTCACCAGCAGTGAAGTGTTTTCCAGGGCGTTGATCGAAAGCAGCAGGGTGAGACCGGCGGCAATCACGAACAGGCAGGCAAAACCGTTGGAGAATTTGTCGACGATGATCATGCCGTGAAACAGGCGCACGGACTCGCTCCAGTTTTGCACCGCATAGAACACCGCGATGCCGAAGCCGAACAGCACCACCGCCGCCAGCGTCTCGCGATACATGCGCGGAAACAGCATGCCGAGTATCAGCACCAGCAGCCCGACCACGACCAGCGTCAGCGTCGGCGCGAAGTGATAAGCAATCTGGGAGAGCGTCAAGGTATCTGTCATCGTAGGTTGAGAAATTAGGCCGTCTTTCAAGTCCAACGTCAAACATTCACCCGCCAGCCGGACGGGGTGTGGCACGCGCCTCCGGCTTCATTCCCCGGCCACTGCCGCCGGCGGCTCTTTGGTCCAACCCAAATCGAGCGGGGCCAGGCCGGGAGCATCGTTCACTTTGGCGGCGCGATAATGCACCGTGCGAATCAAGGCGTCCACCGAGGTTTCCATTCTGCCCAGGAATGGCTGGGCCCACACGCCGATCAGCACCATCATCGCGGTCACCGGTACCAGCACCGCGATTTCCCGTTTCGACAGGTCGACGAGGTTGCGGTTCTCCTCCTTGTCGAGCTTGCCGAACATCACCCGCTGAAACATCCACAACATGTAGACTGCCGCGAAAATCACGCCGGTAGCGGCAAAGGCCGCATAGACTTTGTTGGTGAGAAACGTGCCGAGCAAAACCAGGAATTCGCCGACAAAGCCGTTCAAACCGGGCAGGCCGATGGAAGCCAGCGTGGCGATCATGAAGAAGGTGGTGAGGATCGGGAGCTGGCGCGCCAAACCACCAAAGTCCGCGATGGCGCGGGTGTGGCGGCGCTCGTAGAGCATGCCGACGATCAAGAACAGCGCGCCGGTGGACAGGCCGTGATTGACCATCTGAATCAAGCCGCCCTGCAAGCCCTGCTGGGTGAAGGTGAAGATGCCGAGCATGACGAAGCCGAGGTGGCTCACGGAGGAATAGGCCACCAGCTTTTTGACATCCGGCTGCACCATCGCCACCCAGGCGCCATAGATGATGCCGATGATCGCGAGCACGGAGAGCAACGGCGTGAATTGCAGCGAGGCATTGGGAAAAAGCGGCAGGCAAAAACGCAGAAAGCCGTAAGTTCCCATTTTCAGCAGCACACCCGCCAGAATCACCGAGCCGGCGGTGGGCGCCTCGACGTGGGCATCGGGCAGCCAGGTGTGAAAGGGAAACATCGGCACTTTGATCGCAAAGGAAAGCCCGAAGGCCAGGAACAGCCAGACCTGATAGTTTTCCGGAAACAGCAGCTCGCGAATTTGCACGTAATCAAAAGTGAGGGTGCCCGTCACTTTGCCGTAGTAGAAGTAGATGAAGAGAATGGCGACGAGCATCAACAAACTGCCGACCATGGTGTAGATGAAGAACTTCACGGCGGCGTAGATCTTGCGCTGCCCGCCCCACACACCGATGATGAAATACATCGGAATCAGCATCACTTCCCAGAAGACGTAGAAGAGCAGCAAATCGAGCGCGACGAACACGCCGATCATGCCGGCTTCCAGCATCAGCATGGAGACGAGATAGCCTTTGACGCTGGTTTTGATGTCGTTCCAGGAGGAGAGAATCACCAGGGGCGAAAGGAAAGTGGTGAGCAGAACCATCAGCAGGCTGATGCCGTCCACGCCGAGGTGATAGGTCGCGCGCATCGCGGGGATCCACTCCAACCGTTCCTCGAATTGGAACGCAATGCGGCTGCTGTCGAAACTGAAAAACAAGGGCAGGCTGATCACAAAAACGAGCAGGGTGACGCCGAGCGTGAGGCCGCGCATCAGGCCGGTTTGCTGCCGCGGCGTCAGGCTGACGAGCAACGCACCGGCGAGCGGCAAAAAGATCAGAAGCGAGAGGATGGGCAGATTATCGAACATAGGTAAATGCTGGTACGTCCCAGGGTGAATGGTGGCGCCGCAACGGCCGCCGCCGGGCGGCATCAGCCGCTACTTGATCAACAAATAACCCAACACCAGGATCAGGCCGATCATGATGGAAACCGCGTAGTTTTGCACGATGCCGGTCTGCCAGCGCCGCAACCCGGAGGCGGCAGCGGCAAACACGCGCGGCAGAAAATTCACGAAGCCGTCGATGCCCTTGACATCGAAAATCTTCCACAGAAAGCCGTCCGAGACGCGCTGCAGCGGCCGCACGAACAGGGCGTCATAGATCTCGTCGACGTAGTATTTGCGGCTGAGCAGCGTGTGCAGCACGCGAAAACGCGCCGCCACGCGGTCGGCCAGCGCCGGTTGCTGCACGTACATCCGCCGCGCCAGCGCAATGCCGGCCAGCGCCACCGCCACCGAGGTCGCCATCAGCAGCAATTCCGTGGAGAGCGCGCCCTCGGCATGCGCTTCCGCCGCGCGATAGCGCGTAAACACCGGCTCGAGAAAATGCTCGATTTGATTGAACACGTGCGGAATGCCGATGTACCCGCCGATCACCGCCAGCACGGCCAGCACCATCAACGGCACGGTCATGAGCTTGGGAGATTCGTGCACGTGGTTCATGACTTCGGGGTCAACACGGTCGCTGCCGTAAAAAGTGAGATAGATCAGGCGAAACATGTAGAAGGCGGTGAGACCGGCGGTGGCCAGGGCGATGAGATAGAGCACCACTGAGCCGTGGGCGCTGCTGAACGTCTTCCACAGAATCTCATCCTTGGAAAAGAATCCGGAGAAACCGGGAATGCCGGCGATGGCGAGGCCGGCAATCAGGAAGGTGACATGGGTGACCGGCAGATGCTTCTTGAGGCCGCCCATCTTCATGATGTTGGTTTCGCCGCTGAGGGCGTGCATCACGCTGCCGGCGCCCAGAAAGAGCAGCGCCTTGAAAAAGGCATGGGTGACGAGGTGAAAGATTCCGGCGCCAAACGCGCCCACGCCGCAGGCGAGAAACATGTAGCCCAACTGGCTCACGGTCGAGTAGGCCAGCACTTTTTTGATGTCGGTGGCGGCGAGCGCCATGGTGCCGGCGAAGGCCGCGGTTGCCACGCCGATAACGGCCACCACCTCGAGCGCGACGGGAGATTGCGCGAACAGGACGCTGCAGCGCGCCACCATGTAAACGCCGGCCGTCACCATGGTGGCGGCATGAATCAAAGCCGAAACCGGCGTGGGGCCGGCCATGGCATCGGGCAGCCAGACGTACAGGGGAATTTGCGCGGACTTGCCGGTGGCGCCGACAAAGAGCAGCAGGCAAATGGCGGTGAGGAGGCCCAGCGACAGCGCCTCGCCGGTAGCGCTTACACCCTTGCCCGCCAGCGTGAAGACTTGGTCGTAATCCAGCGAGCCGAAGGTGGCGAAGATGAGAAACATGGCGAGCAGAAAACCGAAATCGCCGATGCGGTTGACGATGAAGGCCTTGCTGCCGGCCTGGGCGCAGGTCATGCCGGTGGTCTTGTCAAAAATCTGGTCGTAGTAGAAACCGATCAAAAGATAGGAACACAGGCCGACGCCCTCCCAGCCGATGAACATCACCAGGAAGTTGTTGCCCATCACCAGCAGCAGCATGGCAAAGGTGAACAGGTTCAAGAACGCGAAATAGCGGCCGAACCCGCGATCACCGTGCATGTAGCCGATGGAATACACGTGAATAAGAAAGCCCACGCCCGTCACCACCAACACCATGGTGAGCGAGAGCGGATCGATGCGAAAGCCGATGGCGATGTCAAACGCGCCGGTGCCCATCCATTGATAGAGAGACTGGGTCATCAGGCGGGCGTCCGGGGCCAGGGCAATGAGATCGAAGAAAATGAAAACCGCGGTGAGGAAACTGGCGAGCACCACGCCGGCGCCGAGCATTCCGACGCCCTTTTCACCGAGCTGCCGGCCCAGCAGGCCGTTCACGATGAACCCCAGCAGCGGGAAGAACGGGATCAGCCAAAGGTAGTCTTGCATCACCATTTCATCAAGTTCAGTTCATCCACAAACACGGTTGCGCGCAGGCGGAAGATGGCAACCATCAGCGCCAGCCCGACCGCGACTTCCGCGGCCGCCACCACCATCACGAAGAAGACGAAGATCTGGCCTTCGAGGCTGCCGTGGTGCGCCGCAAAGGCGACAAAGGTCACGTTGACGGCGTTGAGCATCAATTCGATCGACATAAAAATGACAATGGCGTTGCGCCGCAGCAACACGCCGGCAACGCCAATGGCAAACAGGATCGCGCTGAGAATGAGATAGTGGGCAAGGGGCATGTTGAGCTCTTCCTGGCCGGGAGGTGTCGTCGTGATTCCCGGCCGCGGCCGGAAGCCGGCCGTTAGTTGAATTTGCGCTTGGCCAGCACCACCGCGCCAACCATGGCGACGAGCAGCAGCACCGAGGCGACTTCGAACGGCAGCAAGTAAGTGGTAAACAACGCCCGCCCGATGTTGGGCGTGCTGCCGCTGACACCGCTCTCCAAGCCGACCAGGGCATTCTCACCGCTGCCGCCATTGCCGGACAGGAAGTAGGCTGCGCCGATCAGCGCGCTCACTTCCAGCAGCAACACCACCACCAGCGCCGTGCCGAGAAAGCGCCGCGTGATCTTGCCCGCTTCACGCGCCGGGTCGCGCTTCAAATTGAGCAGCATGATCACGAAAAGGAACAGGACCATGATGGCGCCGGCATAGACGATGATATGAACGGCAGCCACAAACGGCGCATTCAGCAACACGAAGAAGCCGGCCAGAGAAAACAGGGTCGCAATCAAAAAAATGGCGCTGTACACCGGGTTGCGATGCAACACCATCGCCACCGCCGAGGCCACCGCCATGACTGCGAACGTATAGAAGAGAATCGGCTGCACAATAATGTTGATCAGATTGTTTGAATGGGGGACTGCTTCCTCAGAAACCGGGGGCTTTTGCGGGGAGTCGGAAACGGATGTCGGATGATCGCGTTCTGCTTACAAGACCAGCACGTTGGTCAAATCTTCTTGCACAAGAGTCTTCGGCTCCCACAGCCAACATCGTCACAGCGTCGCGTTTGACAACAACAATATTCGCAGAGATTTATTCAAAACGTTTGGCAATATAAACTCTTTGCCTAAAAAGTCAAGGGGATTTTCCCGCGCGCGGCCCACCACAGCAATCCCGCTGCGATGATCAACGCCAACAGCGGCGCGCCATAGCGGGGCCAGGCCGCGCGCTGCGAAAAAAGCCCGCGCATTTTGGCGCCGCTCCAGGAGAGCAGCAGCAGCGCGGGCAACAGCCACAGGCTCGTGCTCAGCGCCAGCAGCAGGCAGAACACGCTCCAGATGATCCACTTCTCGGCGAAGGTGAAACCGCGGGGGCCGTCGCCCGCAGAGGAGGTAGGCATGGTGTCAGCCTCGTTCAGGCAATGAAATTGATCAAATCATACTTGGTGATGATCCCGATGAGCTGGCCCTGCTCCTGCACCAAAATGCCGGGATAGCCGCGCGCCAGCAGATACTTGGCGTGTTCGAGCGTGTCATCATGATGCACCACCGGCAGGCTGGCCTCCATCACGCTGCGCACGTGTTCATCCAGCAGCGCGGCTTCTTCCAGCACGCGGCCGAGCAGCGTGCTCTCGTCCAGGCTGCCGATGCTCATGCCGGCTTCGATGACGGGCATCTGCGAAACGTTGTGCTCTTCCATGCGTTGCAGCGCTTCGCGCACGGTCAAGTCCGGCGGCACGCTCAACAGCGCCGGCAGATTGCGGCTCTTCGAATCCAACAAATGATGCACCAACGCCTTGTCGAAATCGAAGAAGCGGTTTTCTTTCATCCATTCATCGGAATAGAATTTCGAGAGATAATACAAGCCGGTGTCCGGGAAGATGGTGACGACTTGCTGATCGGCCGCCAGCTCCTGCGCCAGCCGCAGGGCCACCACCGCGGCACTGCCGGAAGAGCCGCCCACCAGCAGGCCCTCCTCGCGCGCCAGCCGCCGCGCCATCACAAACGACTCTTTGTCGCCGACCGGCAGGATTTCATCGACATAATCAAAATTCAAAGTCGCGGGAATCGAGTCTTTGCCGATGCCTTCCACAAGATAAGGCTGGCTGGCGGAAAGCTGGCGCGAATAGAAATAGTCGCGCAGGATCGAGCCGACCGGATCGACGCCCACGATCTTGATATCCGGCTTTTTTTCTTTCAGGAAACGACCGACGCCGGAGATGGTGCCGCCGCTGCCGATGCCGCACACAAACACGCTCACCTTGCCGTTGGTTTGCTCCCAAATTTCCGGGCCGGTGGTGGCATAGTGCGTCTCGGGGTTTTCGGGATTGGCGTAGTGATTGGCGAACAGGGCACTCGGCGTTTCTTTGGCGATCTTTTCCGCCACAGCCAACGTGCTTTCCGGCGAATGCGCGGGTACGGCGGTCGGGCATACGATCACTTCCGCGCCGAACGCCTTGAGCATGCGCACTTTTTCCTGACTGGTTTTGTCGGGCACGGTGAAGATGGCGCGGTAACCCTTGGCCGCCGCCAGCATCGCCAGGCCGCCGCCGGCATTGCCATTGGTGGCTTCGACGATGGTGCCGCCCGGCTTGATCTTTCCAATTTTCTCCGCGCTTTCCAGAATCCGCAAGGCCGTGCGGTCATTGATGCTGCCGCCGGGATTGAGGTATTCGATTTTCGCGTAGACTTTGCACTTGAGGCCCGCGGTCACCCGCTGCAGACGAATGAGCGGCGTTTGCCCGATGGCCTCGGTGATGCTGTTGTAAACGTTCACGGCGAGTCTCCCGATTTCTTTCAACGCCAAAAACGAGGGCGCAATATACACAACGGCCGAGAATAAAAAAAGCCGCCGCAGTCAAAAAAACTGGGACGGCCGTGCGTTGCGGCCTGCCGAGCGGAGAAAAGGCGCAGCCGGCGGCTGCGGGACTCAATCGATCCGGTCAATCAAAAGATCGATCAAGGACAGCAGCACGCGCCGGGCGCTTTCGACGTCGTCAACATCGCAAAAGGCAAACTTGCCCTCCGGCGTCAGCGCGATGCCGCCGTTGTGAAACAATTCCGAATCCGGCATGCTTTCGTTGTTGAGATGAGCCGCAACCACGACGGCGGTGCGGAAGTGCGTGGTGAGATGATCGATCACCGGTTTGACCAGCTCGAAGGAAGCCAAATCCTGCCAGGAGAAGAGAACGATGCAGCCCAACATCTTGGCGCCGAGCAAATCCCAGGAGAGCGGCTTGGCGTCCGGATGAAGGGTGATGCCATACAGATGCAGCAAGAGCTGGTTGTTAATGGTGAGCCGCCCGAAGCTGAAATCCGGGGTGGTCAGTGCCAGATCATCCGAGAGGGCGGCCAAAAAACGCTGTTTTTCGTTGGCGTTGGGGCCGATGATGACGATTTCGCCGATGCGCATGGGTTTCCTGGAATGGGTGGCACGCCTGCCTCCGGCAGGGTCAGTGCGACAATTTCTCGCGAATCATGAGCAGCTCGCTTTTGTTGAGGTAGAGCTTGCGCAAAAGGCCGTTGCGGCGGTCATATTGCCGGCGGCCGGCCTGCTGGCGCCGGTCGGCGCGCCGCCGTTCGTGCGGCTGCGGTGCTTCCTCCACCGGTCTGATGACGGCTTTGAACAGGGAGTCCACCGGTGCGGCGCTGCGGGTTTGCACTTCATCTTGTAGGCGTTTGAGCCACTGCGTTGATTCGCCGTTTTTGTTGGCGCTGGCGGTTTGCACAGCCTGAATGGCGCCGCGCTCAAGAAGCTTCTTGAAAACCGTGAGCGTGCGCAGGTCATCGGCCGGGTTTTCTTCCACCAACTCCAGCAGGCGTTTGACCGCGCCGTTTTCCAGTAGGTTGAACAAGGCTTGCTCTTCCTCATTCGCCGGCGGAGCGGCGGCGGGCGCGAGCATGACCTGGGCGTGCAGCGGCGGCAGTTGCGCGGTCAATTGCCGCCAGCGGTGCTGCCGGGTCAGGCCTTCCGAAATCAAATCGCGGTTGGCAATGGTGAGCATGCGAGTGCGCTCGTGCGGCCGCAGCTCTACTTGAAACGTGCCGTCGCTCCACGTAAACATGCGCAGCAGCGCCTGCCGCGCCTCCAGGCCGCCCAACTCGGCATCGATGACCTGGCCTTCGGTGACGAAGACCTGGCCTTCCTTCTCATGCGCACGCAGCTTGAGCACGCAGGTCTTCTTGCCGACTTCGATGGTCTGCAGCAGATCCACCAGGTTCATCTCACTCAAATGGCCGTTGAAGCCGCGCCAGCGCGGCTGCGAAGAGGCCGAGAGCAGCTCGATTTCTTTGATGAGATTGTCGATGCGCACCACCGCCTCGTCGATGTCGAGCGGCTTCTGCAGATAATCGTCGATCGGCAGTTTCAGTATATTGACCCGCTCTTCGACCGTGCGCAGTTTGCCGATCATCACAAAGAGCAGCGCCTGGGTTGCCGGCCGGTTGCGCACTTCCTGCAGCAGATGCGGGCCGTCCATCACCGGCATGCGCACTTCGGAGATGAGCAGATTGGGCTTGAAGCCCTCGATCAGCTCCAGCGTTTGCGCCGAGCTTTCCGCGATGCGCACGTCATAGCCGGTGGCCACCAATGCCTTGCGCAGATCCGCGACCTCGTGCGGCTCTTTCTCATTGATCAGTATTCGTTTTCGATCCATGATGACGTGAATTTATCCATAGGGTGCGGCCGCGATTCCTGCGGTGCCGCAATTCGGCAAACGCTTCAAAATCTCCAGCAGGGGCTGCTGTGCGGGCAAGACCTCGGGGTGGTGCCACCCGCGCGCTCACCGGCAACTCCTCGGGCGAACGCGGGTTGGGCAGCGGGTAGCGACTGGTACAGCAGAGGCATCACCAAGCGAAGCCGAATTCTACCAGCGCGTGAGGTTGGCGTCGCTTGCCAGACCTTCCAGGAACGCCGCCACCGTGGCGGCATCGGAAGGAATACAGTCCAGCAGGAAGTCGGCCGGCTCCGCATTCACCAAATCACGCACGGTCGCGGTCGCCAGGCTCTTCTTGTCATTCTCCCGGATCACTGCAATGCCGAACGGGAGACGGTAACCGGCTTTCAACACGTTCAGCAGGTAGCCGCAATAACCCAAATCGTCGCGACGATTCGCCTCCAGCAGCAAAATATAGCCCACCAAATCGTGTGCCACGGCTTGCAAAAGTTGGGTGAATTGCTGCTCCATCGACACGCCGATCACCTCGAGCGGCTCGCCACTCTCCAGAATGCGCTCACCGATCTCCAAATGCTGAAACGTGGCATTTTCGACCTTGCGCACACCTGCTTCCGGACCAAGCAAGTGCCTGACCATTGCCGAGAGGTGATGGCGCTCATGGCCGATGACGACTAGTTTGGGCTTGGCCAAACCACGCGAGGCGCACAAACGCATCAAGGCCAGCGCGATTCGGCTCGCGGAAGCCTCATCACCTGTCACGACCACCGGCTCAGGAGGCGCCACTCGCGGGGTGGCAATCTTGGGCTTGGCTGCTGGCGCCGGAGGTGTGGCTTTGGGTTTCGCAGTTGGCGCAGCTTGAGGTTTGGGCGGCGGCTCGGGAGCGGCTTGCGGTTTTACAGTTGGCTCTGGCGCAACCGGCGGGCTTGCGATCACGGCCGGCGGCACGTGGCGATCGCGGGCCGGTTCTTCTTTCGGTGCCGGCGGAAGAACGAATTCTTCTGTCGGCTGAGCCTGGGCTTGCGATTCGATCACTTCCTCCGGCGGTGCGCTGTCAGGCTCAAATTCATCGCGCAGGAAAGCAGGCACTTCCACCGGCCGCGACATGATTTCATCCAAATCAGCCGGCTGCAGTTCGGCTTCGTCCCCGCTTTCCGCTTCTTCGCCGAGGATCGCAGGCGGCAGCGGTTCCCGCCTCAGCGCGCCAGGTTGTGTCTCTTCCGCGCGGGTCTGCTCAGTCGCGGCAGGCTCTTCGCCCTCCTCTTCTTGAATCTCGATCAGCGCATTGTCGCTGCCGTTGCCGGCGTGCGGCGTTCCCCAAATCTCATCGGCGTGCTCATGCCAGAAGCTCGGCAGACTTTCCAGTTCCGAATCGTCGGTGAGATCAATGTCTTCCTCCGGTCGCGAGCTGGTGGGCTCGGGGAATTTGAAGCTCTGCGTTTCGGCGGTGTCTACGGGAGCGACGCTCGAGGCGGTCGCCGGCTCTTCCGGTTCTTCTTCAGGAGGAAACATGTCCTCTTCCTCTGTCAGCGGCGCACGCGGGGGCGGCGGTTCCGGCTTGGCAGGCATCGGCGCCGGTTTGGCAGGCGCGGGCGGCGTGGGTGTGGTCGCGGGCGGCGTCGTCACCGCCTTTTCGCTGCGCACGGCCGTCACCCGGAAGCTGGTGGTGGGCTGTGGTTCAACGGAAATGCGCTGCAGAATTTGCGGCTCCGCGAGATTGGCGGAGAGATCTTGTTCCTCTTCTTCGGAGGTGATGGTGGTTTTCGCGGGTTTGATGAAACCTTGTTGATACAGCTTCACCAGCCGCTCGAGCGTCTTGATGTCGTCGTAGGTGCTCTCATCGATGATCTGCAGAATGTCGCGGTGGCCGTCGATCAACCCGATGAAGCGGGCCACTTCCGTGGTCAGCTCGCGCTTCTGCAGAATGCTGCGAAACGTGTCGGTGGTGATGAAAGTGGTCTCCGGCGAGGGCAGCAGCCGGAACAGACGCTCGCGCTCTTCCATGCGTTTGAAGCCCTGCAGCAGCAAGCCGAGATTGCTGACTGAGATTTCGTCGGGCACGACGATGTCCTTGAACACCATGGTGAAGTGGCCGTGCTTCCAGGGCAACATTTGATAGACGGCTTTTTCGGCCTTGAGATTGCCGAGCGAGGCGTTGACCACGGCGCCGTCGCGAAAATAGATTTCGCCGCTGCGGTTGTTTTCATTGTGCAGGGTGAGCACGCCGGTCTTGCGCTCGACGCCGAAGCTTTCGATCAAGTCCACCGGGCTGAATTCTTCCAGACGGCCGACGAGTTTCTTGGCGGTTTCGGCGTCGTCCTCCTTGATGCGCTCCATGCGGCGCAGGATCATGCGAATGCGGGCCAGCACTTCTTTGATGTGCAGCGGCTTGATCATGTAGTCTTTTACGCCGCCGCGCAAGCTGCGCACGCGATCCTGCAATTCCCGGCGGTTGGTGAGAAACATCAGCGGGATGGAGGAAGTCACCGGGTCGGCTTTGAGCTTTTCCAGCAATTGAAAGCCGTCGAGCTTGGGCAGGTTGACTTCGGAGAGGATAAGATCCGGCACGCCGGTGGAAATTTTTTGCCAGGCCTGCAGACCATCGGACGCGATGATCACCTCGAAGCCCGCGGCCTCGAGATTTTCGCGCAGGATCTGAAGGTTCTTGGGGTCACCGTCTGCGACAAGAATGGTTGGATTGTCCATGAAGCGCACCGCTGGTTCGCCTTAGGGGAATTCTGAGCCTCATGCCGTTCGCCGGCGCGGGGTCGCCGCTCGGCAAACATGATCTGATCAAAGAAGTCCGCTGCGTGTTGAGTTTGGCCCGCGGCAACTTACCTCCCGTTTGCCGCAGGTCGATTTTGTATGAGGTCCGAATGGTGTTACTGCTGCTGGCCGTAAGTGGCTCCGGTGCCCCGCCCAGCCAATGTCTTGGTCGCCGCGCGCCAGCGCTTGCTCAAGGCGCAACACTATTCAAAATCATCATTTGAGATGATCAAAAAAGCGCTCGAATATACTGGAAATCAACACCCCTGTCAAGTTTTTTTCTGGTGACAATAGGATCGCTCGCCGGCTCGGGAAGGAATGAAGGGCGCGGCAGGTGCGGACGCACGCGAGTGATTCGGGTGGAATGCGAAGAGAACCCGGATTGGGCCTCCGGCGGTTCACCGGAATGAGGGAATGGACCTGTGCCGCCGGGCGCAGGTCCGGGGTGTCCGCGAATTACTCGACCGGTTCGGCCAACTTGCGAGCCATCTGCACGACTTTGGGAGAGACCGGCCGGCGCAGTTCGGCTTCCAGAATGCGGTAATAGGCTTGCAGCACACGGATGCGGCGCTGGCAACGCTCGCAAGTCAAAAAATGCTCCTCGAACGTGTCGTATAAACCACGGTTTTGGGAAGCACTGAGGAGTACGAATTCCAACGACTCGGCGTCTAGGCACTCTTCCCTGATCGCCCCGACCACACGGGGGATCCTGTTCCACTGGCGATGATAGTTTTTCTTCATGTTTCCGTTGTGAAGATTCGCCTTTCCCTGCGGTTGCCGTCCTGACACAAGAAAAGGAGTGGTTAGGGTTTTGTCCATCGGCGCGGCGACCGACTGTCTCACTCGCGAACGCCGATCTTTCAATTTTGTACTCTCTCTATACTGACAAAAGCCCTAATTCACGGAAAAACTATTTCCGCACCTACGCCAAAAAAAGACAGGATTTTGCCCACTTGTAAATCAAGAGCTTACAGCAATTCCTTCAAATACTCCCGGAACCATTTCTTGGTCAGTTTGCCCAAATATTCGAAGATCGTCCGTTCTTCCTGACGGTAGCGCCGCTGCGTCAGGTCCGGCATGTATTTCCTGAGATGGCGGAAGTAGGACTCGATCTTCTTGCTGTGGGTGATGTCCTCGAGCACATCCGCCAGCGTGCGATAATAAACCTCGCCCTTTTCCTCGGAGATCTTCGCACTGGCGACATATTGGTTCTGTATCTTGACGCGAACGCGCTGCAGCACCTTTTGTTTGGCTTGTTCAATTTCCTTCAGTCGCACATAATCCAATGGCGACATGTCATCAATTTGCGCGATCAGCCGATTGCGCACGACTTCGAGGTTGGTGTGGCGAATGAGACGCGCCACCACGTCGGTGGGCAGGAAATTCTGATAGCGCTCATCCACCGTCACCACCGACAGCATCTTGCGAATGGTGGTGGAGACGTGATCTTTGGGGGTGTAGAGATCGAGGTATTGGTTTTTCAAGGCCTTCTCCGGTATGCTCGGCTTGGCTTTGCGCAGGTAATGCAAATCTTCCTTGGTGAAATTGGCGACCGTCGCCACCGGCTCAACCTGCGCTTCGCCCGTGGCGATGCTGGTCGCCGAGGCGGCATAGCGGCTGCTGCGCGCCTTCTTCAAAAAGATATACTCGCGGCCCATCTCGCGAAAGGTGCCCAAATCGTTCGCGTTCTTGACCGCCACGCGGATGTTACGGATGATCTTGGCGCCTTCCGGATCACGCTCTTTGAAAATGCGCGACAACTCCTGCTTGGTCTTCTTGATCACCAACCGCCGCAACATGATCAGCAGTTCGACGTCGTTGGGATTCTCCTGGGCATCGAGATAGGGGCCAAAATAACGGCGCAACTGCACAAATTCATTGTTATCGTTGCGCATGAACAAACCGGCCACGCAATCAATGGCAAGATCATCGAGCTCACCGCTCTTGCGCCGGCGTTCCCACCGAATGTGCTTGCCGATCACCTCTTGATACTTCAAGTAGCTCAGGGAAATTTTCTGGACGAGATTGATGAATTCAACCAGCTCCCCTTGGGAATATCCACCTCTCACAATCCTCGGGATTAGGTAGGAAAGTTTCTTGGAGTCCATCTGATGCGTCTCAAAGTTGCGTGAACAGTGCCAGTGGATTTGCCAAAAGGCCATCTCCGATGGCCTTCAATGATTTGATTGCAATGCGCTCCATTTTAGCAAACGTTATGCCTAGAAGACAGAAGCCAGGATTGCCAGTTCCCACGATTAAACAAGCATTTGTCCCACCAGCCTGGCACGCCGAAGCCTACAAACCGCGCAGATTCACCGGCCGCATGTTTCCCCCTGATACAATGTTTCTGGCTGAGACTCAGTCAGGCAGGACAGTCAACACGCTGCGCCGCCCCCGCCCCTGGTCCGGCCGGCGGCAAATCCAGCAACGCGGCAGCCGCGCATGAGCAAGCCGCCAGGCTGTCACAACCCTGCAGTAGCACAGCATGAATGAAATCAAACGGCACGTGGCGAGGAGGTCGCAAAACGGTGAGGTGAAAAGAGGTTGTTGCCAGGAGGTCTACCGAGCAAAACAGCGTCACCGCTTCATGGCTGCAGTGCGGTGGTGTGCTTGCGGCCGTCCCGCCAATATTCGCACTGCAGCGGGTTCTGCAATGTCTCATGGCGGGCCAGCGCGGCGAGAAAATCCGCGACGGTGCGCACCGGCGTCTGATCGATTTGCATCACGATGTCGCCGGCTTTGAGTCCACCCCGTTCCGCCGGGCTGCCGGTAACGACATCGGAAATCAAAATGCCTTCGCGTTCCCCGAAAAAGTCGGCCAGCGCCGGCGTCAACTCCTGCACCGACAAGCCCCATTCCTGTGCGGCCGGATCCGTGGTTGCCACATCTGCGTCTTCTTCTTCGCCCGCTTCGAGCTGTTGATCCAGCAACAAATCCGGCATGGCATAAACGGGCGCACCAACGCGCAGCGAGAGCGCAATGGCGTCACTGGGACGGGCATCGATGCGATGCGTCTTGCCGCCGTTCTGCAGCACGATCTCGGCGAAGTAGGTTCCTTCCTTTAATTCTGTGATCGTGATGCGCTCCACCCGAATCTCGAGGGACTTGAAGATGTTGGCCATCAAATCATGAGTCATGGGCCGGGGCGTGGTGACATGCTGGTGGCCGAGATGAATGGCGAGCGCCTGCTCCCCGCCCACCGACAGCGGCAGAATGCGGACGCCCCGCTCCTCCTGCAGAATCAAAATCATCTCGCCGGATTCGATGCTGCCTCGAATCGACTTGACTTTCATCAAGACGGCCTGACGCTGATCGCGCGAGGAGCAGAAGCTGAACAACACCAGCAAGCACACCCCCGCACTCGCGCAGAGAACTCGAAAAGAAGGTTTCATGATCTGGCCTCACGGTGTGACCGGCAACGGCGCAATATCTCGAAAATGAGCATGGGAGTCAACAGGATTTTCTCGGCGGCGGTGCCGCGCAAACGCCCGCAGAATTTGCCTGCAAACGCTTTGACTTTCAGTCGCTGCCTGTTTATATTGCGCCCGCCTTTATTGATGAATCGCCAGCGCAACCCAACGCCTGCGGCCGGTCCACAAGCAATCCGCCGGTTGCCATGCCCAGGTGACGGGCTTGCGAAGTCGTGCCCTGATTGCAGCTCGATTACATGTCTGCTCCACTTCCCTTCATCAAATACTCTGCCACCGGCAACGATTTCATCTTACTCGACAATCGCGCGCCCCGGCAGCCTGCGCTGGACCGGGAATTGTTTCACCGGCTGTGCCAGCGCCGCACCGGCATCGGCGCCGACGGCATTCTCTTGTTGGAAAATCCCCGGCTGCCGGATTGTGCCTTCACCATGCGCTATTTCAACCGCGACGGCCGCGAATCCGAAATGTGCGGCAACGGCGCCCGTGCCTGCGCTTATCATGCTCACCGGCATCACCTTGCTGCTGCGCATATGCAATTCGAAGTCAGCGGCGACCGCTATCAAGCCACGGTGGAGGGCGAGCGGGTGCATTTGCGCATGCCGGCCCCGCGCGACCTCCGGCTGCAAGTGGGCGCGCTGGCCGGCTTGGCAGGCCGAGAACTCGGGCCGTGCCGCGAAGGCGGATTCGTCAACACCGGCGTGCCCCACTATGTCGTGTTTGTGGAACAGGTCGAACGAATTCCCGTGACGCCGTGGGGGCAGGAGCTGCGCCATCATGCCGCGTTTGCGCCGGCCGGCACCAATGTCAACTTTGTGGAAATGAACGCGCCGGATCAGCTCAAGCTGCGCACCTATGAGCGCGGCGTCGAAGAAGAAACCCTCGCCTGCGGCACCGGTGCGGTGGCGGCCGCGTGGATCGCCCAGCGCGTACGGGGCGCCAGGTTTCCGATTCATCTGCAGGTGCCGGGCGGCGAGCTCGAGGTCGATTGCGAGCCGGAGACGAATCGTCCGCGGCTGACCGGCCGGGTTGAAATGGTATTCGCGGGCGAGTTCTTCCAATGAATCTCAAATTCACGCTCACGCAACGAACGCTGCTCGGCGCCGGCCTCGGCCTGTTTGCCGCCGCCGTGATTTTCACCCTCGGCCATCTGCTGCCGCTCACCGCCCGCACGTTGCAGCGCTTCGAAGCCGAGACGCTCGACCTGCGCTATCTCGCGCGCATCCGGCATTTGCAGGACCAGCGCCAGGGCGCACCGCTCGAAGACGTGGTCATCGTTGACATCGATGAGCGCAGCCAGGAGAAACTCGGCAATTTCGCGCAGTGGCCACGCAGTCATCACGCCCGCGTGCTGGAATACTTGCGCGCCGAGGGCGCGGCCGTGGTTTGCTTCGATATTCTGTTTCTCAATCCCAACCCGGCCGCGCCCGCCGCGGACAGCATTTTCGCGGCGCAAGTGCAGCAGGCGGGCAATGTCGTCAATGCCGTGGTCTTCACCGCCGCGGATGCAGAACGCTTCCGCTATGCCATGACCGAGCCGCCGCCAGCCTTCGCAGCGGCGCGCTTCGCGCTGGATCTGCCCGCCGGCGTCCGCCGCAATTTGCCGCAACAAGACCGCTTTGAAGGCGAGTTGTTCACGCTCTACAACAACAGCGCGCGCGTGGGCTTTGCGAATTTTCTTCCCGAAGATGACGATACCATTCGCCGCATGCCGCTGTTCATGAATTTCGCCGGGCACACGTACCCCTCCCTCCCGCTGGCGGTGGTGATGCAGTCGACCGGCACCAGCGGCGAGCAAGTCATCGTTCACCCCGGCCGGGAAGTCATCCTAACCGGCGCCAACCGCCGCATTCCCATCGATGCAACGGGGCGCATGCTGATCAACTACGCCGGCAGCTTCGGCAGCTTTCGCTACGTTCCCTATGTCGATGTGCTCGAACAGCGCCTGGCCGCCGGTTTCTTCACCGACAAGATCGTGCTGATCGGCACCTCGGCGCCCGGCTTGTACGATCTGCGCGTCGTTCCTTTTCAGGCGGATTTTCCGGGGGTGGAAATCCACGCCAACATCATCCACAACATCTTGGCGCAGGAATTTCTCGCCGAGCAGTCTTTTGCCGCGCGCGTGCTCACGCTCGCCATTGTCGGCGTGCTGGCGGGGGTGATCGCCGTGCTGCTCAGCCCCTGGATGAGCATCCTGTTCACGCTGGTGTGCGGCAGCGCCTACGTCTGGTTCAGCTTCTGGGCGTTCGTGCAGCGCCAAACCTGGTTCATCGTGGTGGAACCGGTGCAGGTGATGGTGCTGGCGCTGCTGCTCGCCATGATCTTCCGCTATCTCAACGAAGAGCGCGAGAAAAAGCTGATCTACGGCATGTTCGGCAATTATCTCTCCGACAATCTCGTGCGGGAAATGTTGCGCCATCCGCAGCGCCTGCGGTTGGGCGGCGAGCACAAGCAGGCCACCGCGTTTTTCTCGGACATCAAAGATTTCACCTCCATCTCCGAGAAGCTCGCGCCCGAGGCGCTGATCCGGCAGTTGAATGAATACCTCTCCGCCATGACCGACATCGTGCTGCAGTACGGCGGCTATCTCGACAAGTACGAGGGCGATGCGATCATGGCGGTGTTCGGCGTGCCGGTGGATCAGCCGGATCATGCCGAGTGCGCCTGTTTTGCCGCGCTCGACATGCAAGAACAGCTCGCCCGGCTGCGCCGCCAGTGGGAAAAGGAAAAGCGGCCCTTGCTGGAGGCGCGCATCGGCATCAACTCCGGCGCGATGATTGCCGGCAACATCGGCGGCCGCGAGCGTTTCGATTACACCGTGATCGGCGACTCGGTCAATCTCGCCTCGCGGCTGGAAGGCGTGAACAAGATCTACGCCACCAACATCATCATCAGCGAAGAGACGCACGAGTTGGTGAAGACCAAAGTCATCGCGCGCGAGCTTGATTTCATCCGCGTCAAGGGCAAGCAGCGGCCGGTCAAGATCTACGAATTGATCGCGCGGCGCGATCAAGGCATCGGCCAGGAGGTCGCTGCGGTGTTCACGCACTATGCCCGCGGCCTGGAATTCTACCGGCAACAGCAGTGGCAAAAGGCCATTGCGGAATTCCGCCGCGTGCTGCACTTGCACAAGAAAGACGGGCCGGCCGCGACCCTGCTGCAGCGCTGTGAAATCTCCCTGCAATCGCCGCCGCCCAAGAATTGGGACGGCGTGTTCGAAATGCGGGGAAAGTGAAACCGGGGAAAGCCTCTCACGATCGCCAGTTGCTTTGCCATTGCACCCAATTATTTCTGACAGACCGCTGAACGGCCCGGCCCGCGACTTTCAGCGCATTTTGGTGAGCCGCCTGCGCTTTCTCGGCGACGTCCTGCTCACCACGCCGCTGGTGCGCCGGCTGCGCGAAGTGTTCCCGCGTGCGGAGATTGTCTATCTCACCGAAGCGGCCTATGCGCCCCTGCTGGCACACAACCCTCATCTCGACGAAGTCCTGGCGTTCCCGCCGCACGCTTCAGCGGCAGCGCAAGCGCAGTTCTATCGCAGCTTGCGGCGCCGGCGCTTTGATCTGGCCATCGATTTGTTCGGCAATCCACGCACGGCGCTGTTGACCTGGCTGACCGGCGCGCCGGTGCGCGTGGGCGGCGATTTTCGCGGCCGCGGCAAGCTCTACAGCCATCGCGTGCCCGCGTCCACCGGCAACCCCGATGCCATCGCCTTTCATCTGCGCAGCCTGGAAATGCTGGGCATTGCCGCCCGCGACAAACGCACTGAGTTCTTTCTGATGCCGGAGGAGCGCTTGTGGGCGCAGAGCTTCTTGGCGATGCAGGATATCGATCCCGCCCGGCCGCTCGTCGGCATGCACCCGGGCGCGACCTGGCCGAACAAACGCTGGCCCGCGAGCCACTTTGGCGAGGTGGCCAGGGCGTTGCTGGCCGCGGGTGTGCAAGTTCTCTTGACGCAAGGTCCGCAAGAAGCGTTGATCGTTGCCGCCGTCAAGCAACAAGCCCCCGGCGTCACGGTGCTGCCGGTGCTGTCGCTGCGCGAAACCGCGGCAGTGCAGGCGCGCTGTTCGGCGTTTGTGTCCAATGACTGCGGCATTCTCCATCTTGCCGTGGCGGTGGGCACGCCCACGGTCGGCCTGTTCGGCCCGAGTCAAAAAGAAATCTGGTTTCCTTATGAGACGGCCAAAGGCCATGTGGCGGTGGATCTCACGATCGACTGCCGGCCGTGTCACAAAAATTTCTGCCCGCTGCAGCACTTGAATTGCCAGAAGCAATTGCTGCCGCTGCGCGTGCTGCCGGCAGTCTGGCATGCGCTCAATCAGCGCCTGCCCTGAACGGCCCGGCGTTGCGGCATTTCAATTCGCATGACCGATGCCCATTCCTCTGATGAAATCCTCGCGCGCCCTGGTTATACTGGTCAGCGTGATGATCGTGCTGGTGCTGGCGATCTTCAACCTGGGGAGCTGGTTCTTCATCAACCGCATCGAAGATTCGCTGGAGCAGGAGCTCGGCACGCGGCTGCAGGCAGTGGCGCGCTTGAGCGCCGAGTTGGTCGAAAGCGGCGCCTTCCCCCGCTATCTCGAGCGCGGCCAGGAGTTGAGCGCGCGCCTGCTGGCGCAGCCCATTCTCGAGCGCATGCCGGCGGCCATCGGTGTGCAGCAAATGTATCTCGTCGATCGCGGGCTGCGGGTGTTGGCGAGCAGCGACCCGGAGTTGTTTCCAGCCGGCCGGGAAGTGATCTATTTGCGCGAAGACAGCGCGGAAGTCGCGGCGGCGTGGGCAGGCACGGTGAGCGCTTCGGCAGTGCGGGTGATCGCCGATTCGCGCTTCAAGACCGCTTATGCGCCCGTCACCAGCGCCGCGGAGGAAGTGATCTGCATTTTGGTGGTGGAAGCCAACGCTGATTTTTTCGATCTGCTGGCGGGATTCCGGCGGGGTTTGGTTTTGATCGGCGCTCTCAGCCTGGCGGCGCTGCTCGTGCTGGCGGCCTCGCTGGCGAGCGCGATTGCCTGGTTTCTGCGCACGCAGGAAAATCTACGCCGCGCCGAGCGGCTGGCGGCGATGGGCCAGATGGCCGCGACCGTTGCCCATGAAATCCGCAATCCGCTCAGCATCATCAAGAACACCGCCGAAGTGTTGCGGCAGAAGTATGCCACCGCGGCGCCACCGGATGAGTTGTTCGAGTTCATTCCCTCGGAAGTGCGGCGGCTGAACCGGCTGGTCACCGACTTTCTGGCGTTTGCGCGCGACCGCGAACTCGTGCTTAAGCGCAGCGATCTGGCGCAGACGGTGGCCAGGGCCATCGCGCTGGCGCGCAATCAGGATCAAGCGGTGGGCCTCGCCTGGCGCTTCGCGCCGGCTGGACCGGTGGTGGTGGCGCATGATGAAGACGCGCTCATCCAAGTCTTGATGAATTTGTTTTTGAATGCCGCGCAAGCCCTGGCAGGCAACGGCAGCATTGCGGTAGAACTGCAGGATCTGCGTCCCGCGAAGAAGCAGGTTCATCTCGCAATTCAAGACAACGGCCCGGGCTTGCCGGCGCCGGCGGAGAAAATCTTCGAGCCATTTTTCACCACCAAAACTCAAGGCGCCGGCCTCGGCCTGGCCGTCTCCAAACAAATCATCGAAAAACACCACGGCCGGCTGCTGGCGGAATCAGGAAAAGGCGGGGGGACAACGATGCACATTTGGCTACCAGCGGAGGATCAGTGACCAGCATCAAGTATCCAGCATCAAGTATCCAGTATCCAGTATCCAGTATCCAGTATCCAGTATCCAGTATCCAGTATCCAGTATCCAGTATCCAGTATCAAGTATCCAGTATCAAGTATCCAGTATCAAGTATCCAGTATCAAGTATCCAGTATCAAGTATCCAGTATCAAGCGTCCAGCATCCAGCATGAACGATTACCGCATTCTCATTGTCGACGACGAAGCGCGCATGTGCGCCGTGCTCAAGGCGGCGCTGGAACCGGAGGGCTATGCCGTCGCCACCGCCACCAGCGGCACCGCGGCGATGAACGCGCTCGACACGCACGCCTTTGATCTGGTTTTGACCGATCTGCGCATGGAAGGGCCGGACGGCCTGCACGTGCTGGTCTTCGCCAAGCAGCGCCACCCGCAGTGCGAAGTGATCTTGATGACGGCCTACGCCACGGCGCAAACCGCGGTCGAGGCGATGAAGCGCGGCGCGTATGATTACATCATCAAACCCTTCGAGCTTGATGAACTCAAGCTCAGAATCCGGCGGCTGGCCGCGAGCCGGGCGCTGGCGGAGGAGAACCGCAGCCTCAAGCGCGAGCTGCGGCAGCGTTACTCCGTGGAGAACATGATCGGCAAGAGCGGCGCGATGCAGGAAGTTTACAAGATGATTCACAAAGTCGCGCCCAGCGATGCGACGGTGTTGATTCGCGGCGAAAGCGGCACCGGCAAGGAACTGGTGGCGCAGGCGATTCACTATCTCAGCCCGCGCGCCGACAAACCGTTTGTGACCATCAACTGCGCGGCGCTGCCGGAGAATCTGCTGGAGAGTGAGTTGTTCGGCTATGAAAAAGGCGCCTTCACCGGCGCCGACAAGCGCAAACCCGGACTGTTCGAAGTGGCGGGCGAAGGCACGATCTTTCTCGATGAGATCGGCGAAATCTCCCCGGCCATTCAGGTGAAGCTGCTGCGCGCGCTGCAGAACCGCCAGATCATCCACCTCGGCGGCACCGAGGCGATCACCATTCGCAGCCGCACCATCGCCGCCACCAATCGCGATTTGGAAGCGGGCTTGAAGAGCGGGTTGATTCGCGAGGATTTCTACTATCGCATCAATGTCTTTCCGATCACGATTCCCTCGCTGCGCCGCCGGCTGGAAGATCTGCCCGATCTCATCGGCCACTTTCTCACCAAGGCCGGCAAGACGCCGGCGGCAATCACGCCCGAGGCCATGGAAAAGCTGCGTCTGTATTCCTGGCCGGGCAACGTGCGCGAATTGGAGAACGTCATCGAGCGCGCGCTCATCATGGCGGGCGGCCAGGCCATCAGCATGGCGGATTTGCCGCCGCACCTGCAGGGCATTCAAAAGCTGCCGACGTCATTCGACATTCCGGAGGAAGGCATCAACCTGGAAGACATGGAGCGGCGGCTGGTGCACCGCGCGATCGAAAAAGCCGGCGGCAACAAGAGCCGCGCCGCCAAACTGCTCGGCATCACCCGCCGCAAGCTTTATTCGATGCTGGAGAGGTTGGGGTAGGCGTTGGGCTTGTCAAAGTTGAAATCGAATTCCAAATTCTCTTGCCAACTGATAGAAACGACCCGACGGATACAAATCCTTTCCATCGATCGGTCTTTTTCTATTCGTTGGAAAATTTCTGTGCTGCCCGGCGGAATCGCTGTCTGTCGAAAAACGAGCAAGCCTGGGCAGCGGTTGCCGGTGAAAGGAATCCACCTCCTGGCGCCGTTCCAGTCCTTGCGCCCAGCCGACTCTGCTTCGCCGCGGTGATTCTTGTCTCCAAGCACACGCCTCACTCAAAACAACTTTCCCCACGCCTCCTTGAGCGACACCGGCATCATCACCAATCCGTCTTTCACCACCGGACTGAGCAGCTTCACGGCCTCGCGATTGGCGACACGGCGCGCTTGCTGGCGCACGAAGTTTTGCCCGCCGGCGAGCAGGTAATTCTTCGCCAGCACGCCCAGCCGCAGGGTGAGAAAGGCATTGGCGATACCCTGCAACAGCGAAGCGGCAATCAGTTGAAATCCGGGAATCGCGCCCAACACGCCCATGCCGAGATTGGGGAAAACCTGCTCCAACTGCAGGTCTTCCAGGCCTTCCGCAATCAAGGCCGCAGCCAGGACCGTGGCATACATTCTGACCAACTGCGGCAGCGGCGGCCGAAAACCCAGACACTCCACCAACTCCCGCAGCATGCGAAAATTGGTGGCGATCACCATCACGGCGTCCAGCCGGCCGTTTTGCGAAACGGCGGTGGCCACGAACACCAGCTTGGCGTTGCGCGCCACCAACGCCGTCATCAATTGTGCGCGCTGCGCGAAGAGGGCGCGCAACGGCTCGCACAGATCGCCGCCCAACTGCAGGGTTTCCTGCAGATGCGCGCGTTCTTCCGCACTCAAGCGGCCGTGTTTGAGCAGCCTGCGGGCCACGCGCCGGCAGGCTGCGGCCTCCGGCACATTACCGTTCGCGGCAAAGGCCTGCAGCGGAATGGCCGGCGCTTTGAGCACCGCCAAGACTGGACGCACGAAGAGAAAAAAGGCGAGCAGCAGCGTCAGCAGATAGAAGCCGGCTTCCGCTGCCGGATGCAGCGCGCCGAGTTTGGCGCCGATGACCAGTATGTTTCCGATAATCAGAATCAACAAAAAGAACAGCGCCGCTCCGCCCAGCAGGAGCCAAAAGGAAGCAGTTTTGCGGTTGTCTGACATGTCGCTTCGCATGAGAAGAATTCAAGGTTGTGCGGCGGGCGGCTGCGTGCGCAGCGAGGAAACGATGTTGCCTTCCATGCCGTGAATGAGGGACATGATGCCGGTTTCCGGCTCATAAAGCAGGCTGTGTTTGACTTCGACAAAATAGTCCGCAATTGTCTGCCGCAGTTTCGGCCGCTCGATTTCTTCGGTTTGATAGTGATCCCACACGTCCCAAATGATGATGCCGAAGCCGACAATCAACCCCAGCAGTCGGCCGCCGGTCTTCGCCGTCACTTTGCCGCCGGTCTTCGCCGCCACTTCCGCGGCCGCTTCGCCCGCGGCTTTGCCGGCCAGCTTGCCCGATACTTTGCTGCCGAGGTTGGTGAGCGCCGGGCTGAGCGTTTGCGCCAAGAACACGCCGCCGCCCACCGAAGCCACCGTCGCGGCTTTGAGCGAAAGCGCGATTTCACGATTGCCTTCGACCTGCGTCGTCAGCACAGCGATGTCGTTGAGATAGCGCTCCCACTCCGGCTGGGGAATTTTGTATTCTTCCGGAATGCCGGCCAGCCCGGCGGTCAAGCGGCTCACGTACACCTCCAAAACTTCGGTGGTGATCCGCTCCAGCTCCAACTGCGCGATTTGCGGGCGCAGCACGCGCTGGGCAAACTCCTGCTGCACTTCTTCGGTGATGCGCGCGGCCGCGTCCGGTTCGTCGGCAAAAACATAATGCTTCACCGCGTAGCCCAGCGCCTTGAGCCCCAGTTTCTGCTGATTCCAATAGCCGAAATACCAATCGAGAAAATCATGATCGACCCGCCACATCAAGTCTGCGCTCCAGGCCTCGAGCTTTTGCGTTGCCGTGGTTTCCGCGGCGGCATGCGCCTGCCGGAGCGAGGCCACGATCGCCGCATCGACTTGTGACCAGTCGATCGGCGGCGCCGGAATCGGCTTGGTCACGCGTGCGGGCACTGCCACTTCGCGGCCCAGCCACCATTTGCCCAGCGCGGCGGCGACAAGGAGTACAACAATCAACCAGAAAATCTTTGCGAGCAGGCCCGCCCAGGCATTGAGTTTGTCCGAGTCCATAAAGCACTTTCGCAAAAAAGTAAAATCGCCATCAGCGTGAACGCAATTGCAGCCCTTCCCCGATTTTGTACCTGCCGGGAATCGTGACCGGCAAGCGGCCGGTGAGATTGATTTCGCCGGTGAGCGCACGCGCAATGGCGGCCTCGCCGACCCGGGCACCGTTGTAAGGCGTCAGGATCGCCGCCGTCGCCGGCAGCTTGGCGAGCACGTAAGGATCGCCAAACGCGACGGTGATGACCGGCTGGGGCAATACCGCCGCGCCTGCCAGCAACTCCTGCAATGCCGGCGAAAATCCGGTTTTGCCCTTCCACGCGCCGATCGAGAGATAAATGCCAAGCACAATCACCTCCCCGGCTTCAGCTTGCGCCGCTGCCTGCACCAGCTCGCGCGGCGATTCATTCGACAATCGCACCAGGGAAACTGCCGCCAGGCGGGATTCAAGTTGATGCTGCAGTGCGCGCCCGAATTCGGCATTGGGCTCGTCCGAGACCGCGATGATCTTGAGGTGCGCCGTCGCGGGCAAAGGCAGCAGATCGCCTTGATTGCGCAACAGCGTCACCGAGGCGTTCGAAATTCTATCCGCCAACGCCTCGGTTTCCGGCGCCGCTACGATCTCCGAGATTTTTTCAATCTCGACGACACGGGAGCGGTCGAGGCCCAACCACGACTTGACCAGCAACACCCGGCGCACGGATTCGTCCAAACGCGTCATGCTCAGGCGGCCGGATTGCAACGCGTGCAACACACTGTTGAAGGAATCATCGAAATCTGCCGCGATGAGAAAAACGTCGGCACCGGCCTCGAAGGCAAGTACCGCTGACGCGGCGGCGCCGTAGTGATCGGTGATGCCCTGCATGACCATGCTGTCGGTGATGATGACTCCTTGAAAACCCAGTCGCTGCCGCAGCAGTCCGGTCAAAATCGGAGCGGACAAAGTAGCCGGACGGCCTGCAGGATCCAATTGCGGCAGCGCGATATGCGCCGTCATCACGGCCTTGGCGCCCGCGGCAATGCCGGCTTGAAACGGCACCAGCTCGAGCGCGGCCAACCGCCTGGCATCGAACGGCAACACCGGCAATCCCATGTGCGTGTCGTGCTCGGTGTCGCCGTGGCCGGGAAAGTGTTTGAGGGTGGCGATCATGCCGCCCTCTTGCAAGCCGCGCACACAGGCCGCGACGAATTCGGCAACTTGCGCCGGATCTTCGCCGAACGAGCGCGTGTTGATGATCGGGTTGTCGGGATTGCTGTTGACGTCGGCGACCGGCGAATTCGTCCAATGAATGCCCACTGCCCGCGCTTCACGCGCCATGGCCAGGCCGAATTCATACGCGAGTTGGGGATCACCGGTCGCGCCGAACGCCATCATCGAAGGAAAGCCGGTGCCGCCGCCGGAGACAAAGCGCGGCACTTCCGGCATGCGGCCGCGCGTCCACCACCAGGGCAAATGATAAGTGAGGCCGCTTTCGAGATCGGAGTTGATGAGCAGCGGAATTTTGGCGGCGCGCTGCAGCGCGTTGGTCATCAGCGCGATGTCCGTGAGCGTGCCGCCGCCGAGAATGAAGCTGCCGACGTGATAACGCTGCACCATTTCTTTGGCGTAGCGGAAATTGGGACTCTGCTGGTGGCTGTAGAGCGCCACGAGATCCGCGACAAAGAGCTGGCCGACTTTTTCTTCCAGCGACATCGCCGCCAGCGTCTTCTCGACCCAGGCCTGATCTTGCGCCCGGCCGGCAACAGCCA
This sequence comes from bacterium, assembly GCA_023150945.1. Lineage (NCBI taxonomy): Bacteria > bacterium. The sequence continues at coordinate 142,236 of JAKLJX010000003.1, read as the reverse complement.
GCGTGAGGAAGAAAAAACTCAGTAGAAGATTTTTGAATGAGGGCATATGATGGGAGATGAAGAGTTCGCGTGCGCCGTCCGATGGGGCAAGCAGAGCGTTGTTGCGTTGCAGGAGTTGTCCTTCCTCATGGTGAATTTCACGTGTCCCATTAGCAAAAATTGGCGTCAAGCGCAAATAGTTTTCAGAACGGCGTCCCCCACCTCGGACGAGTGCTCATGCCGGGGAAGAGACCTGCGGCATGACACCATGAGGGCGGGAGGAATCACGCCACGCGCCTCATTGACTATCCTGCTCACAAATGTTATATTCGCCCACCGCCGCAAAATTGCGGCAGCCTTGCCAAGGCCGCCGGACGGCAGGATTCCCGGAACGATGACGATGACGCAACTCAACCTTCAAAATTTGAAACAGGCGCTGGCCACTGAGGCAGAGATCGTGTTTGCCTAACTGTTCGGCTCCACCGTGACCGGCGAAACTTCGGTCCTGAGCGATGTCGACGTGGCCATTCATCCCGATCGCCGGCTGAGCCTGGACGAACGCCTTGCCATCATGCAACGGCTGGGAAAGAAGACCGGCCTGTAGAATCTCAAGGTGACGTTTCTAGATCGCTTGGAGAATCTTTATTTGCACAACCACATCATCGACTCCGGCGTGCTGCTGGTGGATCGTGACCGCGACCGGCGCGAGCTTTTCAAGGTAATGGTGCAGCACCGTCTGTTCGGTTTTCGATACCACCGCAAACTCTACCTGGGAGAGTAAATGAACATTGGAAGCACCTTATGATCGCAACCCCTCTGCAATATTGTGAGCATCCTTTTTTCTATCGCCGGCGGCCGACGCATGAAGTGAAAGTCGGCGAGGTCGGCATCGGCGGCAACCATCCCATCCGTGTGCAGTCCATGACCATCGCGGATACCATGGACACCGCCGCCACCGTCCGGGAAACCATCCAGCTTTACGAAGCCGGCTGCGAGATCGTGCGCATCACCGCACCCTCGATGAAAGAGGCGGAAAACCTGCGCGCCATCAAAGCCGAGCTGCGGCGGCAGAACATTCGCGTGCCGCTGGTGGCGGACATTCACTACACGCCCAATGCCGCGCTGGTGGCGGCCGAGATCGTCGAAAAAGTGCGCATCAATCCCGGCAACTATGCCGACAAGAAGAAATTCGAGGTGCGCGAGTATACCGACGCGGAATATCAGGCCGAGCTGGAGCGCATCGCCGAACGCTTCACGCCGCTGGTGCGGAAATGCCGGGCCAACGGCGTGGCCATGCGCATCGGCGTGAATCACGGCTCGCTCGCCGATCGCATCATGAACCGCTACGGCGACACGCCCGAGGGCATGGTGCAGTCCGCGCTGGAATTCCTCCGCATTTGCGAGGCGCACGGCTACCGGGACATCGTCGTGTCGATGAAATCTTCGAATCCGCAGGTGATGATCCAGGCCTATCGCCTGCTCGCGGCGCGCATGTATGAACTGGGCATGACGTATCCTTTTCATCTCGGTGTGACCGAAGCAGGCGACGGTGAGGACGGCCGCATCAAATCCGCGGTGGGCATCGGCGCGCTGCTGGAAGACGGGCTGGGCGATACCATTCGCGTGTCGTTGACCGAGGATTCGATTTACGAAATCCCGGTGGCGCAGGCGCTGGTGCGCAAGTTCAACGCCGCGGCAGCGCGCACAGAGACAGTTCCAGCCGGTGTCCTCCATGCTCCGGTTTCGCCGGAGGATTTCGGCCGCGTGGTGAAACCCTACGAGTACAACCGCCGTGTCACGCAGCCGGGGACAATGCCCGGCTTGACCTTCGGCGGCAAGGAGCTGGTGCGCGTGGGAATTTCGCTGGCACACAACCAGGTCGCGGCGGAAGAAGTGCGCAGCCTGGTGCCTGCCGCGGGTTTGGGAAAATTCAAAGTGCTGGGCGCGCCCGAGCCGCCGGCGGAGAATTTCGCCGAGTGGCTCGAGACCGGCGGCCAGAGCTGGGATTTGCCTCGCGCCGCAGATTGCCTGAAAGCCACCCGGCAACAGGCGCCGCTCGCCTCGAATTGGCAGAACGTGACTGGCGCACAGGAGCCAATCATCGTCTTGCTGCCCATGGCTGCGGCCACCGCGGAAACGATTCGTGCCAGCCGGCAGCAGGCACAAAAAACCGGCGGCCACGTGCAGGCCGTATTCACAACGGAAACGATTGCCGCTGGCTCCGCCTTCGCGCAGGTGGATTTGCTCAAGAGCTTGCTCGCGGCGGAGTGCCCGTGGTCGATCGGCCTCACCATTCCCGGCAATCGCCTCGGCCAGGTTGGCTTGGTGCGCATGTTCGTTGCTTATCTCGAGCGCATCGGCGTGAGCGTGCCGCTGGTGTGGCGCTATCAAATTCCCGGCGAGAGGGCCAAGGCGGATGCCGAGGGCCAGGACTGGCGCCTCGATGCCAGCAGCCAGCTCGGTTCGCTGTTGTGCGACGGCCTGGGCGATGCGCTGATCATCGCGGGCGCGATCGCACCGGCGGAAGCGCTGCGCTTCAGCTACAATCTGCTGCAGGCGACGCGCTTGCGTATTTCCAAGACCGAATTCATCTCCTGCCCGAGTTGCGGCCGCACGCTGTTCAATCTGCAAACCACTACCGAGCGCATCAAAGCCAAGACCGGCCATTTGAAGGGTGTGAAGATCGCGATCATGGGCTGCATCGTCAACGGCCCGGGCGAGATGGCTGATGCCGATTTCGGCTACGTGGGCACCGGCCAGAAAGTGGTGAGCCTGTACGTCGGCAAGGAATGCGTGCAGCGCAACATTCCCGAAGAAGAGGCGGACCAGCGGCTGATCGAGCTGATCAAGGCACATGGCAAGTGGGTGGAACCGGCAGGCACGGAGCAATCGCCTGCCTGATTGGTGTCCGTCTGCAATCACCACCGCCCTGGCGCTTCTTGATGAACAGGAGTGCGTCTGATCCGATTTGAGCACGTTCAAGAAGAGGGGAAGTTGGCTCCTGCAAGGTGAAATTGTTGCCTCAAAAGCAAAGAAGTATTTCCAACTGATCGAAACGACCCAACTGATACAAGTCATTTCCCTCGGTTGGGTTGTTGCTATCGGTTGGCGATTTTCTTTGAGCTAGAGATTTTTCGCGTTACGGGGCGAGTTTCCCAACCTAGCGCGTTTTTCGAATGCGTGCGCAGGAATCGTAGCCTTGCCCCCTCGTGGGGCACTATGGCAACCGCGAATTTACTGGCTTTGCCAGCCGCCCACCAGGGGCGGGGACTACAAACCTGCCACCCAATTGAAAAGCGCTGCAACCTGGTCAAACTAATTGCAAGAGGCATGAACGTGAGAGAGTTCGAGGCCACGGAGGCCGGCCGGCAAGTGGAAGGCGAACGTTCCTCACCGCCGGCAGTTCACCATTCTTCCGCCGCCCAGCGTCCGCATGCCGAGTTGCTCGAGTTCATTTCCACGGTCCCCCTCACCGCATTTGATGAGGCCCAATTCAACCGGTTGGCGCTGAAAATTTTTGCCCATCAAATCCGGGAGAACGCGGTCTACCGCAAGTATTGCGAACAGATTGCACCGGCCGCGCTTGCTCCCCGCCACTGGCTGGAAATTCCCGCAGTCACCACCAGCGCCTTCAAGCAGGTGCCTCTGGTGTGTTTTCCAACCGAACAAGCCGCATTCATCTTTCACACCAGCGGCACCACGCAAGCGCGCAGCGGCAAGCATTACTTTCGCACGCTGGAATACTATCGCACCGCGGCCTTGCGCAGCTTTCAAGCTTATTGCCTGCCCGATCGGCCGCAGTTGCGCATGCTGTTCCTCGGTCCCACCGCCGAACACTTTCCCCATTCCTCGCTGGGCTGCATGTTCACAGCGATTCGCGAGGAATGGGGCGCGCGCGGCAGCGCTGCGTTCATGACGCCCGCCGGACTTGATCTAGCCGGGCTTCGCCGCGCCATTGTGCGCGCACAACAGGAGCGGGTGCCGATCTTCCTGCTGGGCACGGCCTTCGCGCTGCTGGAAGCTCTCGAGGCCTTTGTGGCCGAGGACTTCGAGCCGAAGTTGCCGCCGCACAGCCGCATTTTGGACACCGGCGGCTACAAAGGCCGGACGCGCGAGCTACCGCGGCAGGAATTTCAGCAAATGCTGAGCGCGGCTTTCGGTGTGCCGCCGGAATGCTTGTTGAATGAATACGGCATGACCGAATTGAGTTCGCAATTCTATGCCAGCCGGTTGCCGGGCGTGCCGCTGCAGGATCACAACCCCAACGTCAAGTTCATGCCGCCGTGGGTGCGGGTGCTGGCAGTTGGTCCGGAAAACCTGCAGCCGCTGCCGCCGGGCGAAACCGGCCTGCTGCGCATTTTCGATTTGGCGAACATTGATTCGGTGATGGCGATTCAAACCGAAGACGTGGGCCGCGCCTGGCAGGATCGCATCGAACTGGAGGGCCGGGCGAGCGCGGCAGAATTGCGCGGCTGCTCGCTGCTGACGGAGAGGATTGAGTGAAGAATTGCCGGCGGAAATTTCGCCGCGGCTGAGGGCTAGAGAACTTGGCAGAAAGCGCAGCAGGAAAAGAAATGAATCGTGGTTTGCTGATGGCAGGCTATCATGGCCCTGTCATCCCAATAAGGGCGAGCCGCAACGGCAGGGACAATGAGACAGAGCTTGAACGAAACGTATCCTACCCATCTAAAACTTGCCGGCGCGAATTCTTTCAAGATATTCCAAGCCTTCAAGATCAATCTTGCGGCCGGCCGCGGCTTTCAATGCAATCAAGTCATCAAGGCAAACCAAGTTAACCGGTACTTCTTTTACGTAGGCGACCTCACGCCTGAGCCACGCGGCTTCAAAATCTAGCCCCGGGACCTCCGTGAGAACATCCAACCGCAAGTAGTCTTCAAAAATGGTTATCTTGCTCTTTGCAAAATCCTCCGGCGTCGTCAGGTAGGCCGTTCCGAAACGCAGGCTCTTGAGGACAGTCAAGATGCCTGCGCAGGTCTGGAGGTCGGGTATGATGGCAAGATCCAGATCTTTTGTGAAACGAGGGATACCGTGCATGATGGCTGCAAAGCCGCCGATCACCAGGTATCTAATCCTCGCCTCGTGCAGCGCCTGCAGCAGCTCCAGATATTTTTCGAGCATGTTGTTCTCGTAGGGAGGCCTGCGCCCGCAGCGCCAACTCGATGGCGGCCATCATCATCTCGAAGCGCTCGCCCGGCGTGAATTGCAGAAACCAGCGAATCTTCGCTTCCATGGTTTCGTGCTCGAAACCGTAACGGACTCTTGGCTCAAAAGGCATGCGTTCCATCTGTTTGACGTGATGCGATTGTTGTGAAATATAGTAAGCGCCAGGCTAGCTTGCAACCATGAATTCTGCAAACACCGCAATCCCACCGCAACCGTTTTTCGTACCACCCTTGCTCGCCAAACTGGGTGACTTCCAACACCCTTCTCCGGCTGAAGTGGCCGCGCTCGTTGCAGCTTTGCAGCGGCCCACGATTGGCTTTGGTTCCGACTCAGACTCCTGGCAGCGCCGTGCCCTCGCCGCCTGGCACGCCGTGGCCCGCGCCTGGGAGAATTGGAGTTTTCCGGGCGCAGAAAAAGTCCTGGCTCAGCTCGAAACCGCGACCCGCATGAGCCGGGCGGTGTTGCGCGAGAGTATTGCCAATCATTTTCGCGTGCTGGTGGCGGATGACATGCGAGACTGGCTGGCCGAAATCCGCGAGGCGCGCGCCGGCGTCACGCCCGAAAAAGCGCTGCCGGACTTGGCGTTCATCATTGCGGCAGGCAACATTCCCGGCGTTGCCCTGCAACCGGTGGTGCAGCTTTCTCTGCTCGGCATTCCCACTTTGGTCAAAAACGCCAGTGAGGAGTCCCATCTGCTCCCTGCGCTGCTGGCCACGTTGGCGCAACAAGATGAAGCGATTGCCGGACGCCTGGCCGCGCTGAGCTGGCCGCGCACGCAACCTGCCCTCACGCAAACGGTGCTCGCGGCTCAGCCCGCGGTGGTCGCTTTTGGGGATGAAGACACCGTGGCGCAAATACGCACCGTCGCGCCGCCGCAGTATGTGCCGTTGGGCGATCGCTTCAGCGCAGTGCTGCTGCAGGCCTCTGCTGCCCGGCCTGAAACCTTGCGCCGATTGGCCTACGACTACTTCATGTTCGACGGCAAAGGCTGCCTATCCCCGCAAGTTGTGCTCGTCATTGCGGACACGTGGGACGAGGTGGCAAATCTTGCCCTGCATTTCGCCGGCATTCTGGCGGAAGAAACCAGCCGCTGGCCGGCCGGCGGCTGGGCGCTGGCGGAAAAGGCGATGATTCAGCAATGGCGCGGCGAATGGCGGGCGCAACGCGCGGCGGGCGAAAACGTCGTGCTCTACGAACCGCCGGACACCGCGTGGACCGTAGTCGCGGCGGAGGATTGCGATCTCGCGCAGCGCGTGGCATTTCGGGTCGTGCGGCTGTGCTGGGTGGGCAATCTGCCGGAAGCGATGAACGTGGTGCGCAACTACAGCCACAAGTTGCAGGCGCTCGCAGTGGCGCTCGCTGAAGAACAGGATCTCGCGCAGCTCACGCTCGATCTCGCAGAGGAGGAAGAGCTGCTCGGCCGGCTGATTTGCGCGCCCGGCTTCCTGCAACGGCCGCCTTTTGCCTGGCTGGAAGTCAATCACGCCTGGCTGGCGCTGCTGCGCGGACTGTGAGGCGCGCACCGCCGCTCAGCCCAATGTCGTCAACTTTTGAGGGAGAATCCGTTCCAACCTTGGCTGGGCCAGGGTTTTGTGATCGTTTTTGCAACGCGGATCCACCGACAGCATTCCACGGCGCAGCCGTGGAAAGAACCACGCCGAAAAGTCAGCGGCATTGGCCTCTCAGCCAACAACAAAACGCGGATGAACGCTGTGCCGGCCTGATTTTCACTTGCTTTCACTTTCACCCGGCGCTATCTTGGCGCGAGTTGTGAGCATTGATTGCGCAAATGTCACAAACGGAAGCTCAGATCATGGCTACTGGCGCCCCCACCCACGCGGATGAGCGCAGACTGCTGTACCGCAAGCTGAAGGCCGAAAAGTTCAGCCGCTATTTTCTGCTGATCGTCCTGGTCGGCACGATGTTTATGTTCTACAACGTCGTCAAGATTTTTCTGCTGCCGGTGCTGCTGGCCACGGTCTTCTCGACGCTGTTCTATCCTTTCTATGAGCGGCTGCGCCGGCTCTTCCGGGGTAATCGCAGCCTCAGCTCATTCGCCTGCTGCGTCATCCTGCTGCTGGGCCTGCTGATCCCGGTTTACATTTTGGCCGCGATGGTGGCCCAGGAGGCCATTGCCTTCTTCCAAACCGCGCAGGTGGAAATTCAAAAGATCCTCGCGCAAGGCGAAGCCAGCGTTTTGGCCCGGATCATGGACTCACAACTGGCGAAGTTCCTGAATCTCCAGGAAATCGACTGGCACGCCTACCTGCAGGAGAGCGCCAAGACCATCGGCACCTGGCTGGCAAAATTCATCAATGAAACTTCGCAGGGCACCATCGCCCTGATCACCAATCTGTTCGTGATGCTGTTCACGATGTACTACTTCTTCAAAGACGGCGAGCGGCTGGTGCAGCGGTTGAAATACCTCAGCCCACTGGATGACGTTTATGAAGAAGCATTGATCCTGCGCTTTGCCTCGGTGGCGCGCGCCACGGTGAAGGGCACGCTGCTGATCGGCATGATCCAGGGCTTTCTCGGCGGCTTGACGTTGTGGCTGTTCGACATCAGCTCGCCGATTCTGTGGGGCGTGATCATGGTGGTGCTGTCGATTCTGCCCTCGGTGGGCGCCTGGCTGGTGATGGTGCCGATTGCCGTCATTCAGGTCGCCACCGGCAGCGTGTGGGCGGGACTCGCGATTGCGTTCATGGGCATGGTGGTGATCGGCAACATCGACAATCTCATGCGGCCGCGGCTGGTGGGCCGCGATGCCGGCATGCACGATTTGATGATCTTCTTCTCGACGCTGGGCGGCATCAGCGTGTTCGGCGTGATGGGCTTCATCGTCGGCCCGGTGATCGCGGTTTTCTTTCTGACCATTTTGGACATTTACAGCGTCGAATTCAAATCCCATCTCGAGCTGTCGCGCGAGAGCGGTGCGATTGAAGGCCTGCCGGGGAAAAAGCCGGCGGCGCGCAAACCCACGGCCACGCCGGAGCCGCCCGCCGCGCCCAGCCAGCAGAGCGAACCGGCCAGCCCGGCCGCAACCGAGGCGCCGCCGCCGAGTTCTGCAGTGGGGGAGAAAGCAGTGGCGAGGAATTGAGATGGAATGCGAAGCCAAACGCGGCTTCCGCGCGATTCACTGCAAGGATGTTTTTTGGATATTTTCGGGTGATCCACCAGCAGCCAGATGCGAGACACGCCAGCACTGCACGCATGCGGGCGTAATGCTTGTCTTGCCGAGAGCGGGGCGATTCATCGAGGTTTTTCCATGAGCAAGCCGGTGCAGATTTTCTTGTGTCATGCCAGCGAAGACAAGCCGAAGGTCGTCGAAGTCTATCGCTTCCTCCAGCAGCAGGGTTTCAAGCCGTGGCTGGATAAGGAAGATTTGTTGCCGGGGCAGCGCTGGGACGAGGAGATCCCCAAAGCCCTGCAGGCCTCGGATTTTGTTTTGATTTTCCTTTCTCAAATTTCAGTGTCTAAGCGAGGATATGTACAAAGAGAATTCAAATTAGCTTTGGAGATACTGGAAGAGATTCCCGAAGGGCAGATTTGTGTGATTCCGATACGGCTCGACAATTGTTCAGTCCCTGACCGTTTTCGTGAACTGCAATACTGTAATCTGTTTGACGATGGTGGCTTGGACAAGATCTGTCGTGCCATACGCGCCGAACCGAAAACAAGTAAGCGGAGGCAAGCCAATGCATCTGTAGCCAGTGGTCGGTCCCTTAGGTTTTCCAAGAAAGTGGGCAATCTCTCCACGAGTGGGACGAAGTCGTACGCCAACCTGATGAAACCAGTGCGGCTACGTTCCCGTCCTCGACACAATTTTTCGCGGAAAGATGTTAAAAACATGCTCATAGAGATGGGTTTCTTTGATGCAGGTTTGAACAAGATGGGCAAGGGGCTGCAACATCTATACGAGGCTATTGAACAAAACAACGCCAAGCTTGTATTTGACCGCGCGACCAGTTTGATATGGCAGCAAGCGGGATCCGAGAAACTCATAGTCTTTGAAGAAGCGCGACAATACCTCGAACAACTGAATCGAGATCGATTCGGGGGCTACAGTGACTGGCGCCTGCCGACACTGGAGGAAGCAATATCATTGATGGAGCCAACAAAAAAGAATGGTGGCTTACATATTGATCCAGAATTTGATGGAACTCAGCGATGGATTCGAACTGCAGATGTGCCAGTGTTGGGCGAAGCTCGGGACGCCAACTTCAATGAAGGCCGCTGCAACAACAATAGTATTGCCACTACTAATTACTATATCCGTGCAGTGCGTTCCGGACAATCTTGATCATTTGGTCATTTGAATCATTTGGTCATTTAGGACCTCAGATTACTGAACTACTTCGCAATTGCAACAGCTTGCTCAAAATGGGTGGTGAAGCATGATGCAATCGGGACATGTTCGATGGACTTGGCACGTGCTCTTGGCGTTCGTATGCTGGACGGCAGCGGCGAACGCGCAGACGCCGTTCTACGGCAAACGTTATGCGGTGGTGGTCGGCATCAACACCTATCAGCACTCACACTGGCCGAAGCTATCTTATGCCCAAAAGGACGCCGCGGGATTTGGTGAGCTGCTCGAGGAGCTGGGGTTCACGGTCTATCCGCTTTATGACGCCAACGCCTCGCGCGCCAAGATTGTCTCACTCTTGGAAGACGACTTGGCGCCGAGCCTGGCGGCCAACGATGCCATTCTGTTTTTCTTCGCCGGCCATGGCACGACGCGGCGATACAACGACGAGGATTATGGCTACATTGTCCCCTACGATGCCACCAACAAAGCCTCGACGCTGATTTCCATGGAAGAGCTGCGCACGCTGTCCGCTAAGATGAGTCGGGCGAAACACCAGGCGTTCATCATGGACTGTTGCTACGGCGGCCAGCTCGGCGTGCGCGGCGTGAAGTTGTCGGAAAACATCCCAAACTACCTGCGAGAAGTGAGCACCCGTGTTGCCCGGCAAATTCTGACGGCCGGCGGCAAAAACCAGCAAGTGACAGACGGCGGGCCGGGTGGTCACAGCATCTTTACCGGTTATCTGCTCAAAGGTATTCAGCAAGGCTTGGCTGATTTCAATAAGGATTCCTGGATCACCTTCAGTGAACTGGTTGCTTATATCACCCCGGCAGCCACCAGCCGGCTGCAAACGCCGGGGTTTGCCACCTTGCCGGGTCATGAACAGGGCGAGTTTTTGTTTCCGACGCTGCCGCCGGTTATTCCATCGCCCGGTCTGCGTTTTCGAAGCGCTGGCGCCACGCTTTCCGATGATGAAGTAAAACGTATGCTTGTGGCAAATGATTTCTTTGACAGTTCTGACAATCCTCGTGGGAAAGGAATCATTCATCAGTTCCGGTCAACTACAAGCAAGGGACAGTTGCTGGTGATAGACGATGCCACCGGGCTTACGTGGCAGCAGGGTGGGTCTGATGATCCGATGAGATTCTCGGCAGTGCAAGTCTACTTGGATCTGCTGAATCGACAGGAATTTGCTGGCTATAGCGATTGGCGTCTGCCCACGCTCGAGGAGGCGATGTCGTTGATGGCCCCGGAGAATGGCTTAACAGGCTCATATCTCAATTCTGTATTTGACAAGAGGCAGGAGTGGATCTGGACGGTAGACAAAGACAAGTTGGGCGAGGCGTGGAACGTTTCTTTTACCGATGGCACGTGCCACCGCTACTTCACGGGCGTCCCCTGCTACGTCCGTGCGGTGCGTTCCGGACAATCTTGATCATTTGGTCATTTGAATCATTTGATTATTTTCTTTTGTGTGCAGCCCTCGGTGCCGGGTAGAAACCTCGAAAATTTTTTGAAAAATGGTGGCGCCGGGGCGCACGATGGTTGCGTTTTTCAAGGCATGCGCCAATGATTGGGTCGGAAAAGAAAAAACGGGAAGACCACGAAGGGGGTCTTCCCGCAAAAGGTGGTTGAGTAAGGACTCAATCACCGGCACTCGGGTATCCCTGGCCGGTTGCTCGCCAGCAGAGCCGGCGTCCGTTTCCCCGAGTTTTTGTCGGGCGGGAGGTGTCCGCGGGGGTGTGCGTGGAAAGAGCGAGAGGTTGCGCTGGAATCAGTCGCGCAGCATGGGTTGGTCGGTCGGCCGGTGGAGGTGTTTTCCTCCGGCCTTTTTTATTGGGTGGCGGAAAGAGCGAATGCGGCGGCGGGCGGGATCAGGGGATATCGCCGAAGCGCCTGGGCTGCCAATCCAGGTCGCGATCCACTTCGAAGCCGCGGAAGTTTTGGCTTGTTCCACATAGAACGCCTCGGGATGAATTGTCCGGCCGCCTCGAGCTCGGGATGAAGTTCGATGAAGCCGCCGCCGAGTCCTGCGGTGGCGGAGAAAGGAATCGCGCCGAATTGAGCCAGTGCGCCAGGCATTTCCGTTATCACTATCCGCCAGAATCGCGCTGAGGTCAGGGATCAATCAATCAGCTCGATTTGAAGCCGCTTTCCCAAGGCCAGTGCCGCACGTCCCAAAGTCTGCAAAGTAACGGAATCATTGGCAGGATCAAGCAGACGCTCAATCGCTGAACGGCTTGTCTGCATTCGCTCTGCCAGAGCGGCTTTTGAAATACTCTTGGATTCCATCAATTTCGCAATTTGAAGAGCAACCACGCGCTTGACCGCGACGGCTTCAGCTTCGGCAAGCAAGCCTTCTTCGCTGAGGAAATCATCAAAATTGCTGCCCAAGTGTTTCTTATTCATCACTCAACTCCACAAATTCGACAGTCGTTTTTTCGCGAGATTCAAATCATCTGATGGTGTCTTCTCTGATTTCTTGATGAATCCGTGCAGGAGCACCATCACATTCTTTTCAACCGTAAAAAGGACGCGAGCAATTCGGTTGCCTAATTTTGAGCGAACCTCCCAAAGACCAACATCCAATTTTCGGACTGAAGGCATTCCCAACGGCCATCCCAATTGCACCGTTTTCATATCTTCTCCAATGATTTTTCTGTCGCCACGGGGCAAGTTCTTGAGCCATTCTCGAACAGGCTCATTACCTGATTCACTTTTGTAGAATATGACTGTTAAGCGGAATTCTATGCTCATCGGCATATGTACCAATTTTGGTACTCATTGTCAAGTTTCAAAATAATCTTTTAAGTGTTCGACGCGCACCAAACTTCACATGCCACGGTGATACCTGTTGCTAACTTTGAAAGCCAGACAACTCCGGTTCCAAGCGCCTGCCTTAAGATGTTGACAAAGTAGATATTGCGTTTCTTTGCCAATCTGGCGAAGCCCGCAGCCCTATCTCGCCCACCCACCGCAAGAAAAAAAATTTAGCAAAACTAGACCTCTGGAAAAGCTTCAGATACAAACCATGCAACTTTTGATCACCAACTAATCCATTGCTTCTCAACCGGGGGCGTATTATATTGCGCCACGCAAAAAATGGGGGTTGGGCGGATGGATGGTTCTCTCATCAAAGTCTTTAAAAAACAATAAGCACACCCTTTGGCCCGCATTTGAAACTGTACTCCTGCTGCTGCGTTTTCGAGACTGAATCGCGTTATGACCAGGTGAGAGTTCTTAGGATCATCTAACAGTTCGCCGGTGACGGAGACCACTATGGCATTCGCCATCCAACCTGATGACTATAGCTGCGGCCCGACGTGCATCTACAATGCGCTGCGCTTGTTGGGCAATGCAGATATCTCCTTGGGCCGCATCAAAAAGGCGTGCGGCACCCGCCCTACCAGTGGCACCACGGAAAACGGTCTGCAACGCGGCCTGCGCCGTCTGGGCTATGAAGGCAGGGCGCAAAGCTGGGATCGCAAGAGCCACGGCCGGCAGGCGCTCGCCTGGGTGCGCGAAGAACACAGCCAGGGCCACCCGGTGATTCTGTGTGTCGATCGTTTCGAGCACTGGATTCTGGTGGCCGGCTCGAAGAGCCGCTCGTATTTCGTGCTCGACCCCGAGCGCGGCAGCAGCCGTCGCGCGAAGATCTACCGCGTATCCGGCACGGAGTTGCTGCGGCGGTGGTGGAGTTATGACAGGGCCTCCGGCGCCGGCAGCTACTACGCCGTTGCGATGGAACCGCGCACGCAGAAGTCGCTGCGCCTGGCGCAGAAGGCGCTGCCGCTCACCAATCCCGAAGTGCTCGACCGGCTGCGCGAAAGCTCGAATGATCTGCTGACGGTTTCGGATGCCCTGGTGAGCATGTTCGGCGATGTCAAGAACGGCAAGCACGTTTCGGATCTGCTGCTCAAGCGCATCGCGCCGATCTTGAAGAACCGGCGCTCCGACTCGGAATGGGCGGGCTTGGATTACGCCACGCTCTATCAGCAGTTGCTCAACTTCCTGGCGTTTGCCAAAGGCCGCAAGCTCTACTATCGCCCGCGCCACCGCGAGAAGGCGCTCATCGATCTCACGTTTCTCATTCTGCTGCACACGCATGCGCAATCGCGGCAGCAGCAGGTGGTGGCCTGACAGCCGGATTCGCAGCAAGCGCAATAAACAAGCCCCGCTCGGTTTCCCAGGGAAATCGGGCGGGGCTTTGTATTTGAGGTGGTGCCGTGGCGCGCCGGCTATGCTTCCTCCAGCGCGTTCTCGGCGACAGGCAATTCCACAATGAATCTCGCGTAGCTCCCCAATTCGCTTTCCACCTGAATCTCGCCGCCGTGATCGCGAACGATCTGCTGGCTCAAGCTCAGGCCCAGGCCGGTGCCTTCATCCTTGTGTTTGGTGCTGAAGAAGGGGGCAAAAATGCGGGGCAAATTTTCGGGCGCGATGCCGATGCCGGCGTCCACCACCGTGGCGCGCAACCGCTTGTTGCCGTCCGGCTTGGCCACCAGCGCGGTGTGAATGGCGATCACCTTTTCCGGATGCTCGCCCGGATACTTCAGATTGAGGGCATACTGGGCATTGCTCAGCAGATTGACGAAGACTTCCTGAATCTGCTGGCAGTGACAGCTCACCGGCGGCAAATCCGGCGTCGCGGTGTTGTTCACCCGAATGCCGTCTTTGGCCAGACGCGGCTGCATCAAACTGAGCGCGGCGGCAATGACACCCTCCAGCGGCGTGGTGAGGCGCTCCTGCGGCCGCGGCCGGGCAAAGGCGAGAAGATGGCGCAAGATGCCGGTGACGCGCTCGCCTTCGGCAATGACGCCGCGCAGCAGGCCGGCCTCTTCGGTTTCCGCGGGCATGCGCTCGTGCAGGAGCTGGGCGTAACTGATGATGCCGGTCATGCGATTGATGATCTCATGGCCGGCGTGAGCAGCGAGATCCACCAATTCCGTCAGGCGGGCGAGATGATGCTGATTCCCGGTCCCCGGCTCCGCCGTGCGCACTTCGCGCAGGCTGGCCAGGGCGCCGATCAACTCCTGGCGCGCGTCGAAGAGCGGGGAAAGGTTGATCGCCAGCTCGCGTTCGCGCCGGCCTTCCCGCCAGACGCACACGCGGCGATCCTGCACTTTGGCGGCCTGCCGCAGCGCAAGCTGAAAAGGATCACCCTGCCCTTCCGCCGGTCGCAAGGCCCAGCGCTGGGAGGCATGCCGCAGCTCGCCCTCCACCAATGACAAGCCGGCGAAATCCTCCGCGCGCAGGGCCAGCAGCGTTTCCGCCGCGCGGTTGTGAATCGCCGGCCGGCCTTCGCCATCCATCACCAACAATCCGTCATCGAGGTTGCGCAACACCAGCTCACGCCACTCGGCAGCGCGCTGCAATTCATCTTGATAGAGGCGTTGTTCCGTCACTTCCCGCGCGATCCCGAGATACAATTCGCGCGACAGCGGGGTGGCGATCAAATCGAAAACGCGCAGGGCGCCGTCGGCCTGCGTGACGGTCATCTCCCCGCGAAAATCAGCGGCGGCCAGCAGCGCGCTGAAATCTTCCTGATCAAGACTGGTTTCGGCCATGACTTCCGCGAGGGAGCACCGCAGCAAATCGGCGCGCCGCCGGCCCCACAATTCACAGAAGCTGTCATTGACCTCCACCAACTGCATCTCGCCGTTGGCGAGAAACATCAAGTCGCGGGCTTTGCGAAAGGCGTGGAGGAAACGTTTTTCCGGGGCCGTCGCGTGCGGGCCGCGCAGGCCGGCCATGCGATGCAGAATGCGGCCCAAACGGGCGCGCGGCCGCAGCCGTTCCGGAGCCGCTTCGATTTCAGCAGAGAGCGGCTCGCCCAGACGCGCGACAATCGCCATGGCCAGCCCGATGCCTGCGAGGGGAACCAGGCAGGTCACGACCGGCTGCAGGAGCTGCGGGCTGAACGCGAATAGAAAATAACTCGTGACCAAGAGGGCCGCAGCCGGCAACGCCAGCCGGGGCAGGGAAAGAGTGGACCAAATCGGCGGCTGCAACGACCGAAAGATTTCTCGAAGCCTCATCCTTGAGCCTCCAGTAATGCGCTGGCAGTGGAACGCTGGCAAGGTGGAGTGCGTGTTGGCGTGCGCGGGCAGCGGTCCGGGTTACCCAGCAATTCGCGGCGAAACAGGCAGCGCCGGTCTCGCCGCAGACAGCAAGGGAGAGTTCAATCTCTCCTGTCTATGTAGTGCAAGTACGAGCTAACAGAAAGATTGCGGAAATTTATTTCGGCGAAAATCAGCCCTATTGCCCGGCCAATCGCGGCGCCGAAAATTGCCAAAAACCGGGCTTTGCTTCTACATTATGCAACGTGTTTCGCGGCGGCCCGGCAAAGCTGCCGCAATCATCCCTCGCCCACCGAAGCAGAATCTTCCACAGCCGGCTCGCAGCCGCTTTCTCCCGTGATTCCGCTTCTGTGGGCGACTTATTTTCACCTGAAATTCATTTCACTGCAAGACCAGGTTTTGCCACGGATCGAACTATGAGCCACATGAACCCGACTCCCGAATTCCCCAGCCTGCAAAAACTGCCGCAATATGTGTTCCGCCAGGTCGCGGTCCTGATGGACAAGGCCCGGCAGGAGGGCCGCGACATCATCGACTTCGGCATGGGCAACCCTGACGGTGCGCCGCCCCGCCATCTGGTGGAAAAATTACACAGTGCCATCGAGGTGCCGCAGAATCATCGCTACTCCGTTTCGCGGGGCATCAACCATCTGCGCCAGGCCATCTGCGAATGGTATGGCCGCGGTTTTGGCGTCACCCTCGATCCCGAACATGAAGCGATTGCCTGCATCGGCGCGAAGGAAGGCCTGTCCCATCTGATGCTGGCGACGCTGCAGCACGATCAGTCCGTGCTGGTGCCGGCGCCCTCTTATCCGATTCATCTCTACGCGCCCATCATTGCCGGCGGCCGCATTTGTCCGGTGCCGGTTTCGCCGGTTTCCGGTTTTCTGGGAAATGTCGAAGCTGCCATTCAACGCGAGCGCAGTGCCGGCCGGCCAACGCCGCGCTTTTTGATCATCAGCTTCCCGCACAATCCCACCACGGAAGTCGTCGATCTCGGCTTCATGCAGAGCGTGATCGATTTGGCGCGGGAATACCGTCTGCTGGTGGTTCATGATTTTGCTTACGCTGATCTCGTGTTCGACGGCTATCGTCCGCCTTCGCTCTTGCAGGTGCCGGGCGCCAAGGAACATGCCGTTGAGCTGTTCTCGCTCTCGAAAAGCTACAACGTGGCGGGCTGGCGTCTGGGTTTTGTGGTGGGGAATGCCGCGCTGGTGGCGGCGCTGGAGCGTTTGAAGAGTTACCTCGACTACGGCATCTTTCAGCCGCTGCAAATCGCGGCCATCTCGGCGCTCAATGGCCCGCAAGACAGCGTGCACGAAATCGTGGAGAATTACCGCCGGCGCCGCGATGCTTTGTGCCACGGTTTGCAACAGATCGGCTGGGAGGTGCCGCCGCCCAAAGGCACGATGTTCGTCTGGGCGCCTATTCCCGAGAAATTTCGCCATCTGGGCTCACTGGCATTTGCCCGATACCTGCTCGACAAGGCCAATGTCGCGGTATCGCCCGGCCTCGGCTTCGGCGAGCACGGCGACGGCCACGTGCGCTTTGCGTTGATTCAGAGTGAAGCGCGCACGCAACAGGCGCTGGCGGGCATCAAAGCGTCCTTGACACTCTGAGCCGGACGGCACGCAAGATCAATCCTGCCTTGTGACAGGCCCGGACTCATTCGAGTACCGAAACAGAGATGCGACGAAAACAAAAATCCCACGAAAAGGCAAAGGCCTTTCGTGGGATTTTTCTTTTGGCCTAATCCACCACCGCCATCCCAGTCGGCTTCAGCCGACTTGCGCTAACAGCCTGCGATTTGAGTTTGAAACGCAGGTTGAATCGGCCTTTTCGCGGGATTCTTCTTTCGGCTGCACCAACCACCGCCATCCCAGTCGGCTTCAGCCGACTTGCGCTACCAGCCTGCGATTTGAATCGCAGGCCTTTCATGGGATTCTTCTTCTGGCTGCACCAACCACCGCCATCCCAGTCGGCTTCAGCCGACTTCTGCTACCAGCCTGCGATTTGAATCGCAGGTTTTGAATCGCAGGTGAATCGCAGGTTTGATTCGCAGTTTGAATCGCAGGTATTTCATTCCCCCTAACCGCCCGCAATTCGCTTCGCAGCTCTGTCTCCCACGCAATCGGCCCAGCCTATCCAATCAAAATCACCGCCAGCCGCTTCGGCCCGTGCGCGCCGAGCACGAGAATCTTCTCGATGTCTGCCGTGCGGCTCGGCCCGGTGATGATGGTCAAACCGCTGGTCAAATGCTCGCGCCCGGACTTGCGGAAGCCGGCCAGCGCCTCCTCCAGCGAGCTGGTCACTTGCTCAGCCGTCGCGATCGCGATATGAAACGGCGGCAAAACCGAGAGCCGGCGGCCGCCACTGCCCGCCGAACTGACCACCAGGCTGCCGGTGCGCGCGACCAAAAATTCCACGGTGGTAATGCCCGCCTTGTAGCTCGCGAATTCCCGATGCGGCAGGTCCGCCTCCAGCACGGTAATCGCCGTCTGCAGCCACGCCTCTTGCGCCACGACACTTTCCAACAACTCCGCGGCATGTCGCAAAAATTGCGGCCGCGCGTCGGCGTCGCTGCTCACCAGCGGCAGCAGCAGAGTCTTCAGTTGCTGCGCGGCGGCAGCGGCATGAGGCACGCGATAAAACTCGGCCTTGAGCGCCGTGAGTTTGTCGGCAAAGGCCGCGATCGCCACTTCGCGGTCGCGCGCATGCCACGTGAAAATGTCGGCATCGCTGCGCGACGGCAGAAAATGACTGCCCTGCCGGCCGGCGCGCAAGCGTTCCAAAATCCGCTCACGGCTGGTTTTCATGTGCGCTCCACAATTCCCGAAATGATTTTGGGCTGAGCGGCGGCAACTGCTCGTTGGGCCGGCGCAACAACCGCTGCCACGGCCACAACCGCAGCAGCCAGCGCCGCGCCCGCTGCAACCGCGCCGCATCGGCCATCACCCAGGCATAGACGCGCAACGCCGCGCGCCAAAACCACGGCTGCTCACGCCGGCGCACCGCCGCCCGGCGATTCTTCAAAAGCAAATGATGGATGTCAATCTGCACCGGACACACGTCGCTGCACGCGCCGCACAACGAAGAGGCATAGGCCAAATGCTGATACTTGCCGAAGCCGCTGTAATGCGGCGTGATCACTGCGCCAATCGGCCCCTGATAGGTGGTGTTGTAGGCGTGCCCGCCGATGGCGCGGTAAACCGGGCAGGCATTCAAACACGCGCCGCAGCGAATGCAGCGCAAAATCTCGCGGAACTCCGCCTGCTGGTACAGCGCGGACCGGCCGTTATCGAGCAGAATGACGTGCATCTCGGCCGGGCCATCGCTTTCATGCGCGTGGCGCGGGCCCAGCATGATGGAATTGTAACTGGTAATCTCCTGGCCGGTGCCGCTGGTCGCCAGCAGCGGCAGAAACAGGCTCAAGTCCGACAGCCGCGGCAGCATTTTCTCCAGGCCGGCAATCACCACGTGCACCGGCGGACAGGCCATGGTCAGCCGCGCATTGCCCTCGTTTTCCGTGACCACCACCGCGCCGAGATCCGCCACCAAAAAATTCGCGCCGGTCACGCCAATGGTGCTGCTGAGATACACGTCCCGCAAATGCCGGCGCGCCACCATGGTCAACTCTTCGGCGCTGTCGGTGAGCGGCGCCTGCAGCTTGTCGTGAAACAACCGGCTGATCTCCGCCTTGCTCTTGTGCATCGCCGGTGTCACGATGTGATAGGGCTTCTCCTGATTGAGCTGCACGATCAATTCGCCCAGGTCGCTCTCCCACACTTCCACCCCGTGCTTTTCGAGATGTTCATTCAAACCGATTTCCTCGGTCACCATGGATTTGGACTTGACCACCCGTTTCGCCTGGTGTTTCTGCGCCAGTGCCAGCACATAAGAGCGGGCATCTTCGGCAGTCTCTGCCCAGAAAACCTTGCCGCCCGCCGCCAGCAGGTTCTGCTCGAATTGCTCCAGCAACTCGGGCAGGCGAGCCAGCACATGGTCTTTGATCGTCGCCGCCAGCGCGCGCGCCTGCGTCCAATTTTGAAATTGCCGGCTCTTGGTCTGGCTCACCATGCCGTCGTAGCTGGCAATCGCCTTGCCGAGCTGATAGAAATGTTGGTCGTCGCGGGCTTTCACCGCCGCGCGCGCGAGGAACTGCCGAGGTTCAGACATGTCTTCTCCGCAAGGCGTTGTCGCAGCATGCCGCAGAGCATGCCGAGAATTCGCCGCAATGCTCCATTGCCCAGCACCCAGAAAAGGCCCGATGCCTTGGTGTCCAGCCCACTTTTCTCGAAACAACCTCAGCCCCCTGTCATCCAGCAAAGATCTTGTGAAGGTCTGGTACAGCGCCCAGCGATTCACAAGATTCTACGGCCAGACCATCTACCGCGCCGCCCCGGGCAGCAGGACTCAACTCCTCACCACTGTGCCCGCCAGCACTTCCGCGAGATGCAGGATTTCCAGCGTGCTGCCTTTCATGCGGGCCTCCTGCCGCATTTGCATGAGACAGCCCGGATCATTGGAAATCACCGCCTCCGCGCCCAACGCTTCGAATTGCGCGAGCCGGCTGTCCGCCATGCGGTTGGCAATCGCTGCAAACTTCAGCGAGAACAAACCGCCGAACCCGCAGCACACCGGCTCGCCGGGCAGCTCGAGCAACTGCAGCTCCGCCACTTCCCGCAACAAAGCGAGCGGCTCGGCCTGCACGTGCAGTTCGCGCAAGCTGTGACAGGAATTGTGAAATACCGCTTTGCGGGGATAGCGCGCGCCCAGCTTCGTGACGCCGGCCTGCTTGACCAGAAATTCGGAAAACTCAAAAACCCGTTTGCCCAATGCCCTGGCCTCCGCCTCGCGCCGATGGCCGGCAAACAGTTCCGGAAAAAAATTCCGCACCATGGCCACGCAAGAGCCGGAGGGCGCCACGATGACTTGCGCCTGGCGAAACACTTCGATGAAATGTTCCGCCACCCGGCGCGCCTCGGCGTGATAACCGGTGTTGAAGGCCGGCTGGCCGCAACAGGTTTGGCGCGAGTCATAGGTGACTTGCAACCCGGCGCGGCGCAGCACCTGCGCCATGCTGAGTCCGATTTCAGGATAGAGTTGATCAACCAGGCAGGGAATGAAGAGGGCAACAGACTGCATCGCGGTGGCCATGTTTCTGTTTCCGTATCGTGCGAGGTGTTACCATGCGGTCACATGGCGGAAAATAGCCAATTCGACTCTTCCCTCCAAATGAAAACTCTTGCTTGACAACCGCACGGTCATTATCATCTCTCTCGCTGGAAATGCCGGGCGTCAGCCGGTTCAATCACTCCAATCGCCGGCGGCTGCCCGTGACATAGCCTGCTGCAAAAACAAGTGAGCGTACGCCATGCCAGATCATGATTCCAGGACCCGCCGCCTCCGGAGGAAACTCGCCGCCTGCTTGCCGCCGTTGTTGGTGTTGGGAAGCGCGGCCTGCTCGATCTACACCCCGGAAATGAAATTCACCGGCGAAAAGACCGCGCTGGAAAACCAAATCCTGGGCACCTACAACCAGGTCAAGGAAGATGTGTGGATGGTGGCCTCCGTGCGCGCCGTGAGCCCCGACAGCCAAATTGTGCTTTCGGAAGAGAAGCGCCTGGTGCTCACCGCGATTCAGAATCGCGAATTCAACAAAGACGATGTCGACGAGTTCAAGCGCGCCGGTCTCGTGGGGGAGAATGCCCGCGGCTATCTCGAAATCCGCGACCCGCAGCGCGTGGCCGCCGATCCCGAACGTGCCCGCCTGCTCGAAAAGATCCTGGCCGAGGAAAACCGCGATCGCCGCCTCATCATGCAACGCATCATCGATATCAACCCGGCCATCGAGGCCTCGGATCAGGCGGAGGTCGAACAGGCATTTGCCAATCTGAACCGCGAGAGCGCCAAGCCGGGCGAATGGATCCAGCTCGCCGGAGGCGAATGGGTGAAGAAGTCCAAACCCTAGCGTGCTGTGGCGCCGCCAGCGAGGTCCACCGCCGCCGTCATCCCGGCGGGATCTTGTGAAGAGGCAGGCGCATCGCCGAGCACCGCAGAATTCCCCCGGCATGGCATTTCGGCATCGCCTGGCGCCGCAGCGGACGGGGCGAAAAAACGAGCCATGAGTTGACTTGATTTGGAGAAGAAGTCATGAAGAAATTGCTGCTGATCGCCGGCCTCGCGCTGGCCGTGGTTGTGCTTGCCCTTATCGCCATTCCGATCTTTTTCAAAGATGACATTGTCGCCCTGATCAAGCGCGAGGCCAACAAGAACCTCAACGCCACGCTGGAGTTCGAAGATCTCGGCTTGAACCTGTTTCAGAATTTCCCCGCCTTGACGGTGAATCTCGAAAAGCTGAGCCTCGTCAACCGTGCCCCCTTTGCCGGCGATACGCTGGTGGCCCTCAAGAATTTCGAAACCAGCATCAACCTGATGAGCTTGTTTGGCGGCGGCCCGCTCGAAATCCGCTCGTTTACTTTGACCGAGCCGCGCCTGCAACTGATCATGTTGCAAGACAGCACCGCGAATTGGGACATCATGCAAGCCGCGGCGCAAGAGCAACCCGAGACAACCGCTGCCGGCGGCTATCAGCTCGCCTTGCGTTCCTATGCGATTGAAAACGGCTATCTCAGCTATATCGACGAAACCTCCGGCACCACGGCCCTGATCGCAGGCCTCAACCATCGCGGCAGCGGCGATTTTACCAGCGAGCGCTTCCGCCTGCGCACCAACACCGACATCGCCGCGGTGACCTTCGGCGCCGGCGGCGTGAACTATTTGAACAACGTGCATACCCGCCTGAAGGCTGATTTCGACATTGACGCCGCCAACCAGAAATACACCCTCACCGAGAACGAATTGCGCCTCAACGAACTCGTGCTGAAATTCGACGGCACGATCGCCATGGCAGGCAAAGACACTGATCTCGATCTCACCTTCAGCGCGCCGCAAACGGATTTCAAGAACATCATCTCGCTCATACCCGTGATCTACAGCAAAGACTTCGCTTCCTTGAAATCCTCCGGACAACTGGCACTGGCGGGCAAGGCCAAAGGCCTCTACAACGAGAAACAAGTGCCAGCTTTCGAGATCAAGCTGCAGATCAACGACGGCATGTTTCAGTATCCGCAACTGCCCACCGCGGTGAACAACGTCAACGTCGATCTGCTGGTGAACAATCCCGGCGGCGATCCCGACCGCACGATCATCGATCTCAAAAAATTCCACGTGGACTTGGGCAGGGATCCGTTCGACGCCACGGCACTGGTACAAACGCCGGTTTCCGATCCGCATGTCAAGGCGAACGCCAGGGGCAGGATCAATCTCGACGAAATCAGGAATCTGGTTCAACTCGCGCCGGGCACCGAACTCGGCGGGCTGGTCAATCTGGATCTGAACGTAAACGGCAACCTTTCCAGCATCGAAAAAAATCAGTTTGACAAATTTCAGGCAGCCGGCAATGTTGCCGTCACGAATCTCGTTTACAACACCGCTGACCTGCCGGTGAAAGTTCAGATCAGACAGGCGCGGCTGGCGCTCTCACCCGCCAAGGTCACGCTCAGCGAATTCGACTGCCGGCTCGGCAACAGTGATCTGCGCGCCCACGGCACGCTCGACAATGTACTGCCCTTCGTGATGAAAGGTCAAACGCTGAAAGGCGCCCTCTCGCTGCAATCGGACTATTTCGACTTGAATCCCTGGATGGCGGGCGAAAGCTCGGAGTTGCAGGCCGTGCCCCTGCCCGGCAATATCGAATTCACCATGAATTCGGCGTTCCGCGAAATCTCCTATGGCAAGTTGAAGATCCAAAATGTCAGCGGCGTGTTGGTGTTGAAAGACCGCACGCTCAATCTCGTCGATTTGAACATGAACATGCTGGGCGGGTCGGTGCTGGCCAACGGCTCCTACAGCACGCCCGAGCACGCGTTGCCGCGCTCGTTCTTTGCGATGAAAGTGGCCGGCCTCGGCTTCCCGCAGACCTTCGAGAGTTTTGTGACCGTGCAGAAATTCGCCCCGATCGCGCAGAGCCTGCAGGGCACGTTCAGCGCGGATTTCGAGTTGATGTCGGATTTGGATTCAACGCTGACGCCGGTGATGAAAACCCTGACCAGCCTGGGCTCGTTGCGCATTGCCAACGCCGCGCTGCAGGATTTCAAGCCGCTCACCAAAATGGCGGAAGTGCTCAAGCTCGATCGTCTCAAACAGCTCGCGCTCGTCGATCTCAAGCCTTCGTACAAAATCCGTGACGGCCGCTTTTTCCTCGAGCCCCTGGGATTCAACGTCGGCAACATGGCGTTCGTCGTCTCCGGCTCGAACGGCATCGACCAATCCGTGGATTATTCCGTCAAGCTGCGCGTGCCTGCGGAAGAGATGAACGCGCAGACCAACGCCGTGGTGAGCAATCTCTTGAATCGCAAAGTTGACTTGCTGCAGAATGATTATGTCGATTTGGTGGGCAACATCGGCGGTAGCGTGACGGATCCGCAGGTCAAGTTCTCCGCAGCGGATGTCATCAAAGGCGCGACCGCGCAAGTGACCTCGCTGCTCTCGCAGAAGGCGGAGGAGAAAAAGGCGGCCGCCGCCGACACGGTGAGCGCCGCGCTCGCCAAACAGAAGCTGGAGCTGGAGAAACGCAAGCAAGCCGCCGCCGACAGCGCGAAAAAAGAAGCGGAGCGATTGAAAGAAGAGGCGAAGAAGAAGCTGAAGGGATTGTTCAAGCCGTGAGTCAATGCTCCATCGAATATGTCATTCCGAAGGAATCTTGTGAAATCTATTGCCCGAACGGCATTTTCACAAGATTCTTTCTTTCGACCGAGCCCGCGCTAAAGCCACAACGATCAACAGACACAGACAAAGACTTTCTTATTGGTAACGGTGTGCCGAAATGGCGATCATCGTCTTCATTTGATCAACAAACACTTCTTCAACACCCTCACCTTCCCCGCCTGCAACCGAATCCAATACACGCCCGAGCCTGCGCCGCGCGCCTGCCACACCGCCGTGTGCGAGCCTGCGCTTTGTAGTTCATTGACGAGTCTCGCCACGAGCTGGCCGTGAACGTTGTACACGCTCAAATCCACCATTCCCGCCTCCGGCAGCGAATAGATGATTTGCGTTGCCTGATTGAACGGATTCGGGAAGTTCTGCAAGAGAACGTAGTTTTGCGGATAAAGCTCCACCTCGCGCGCTTGCGCGGTCACGTATGATTTATTGCCCGCCAGCAATTTGAATTTCTTTTCAGTCAGGTTTTTAATGGCGAATTCCAATTGATTATTGCTGCGCAGATCAAAAGCAGTTGCGGTTTCCTCGTCAACCAGAAATACTTCAAATCCAGCAGGAATTTGCTTCACGCCCTCGAATGTCAGCCGCAGCAATTCATCTTCAGGATTGACGATGCAGGCAAATTCCCACGTGTGCCCCTCGTCCGAAGGCTGGCGCACATCCGCTTTCAACCCGCCCGCAATTTCACTCCGCCGAAACTGAACTTGCATCTCATCTGCCAGCCGCGGCGGCTGGTGTAAATCCCAAGCATCAACCTCGCCTGCGGCATCCGCATGCTGGCCCGCGAAGTTGAAGCGGCTCTCGCTGCGGCCATTGCTGGCGATGATTTGCAGCAGCCAGTTCTCGCCCTCGTTGTTTGCCACCGCATGCACGGCAACGCCCTCGCTCAAACCCGCCACGCCCGGACTGAGGAACAGTGTCGCCGCGCGATTCAGGCGAATGGCATAGCCCTGCCACGGCTCCAGCCCCGCACGATTGAGCTGCCAGTCGCCGTTGAAACTCCACAACTCGAAGGGCCTTGCTGGAGAGACTTGAGTTCTCATTTATTAGCAATCGTCCATGCCCCATTGTTCAAGGGCTTCCTCTATCTTAATTGTTAAGCGAGGATCAATAACAGCTGCGTCAAGAATTTTGGATACCGCTTCAGGTCTCTTCTTGCAATTTTTTAAAAATTCAGCGTTCGGCAATAAAGAGTTTTGCAAGTCATTCTCACCTGCCAAGTGAAGCAGTGTAATGTATCTCAAAAATAATTGTCGTGAAATACGCAGCAAATCTGGCTTAATTATTTCATACGGGTCTTTTCCTTTGCTATGACCTTCATGGACGATTTTTGATCGAATCCTATACCATTCCTTTAATTTCTGAAACATATCCATCCTTTTCGTGGCATCATGGGATAAGAGAGCAGCAGCGCGTATAGCTAATTTATAGCTTAAGTCTGCACTATCTCCATGAGTGAGCAACGACTCCATCGTAGTTATTAAGCTGACAAAAATATCCATGAAATTATTCGATGTATGCCAATTCATCAGTGACCGAACATAACTTTGGCTAGGATAAAGTAGAAATCCTTTACTTGACAAACGATTCACAGCCTCCCATACGCTAAAAAATTTTCGGAGGACAATACCTTCGTTGCCAATACTTTTAATGACCCGTCTTGGACGCTCATTCCCTTCAGAATCGAAATCGTCCCAAGTCAGATAACCATTTCTTGGATTTCTGTCAACAGGCGTAGCATCAAACACATTTGTTCTAACTCGAATCTCTTCAGCAAGATTTGCAATCTCGCCAACACATAAAAAAATTGGTGCAATGAATCCAATGTCGCTTTCGCTATTCGAAAACGTGTCATCAAATAGGTTGTGCCACCAACTCACATTTCCTCGATACTCTTCATGCTTTCGTACAGTTAGAACGTGCCATGAGTTTATTTTTTGCAGTAAGAGTGTATCTTTGTGGTCATGCCAGGAAATTTTGGGCAATCTGAACAGATCAGCCAGCTCTTTCTCGTCATAAATTCTGAGGTCTCCTACTGGCAAGCTGATATTCTTAAGCAATTTCTCATCATCGTAGAACACAAAACCATCAAACACAAACAGCCGAAGATATTCTGAATCAATCTTACTCGATTCGATGCTTTGGAGTAATCTTGATTCGTCGAATTCTTCTCCGCTCCAAATTGACAAATATGCGCCCGTATTCACAAAGAAATGATGGGCCGCTTTACGAACTTCAGAATTACGCCATTGGCTGATGTCTATATCGACTCTGTTTCTTTGTGAGCCTGATGTTTGTCGTTTGACCCTGCGTTCATTCTCTTCGTTGGAAAGTCTATTCAAATCATCTGAGAGACAGTGCGAATCAAGGTCTTGTGCAAAGGCTGCAAACGCATCAGTAGCTTCTGCCGCGACGACAGCATTTCTAAAATTTGACCGGTTGTTTTCGGAAAGCCTCCATTCTTCTGAGAGTGGTTTATTGGTAGAATTGCTGATCCGATATTTATCGAAGATTGTTCTACAAATCTCCAGATAGGATCTAAGTTTGAGCGCCAAAATTTCCATGGATTAGTACCCCGCTATGGTACAAAGGTATCGTCTTTCGCATATCAAAACTGATTTGTTCAATCGAAGAAACCGTGCTTGCATTAGTACTGCTATCTTGGGATCGATGGTTGAGCGCCATCATTAAAGGATGCCAACCACGATCTGCCTTTGTCCGTGACTTCCCAGATCCCTCGCTGAGAGTCTGGCGCCAGCAATCCTTCTCTGACCATTTCATAACGCGCCCAATGTGCCGTGTTCTCCCATCTTGCTACTCCAGAAGATGGAAGCTTGGACAAATCGTATTCATTCAGCACGGCCTTCATGGGCTTTATGATCTCGTTCAAAACCTGAGTCGAAGTCGCCGAACCGTTTGCTTTGACTAATGCCTGAAGAATAGGAATGCGAAATGCAGCTTCGCGAGTACGCAGCCCTTGACTTAGTTTCGTCCGGCGTCTTGGCTTGTTGATCTTTCGGGGAATATGTGCTTTCTCCACGACAAAAATGTTGTTCCATTCCTTCTGAAGGGTATAGACTTTGTCTCTAAAGCTAGTCATCTGCGATCCTGTTTGTCTAAGACGCTGGACTAGATCATAGTCACTGGACTCGAAAGCCTTTGCACCAGTTCGATTCAGCCCTTCAATGGCATTTTCGATTTCCTCAAGAACGATCTCAAAGGCCGTATCAACCTCCGTGGCAAAGTCTGTCAATTGAGACGATGCTGGTGAGGTTGGTTGATTGACACCCTTCGCAATGGTTTGATTTGTTCCGTTCAGCAGTTCGGCAAATATTTGTTTGTCATATTCATCAAGTCGGTTTAGTTCAATTAGCTTGGACAACATAACACCCGCCTTGTACCATTCCACGAAAGTGCCTATATCACCGGCGAACTGCCGGGCGCATTTGTCTGTGATTGTTTGATAGTCAGCCACATTGGGGAAGCTGGCCTTTGCCTTGTGTATTGCCTCAGTATGAGAATGTCCTTGTCGCATGAAATAAAGCACAGCGTAAATCTGCTTCAGTCTTTCTGCAGCCTTGCTATTAAATGGCAATTCTGTGAACTTCACGTAGATCATGCCACACCCTTGCCAAAATTGGCTTGATTAATAACCTGATCAACTGGCACTTTCTGAAATCACCAAAGGCTTACCTCACCTGCCACCTAAAGCTATGCACAATTCCACCGCCCAGGCGGCTGTGATGTTTCACAAGAAAAATTTGCAGCAATAAACACGGCACCCCTCGCGGAGTTTGATGAGTCGAGTCCCCGGAAGAGCGCGGTTTTGGCGGCCAAAGGGCGATTCCATGCGATCCCATTCACCCTGAACTGAGGTACAGTATACCCGCAGAAGTGGGCGAATGCGTGTGAGAAACCTGGCAAAGCCGGGCGTTTGTCCAGCAGCCAGCCTGGCCTCACAAAGATACTGCATCTTCTCAGCTAGCGCTTTAGCTTCGTCACAAGATCAAGAAATCTGGCTTTGAGCGGGATTTTGAAATGCCTGAAACAGAGGTGGGAAAATCGATGAAGAGCAAAACGCGAAAAGGAATCAAGTATACCGACGAGCCGATGAACCAGGCCGAGGTTATTGCGGACTCCCTCCCCTCACCGGAACAACTCGCCTTCAAGGAAGAAACCGTCAAGATAACGATTGCGCTCAGCAAGAGCAGCCTCGATTTCTTCAAAGAGAAAGCCGAGAGGCATCATACGCAGTATCAAAAGATGATTCGCCGCCTCGTCGATGAATACGTGGCAAGGCAGAAACACCTTTCCGCGTGACGCAGCTCTCCCGCCTTGAGTCACAAGAACAATCATCCAGCTAGTTGGGTTTTTGAATTTGCCGCGACAAACACGGCGCCCTCACAGAGTTTGAAGAGTCGAAGCCCCGGAAGGGTCCAGTTTTAGCGGACAGAAAGCGATTCCACGCGATCCCAGCTCACCTTGAACTGCCGAAAAATATCCGCGCAAAAAAGTGAGAATGCGGTAAGTTGCCTCTTGCACATATCATATCTGTTCGAGAGCCGCGTCTCAAGATCAAAGCCTGTCTATGCATTCCTGATCGAGGATGGACCAGTTCGGCAAGGGGAACGATGGGAGCGGTGCGCGGGGATGCGGTTGTCCTTGATCAGACAGAATGTGTATGTGGTGGGGAAACGTACGGGTTACGGCAGAGATGAGTACTTAAGGGACGCTCTTATGCTTGGCAGGTTCATTTCTGAGGATTCCAACAACTTCATCGATAACCCTCTCCAGCGTTTCTCTTTTCAAGAAGCCAGCTTCGCTCTTGATAAGTTGGAGATTAGCCGTGAAGAGTTTTCCAGGACGGGCATAGCTTATCTTGTGCAGGGAACCCTGAACAAAGCTGTCGTCAGTAATCATGACAGCCTTGGGATCAGAATAAGGATTGCTGGTGATCTGGCATAAAATCCAATCATCATGTCCTGCTCCCGCCAATACGACCGCCGGCCGCAGTTTTGATTTCGACAAGTCCGAGAAAGGGAAGGGAACCAAAACTACTGTCCCTGCTGTAAGTGCGCCCATGCCTCGTCCTCCTCCGGTCGATTCCAATCAACGGCTAAGGCTTGCTCGCTCAACAAGGCAGTCATGTTTACGCTTTCGTCGAGCGCTTCTTCATCCAAAATCGTGACCAGAGCGCGCCGCGGCTTGGCTATCGTAATATTCTCCAGCAAATACACTTTGCCGTTCTTGTCAATCACCGCTTCAACTGTCGTTAGCATCGGCATCCTCCGTTTTGCTTCGTGAGGCTGTCATTTTGTTTTGGCGCAGTCCATCCTTGCTTGTCATGCCGGAAGCAAAGTAGCAATCGGAGCATCAAAAGGCAAGCCATTTCCCAAAGCAGTCATTGAAACAACAGCAAATTTATCACGGCTTTGGCGGACAAACGGCGATTCCACGCGATCCCAATTCACCCTGAACTGTGGTACAGTATATCCGCAAAAGTGGGCGAATGCGTGTGAGAAACCTGGCAAAGCCGGGCGTTTGTGTGGGTTCTTTTGATGAAGCGGAGTCTGCCGGTTGGAGAAATGGTGAAGCTCGCGGGAGGATATGATGACGGTTAGTTGGTTAATGGTGAGATAGCGCTATTGCAAGGCGAGAAAGGCCGGTGTACGTAATGGCTCAAAGTTATGAAATTTCCTTCTCCATTCTTTCGAGAACCTCCAGGAATTTACGGATTCGAACAATTTTCACACCGGCATATTCCTGCGGAGGAAAATGACGAATATTCTTTGCTACAAGGTAATCCGCTTTGCCGTCAACAGCACATTCCAGAAAACGATTGTCTGAAATGTCTGAGCAGGCTTGCAGCCGGCTGGCTGGTTGAATCCAGGCGGCTTGAAGGCGCAAAATCTCCAAAATGCGATCCTTCTCCGGTTGTTTTGACGCGGGGATCAGCCAATCGGCGACAGCGCGATATTCACTCCAAATCGGCTGGGATAGCAACAACTGAAAATAATCATCTTCGCGCGTCATCCAATCTATCAATTATGCAGAAGCGCCCCGCGAACTCAGAATGGCCGAAATGATGTGGTTGGTATCGATAACGACGCGCAGGGATCTCATATGTGCGTTTGGCTGGTATGCTTACGATGCTTTTTGATCGCAGCATCGATGGTTTTTGCCTTGATGCCGCCTCGGCGGCGAACTTCTGCGCGCACCGAGCGAATGTCGTCATGCAATTGTTCTTTCCAGCCATACTTCTCGTGCCATCGCAGGAAGGCCAGTATCGCGAGGCTCAGATCACCCTGATAGCTGTCTTGCACGACTTCCCGCAATTGTTTTTCGACGGCTTTGGGCAGCTTTACCGACAACATGCTTCACCTCATGGCAAACAGATGAATAGACAAAACAGCTTGCTGTTGGATTCGCCTTGATTTTTTGAGTCTCATATTCAACTCGAAAGAGTCGACTCGCGCACACGATCGATCAGCAGTGTGTTGACCAATGTCTCAAGCGAAACGCCTTGCGCCCGCGCGCGTTGCGCCAACTCCGCCGCAAGATCCGGCAAAATCGCCACGCGCAACGCCCGCTTGTTCGGCGTCTCAAAGCGAAACCACTCGCCGCCATCTTCCATGCAGGGCGCGGTATCAAGGTTATCCCAAAAAGCGGCTTCTTCTTCGTAGGTGTTGAATTTGGGGACTTCCAATGTGCTCATTTTGGTAATCCGCATCAATTCCCTTATAGTGTTGAGCCGCCGCAGAGCTGCTGTTGAATTCTGAAGCTGCCGCTTAATACAACACAAGGCGCATTTGATACCAGGGCTCTGTTCAGCGCGTAGTAAGTGTCCGTCCGTAAATGTCCCCGCCTCGGTTAAGCCAAGGTTTTCAAAATTTCAAGTGCCGCGGAAACTTTGTGGATTTTGATGCCACGGCCAAGCCGTTGCAGGAACGTTTTCTCAAGAATTCGCGATTTCGGACTCCAGCTACCTCACTTCGGCGGCCAGGGAAAGGCCGGCAAGCTTTCGTTGTTCCCTCCGTTTGATTCGCGGCCGGCAAGGTACACATACGCGGCCGTGCCAAGCGCCGCGGCGCCCACCCCGCCCGCCACCCACAACCAAGTCTTGGATGATCCTGTCTTGAGCGGCGCCAGCTCGGCATTCACTTGCAGATTATCTTCCATGGTGATTGATTTCTGCCACTCGGTATAGCCCGCGCGCCGAATGACGAGATTGAGTTTGCGCGCGTGCGGCACATTGCCGGCCAACGGCGTTTTGCCCATGGCTTTGCCGTTGATAATCACCTCCGCGCCCGAGGGGTGGGAAAAAATCTTGAGGCGATACTTGCGCTGTGCCTGGCCACTCGTTGGGGAGGAGCCTGCCGCCTTCTCGGCCATCTCGACTGCCAGTTTTTCCAGCACCGGCAACAAGCCGTCGATTCTGCCGCGATGGTCCTGTTTGAAGGACTGCTCCATCCGGCCCGAGGCAACATCGATCAGGTGAATATTGATGGCGTAGGTGCCGCCCACTTTGCCAATCGAGCCGATGACGATCTTTCTCACATTCAGAATCTGGCCCGCCTCGACCGCGCACTGCTGCAGGGTGCAGCCTGTCATTTGAAAGCCCTGCTCCGCCAGCGTCCGATCCATATACTCACGATCGACGACCACAAAGGCCTCCGTTTTCACCAATTCATTGCGCAATCGGTCGCTCAGAGTGGCGGTCTCGTTTTCGTCAACGCCCCGGCTTTCCAAGTTCAACACCGCGATCTGCGGCTTGGTGAGTGAAACAGACTGGCTCCGGCCGGCGGGCGCTGCCAGTAACAGCGCGAGCAGCAGGCCCGTCACGATCGTGCCGAATGCAACCGGCCGGGGATTTCCCGCCGGAACGAGTGTTTGCAGCGTGAGTAGGGTTCGCATGTGTTGGTGTCCAGAGATTGTCGCCTGCCAACGGCCAAGCCGTCCGCTGCCCGTGCGCTTCTGCGGCGGTGGGAAGTTGCAGGATATTTACCGGCAGTTGCGGCAAACTGCGCTCACGGCCGTGAGCGTGCGGGCGCTTGCCGGCGCCGTCATTGCCGTTGCTTTTTCAATGCTGCTTGAATATCTTGAGGGCAAATTTCTCACGGATGAAATCACGCCGGAGGGTTGACCGATGCCCGCCTTTTGCCGCTGCCGACGCGCACTCCCGCTGTGCCGCACCTCGTTCCTGCTACTGAGCTTTCTGTTGGTTGCCTGCCAATCTCACAAACCGCCAGTTGGTCCCGAGGTGCCGGAATGGGCCCGGGGCGCCGTGTGGTATCAAATTTTTCCCGAACGCTTTCGCAATGGCGATCCCGCCAATGATCCCACCTTTCGCGATACCTTCGGCTCGTGGCCGCACGACACGGTGTCGGCCTGGCAGTGCAGTCCATGGACCGCGGATTGGTACCAGCTTCAGCCCTGGGAAACAGCCAACGGCCGGAGCTTCAACTACAACGCCGGCCGGCGCCGGTTCGGCGGCGATGTGCAGGGCATCATCGACGGAGTGGATTATCTGCACGAGCTGGGCGTCACCGCGATCTATCTGAATCCCATGTTCGAATCGCCGACGCTGCACAAATACGACACCGAACTGTATCATCACATCGACAACAATTTCGGTCCGCGTCCTGAGAGCGATCGTGCCCTCTGGGCCAGCGAAAACTTCGCGGACCCCACCACCTGGCAGTGGAGTACGGCGGATACCCTGTTTCTCAGACTAATTCAGGAAGTGCATCGCCGCGGCATGCGCATTATCATCGACGGCGTGTTCAATCACATGGGCGTGACCCATCCGGCTTTTCGTGACGTGATGAAGAACGGCCGGCAGTCGCCTTATGCCGATTGGTTCATCATCAAAAGCTGGGATGACCCGGCCACACCCGCGAACGAATTCGAGTATCAAGGCTGGTATGGCGTGAAAGACCTGCCGGAGGTGCGGCGCGAGGGCGACAATCTCGCCGCCGGGCCGCGCCGGCTCTTTCAGGCGGTGGTGCAGCGCTGGATGGATCCCAACGGCGACGGCGATCCCTCCGACGGCATTGACGGCTGGCGCCTCGATGTTGCGGAATTGGTGCCCAAGGGCTTCTGGCGCGAGTTTCGGCAGTGGGTGCGCGCGATCAATCCTGAGGCCTATCTCACCGGCGAAGTGTGGTGGGAGGATTACGGCCAAAACAAGATGTTCAACGCCGCGCCCTGGCTGCAGGGTGACATCTTCGACGCGGTGATGAACTACCGCTTTGCCGACGGACTGCTGCGGTATTTCGTCGACACGCACAACCGTTACGCGACGCGGGATTTGCAGGCACATCTGCAGCAGATCTTCACGGATTATCCGGCCGCGGTGCACGCGGGAATGATGAACCTGCTGGGCAGCCACGACACCGAGCGGCTGGCCTCGATGGTGGTGAATCCCAATCGCGTGATCGATCATGACAGCGGTGTGGAGCGCCATTCCAACTTTCAAACACGCAGGCCCACGGCGGAAGAGCGCGAGACGCAGAAGCTGCTCATCGCGTTTCAGATGCTCTTTCCCGGCGCGCCGATGATTTACTATGGCGATGAAGCCGGCATGTGGGGCGCGGATGATCCCGACAACCGCAAGCCCATGGTGTGGCCGGATCTGATCTACGCACCGGAGCAGGCGCTGCCCGATGGCGGCGAACGGCCGGAGGATTTGGTTTATTTCGATTGGGATTTGTTCGACTTCTACCAAACTCTGTTGGCGCTGCGCCGCGCGCAGGAAGCGCTGCGCCGCGGTGATCACCGCTTTGAGGAAGCCGGCGGCAGCGACCATGTGGTCGCCTTCAGTCGCAACCACGCTGGCGAGAGCATTCTGTGTTTGTTCAATCGCGTGCTCACCCCGCAAGAGGTGGTTTTGCCGGCGCGTTTTCAGTCCCATCAAACGTTGTATGGCGAAAAGAATCTCATCTCGGTTGGGGAGAATCGCCACGTGCTGGCGGGCAAGGCGGTGGTGGTGGTGCTTGCCAAAGCACTTTGAATCGGCTGCGGGCGCACGCGCGTACGAAACTCCGGATCACCTTTCTCGAAAAGTTGCCATGCGACTCTCCAAGTGCCACGCTGGTGTACTGCGAATGATTCTGTTGTTCCTGCCCGCGGCCGGGTTGGCCGTTGCCGTCCAGGCACAATCTCCCTCTGCCAAAGAAGATTCGGTCTTTTCGCATCCGCGGCGTGAATTTCTGGCGCAACGCCTGGCGGGCATTGGGTTGAATCCCCGCGGCGAGTTGGTGGTTTTTGGCGGGAATCTCTTCTCTCCGGCGCCCGTTCGCCCGCCTGCTCTCGGCCAGATTCTGCTGCCGGAGAATTATCGTCTCGGGCCGGGCGACGTGCTGGGGATTTATTTGCTCGGCCAGGCGCAGCGTGATTTCGAGGTGCCGGTGCTGCCCGAAGGCGCGGTCTACATTCCCGCCGCCGGGCTGGTGGAGGTCGCCGGCTTGACGCTGACGCAGGCGCGTGAACGGCTGCGCCAGCAGATGTCGCGCTATTTCAACACGCGCGAGTTTGCCGCCACGCTATTGCAAGCCAAAACCGTGGTCGTGGAAGTGGCCGGTGAAGTGCGCCATCCCGGCCGCCATTCGCTCAGCGGCCTGCAAACCGTGCTCGATGCCATACAGCTTGCGGGCGGCGTGCTGCCTTCAGGCTCCTTGCGCAACATTCGCGTGCAAAACCGGCTGGGCGCGGAAACGCGCGCCGATCTTTATCAGACTCTTTTGCAATTGCAGCCGGCGGCGCCGTTTTTGTTGCAGGCGGGCGATCGGCTGTTCGTGCCGCCGGCACAGCGCTGGGCCGCAGTTGCCGGCGAGGTACATCGGCCGGCCATCTTCGAGTTGCGCGATGATGCGTCGGATTCATTGGCGGGGCTGATCGAACTGGCCGGCGGCACCACGGCCCTGGCGAATTGGCAGCAGGTTGAATGGAGCCGCCTCGAGCCGGACGGCCGGCGCGCAACCCGGATGATCGATCTGGCCGCAAGCGGCGGTGTGCGCGTGCGCCACGGCGATCGCGTCATCATCTTTTCAAAATTGCAGGATATCGCACGCGCCACGGTTGCCATCTACGGCGAGGTGAATTCTCCGGGCGTGTATGCTTTTGAAGAGAGTTTGCGCGTCGGTGATTTGATCAAGCGCGCCGGCGGGCTGACACGCGCCGCGTATTTGCTGGAAGCAGAGGTGGTGCGCATCGATCCCGGCCAACCGCCGCAGCACGAGACCATCACGCTCGCCAGGAAAGACGACGCGCTGGCAACGCCTGGTCCGATTTTGGGCGCGGATGATCAGGTCTTTATCCGCCGCATTCCGGAATGGCGCCTCGGTCCGCTGGTGGAAGTGCGCGGCGAAGTGCAATTCCCCGGCTTCTATGCGATCGCATGGGGGCAAACGCGGCTGGCGGAGATTTGCGCCCGGGCCGGCGGCCCGACGCCAGAGGCCTCGCTGCGCGAAGCGCGCTTGCATCGCCGCAGCAACAGCCCGCAAGGCCAGAGTGCCGTCGCCAGTCCGATTCCGGTCGAGATGCTCACGGCCTTCGAGCAGGAAAGGTTGAAATTCGAATTCAACCAGGAAGCGGCCACGCTCGTCAGCGTGAATTTCGAAAAACTGCTGCGCGCGGCCGACAGCCGCGAGGATGTTCTGCTCGAGCCGGGCGACCTCATCGAGTTCCCGCGCGCGAGCCGGCTGGTGTATGTAACCGGCGCGGTGGGACAGCCCGGCGGGGTGCCGCTGATTGCCGGCGGCCGGGTGCATGACTATATTGCCCGCGCCGGCGGGTTCGGCTGGAACGCCGGCCACAACCGCATCAAAGTGGTGCGCGCCACCGGCGAAGTCGTGGAGGAGAAAGCCGCCGGTACGCTCGCGAGCGGCGATACTATTTGGGTGCCGACGCGCGGCGAAGGCAGCACCTGGAGAACACTGCGCGATGTGATAACGGTGATGGCGCAAGTGGCGACCATCTATGTGGTGATCGATCGCGCGCTGGGGAACTGAAAAGCCAGCCGGTGCGAGGTATTTGTGCACGCCGCCGCCTGCATAGTCTCGCAATGCTGCGCAACAAAATTCCAGGCTGAAACTGCGCCGCGGCTCACCGATCCACATAACTGGCGGGTATTTTCCTCTTTGCTTTTTGTGGCCGCTTGCCTTACATTGATCGGCCTAAAAAACATCGTCTCCGCGCGGGATTCTGGCAATCCAAACGGCTGGGGGCGCGTTCGCGAGGCGATGCACCTAGCAAGAGTGGAAGACGGATAGTGGCGAACCCGCAACAGAGAAAGGAGCTCGAGGTGACGGCAAAAGAATACATTCAGTTGGAAGAGAACTATGGCGCCCACATTTACCATCCGCTCGATATCGTATTGGAGCGGGGCGAGGGCGTGTGGGTGTACGACGTCGAGGGCAACCGCTATCTCGACTTCTTGAGTGCATATTCTGCGGTGAGCCAGGGGCACTGCAATCCGCGCATCTACCAGGCCCTGGTGGAGCAGGCGAAGAAGCTGACGCTGCCTTCGCGGGCC
This sequence comes from bacterium, assembly GCA_023150945.1. NCBI lineage: Bacteria > bacterium. The sequence continues at coordinate 105,365 of JAKLJX010000003.1, read as the reverse complement.
TTTCGCAACAATCAAACCGGCCTGCTCTACAAAGAGCTGGCGGATTTGTGCGATATGGAAATGGTGCTGCCAATGAACTCCGGCGCGGAAGCGGTTGAAACCGCGGTGAAAACCGCGCGCAAATGGGGTTACATGAGCAAGGGCATTCCGGACAATCAAGCGGAAATCATCGTGTGCACCGGCAATTTCCACGGCCGCACCACCACGGTGATTTCGTTCTCCTCCGAGCCGCAATACCGCCAGCATTTCGGGCCGCATACGCCCGGCTTTGTGTTCGTGCCCTATGGCGACAGCGAGGCCCTGGCGCGGGCCATCACGCCGCACACCGCCGCGTTTCTGGTGGAGCCGATTCAGGGCGAAGGCGGCATCTTGATTCCGCCCAAGGGCTATCTGGCCAAAGTGCAGGAGATCTGCCAGCAGAACAAGGTGTTGGTCATGATGGATGAAATTCAAACCGGTTTGGGCCGCACCGGCAAGCTGTTCGCCTATCAACACGAAGCCGGCGTAAAACCGGACGTGCTGATTTTGGGCAAGGCGCTGTCCGGCGGCTTCTATCCGGTGTCCGCGGTGGTTTCCAGCAAAGCCATTCTGGGAAACTTCCGCGCCGGCGATCACGGCAGCACGTTCGGCGCCAATCCGCTCGCCTGCGCCGTGGCGCGCGCAGCGCTGCGGGTTTTGCAGGAGGAAAAACTGGTGGAACGTTCGGCCGAGCTTGGCCACTACTTCCTCGAGCGCCTGCGCACCATCAAGAGCAAACACGTGAAGGAAATGCGCGGCCGCGGCTTGTTCATCGGCGTGGAATTGAAGCCCGAGGCCGGCGGCGCGCGCCGCTTCTGCGAAGCGTTGCGCCACGAAGCGCTGCTCTGCAAGGAGACCCACGAACACGTGATTCGTTTCGCACCGCCGCTGGTGATTTCCCGTGAAGATCTGGACTGGGCCTTCGAGCGCATCAAAAAGGTTTTGGAGACGATGAATTGACCAGCGCCATGCGCGCCGCAACGATGTGATTCATTCCAAAGGCCAGCGAGGCCACCGCGCTGGCCTTTCGTGCGTCAGGAGTTTACTTTGCCGGAGTGCTGCATGCGAGCGACAAGCTGCTTCGCCCTCTTGATGTTGACCGCCGGTCTCACGTCTGCGCAGCGGGCGCAAACCTTTACCGGCATTGTGCAACAGCGCCACTTTGCCGTGCCGCGCGAAATCCTGTTTACGCTGGCCGGCGGCATTGCAGGCACGCCCACGCCGGAGGAAGAAGCTTTCGGTTTCTCGCCCGCCCAAGTGCTGCAGCAGCCGCTCGAGCAATTGCGCGCGGCTGCAAGAAAAAATGGGGCCGCGCTGCCGGCGGATCAGTTCACCTACTATTTTGGCGAAAGCGGCGTGCGGGTGGAGGTCGATTTGAACAGCGGCCACAGCCTGTTCGGTAAAAAGATCATCTACCTTGCCCGGCCGCAGCAGAAACAGAGTTGGGTGCTGTTGCCGGCGCAGCAGGCTTACCTGGAGTTGAGCGCGGAAGAAGGCGAGTCCGTGCTCATTTCAGCCAAAGACGTGCTGCAGGGATTGGCGCAGCAAGGCTCAGCTTCCACCAGCGCCGACGAACTGCCGGAATTCAAAAAAACCGGCGAACAGGCCACGATCAACGGCCTGCCCTGCCTGCGCTATCTCGCCAAAGGTCCGGGACAAGCCGCTGAGCTCTGGGCAACCGCGGCGCATCCCGGGTTGCGCCGCGCCTTCGACACTCTGCTCAGCGAGATGAAGCTCGGCGATCTCGCCGGCTGGCAAAGCGAGGCCTGGTGGCGTCAGGCGATCGCAGGCGTGCCGATTCTCGCCAAACAAATCTCGCAGCGCGGCGGCATGCATGTGCTCGAAATCACCAGCATCCAGCCGCAAGCCGTGGCGGCGGCGAAATTCGAGCTGCCGGCGGACTACCGCAAGCTCGATTTGCAGCAACTCATGCAGGAAATATTGTTGAAAAAATTCCTGCGCTGACTACCGGCTCAAACTGGTGCAGCGCCGCTGTCCTCTCTTGACGACAATCTGTGCCGCGATTCCGGAGATCGGCCGGAATCGTCAATGCTCCCCCTTCCCCACCACAGCTCAGCACGACAACACGATACGGGAACGAGCCTGAATCGGCCCGCACCGCCAGCATGGCGCTGGCCGGTGCCGGCGGCAGGGCGCGCTGCGCCGGTTCGTTGCAGCGGCCCTTGGATCCACCATACTGGAGGAAAACATGTTATCCCGAATTCTCCCGGCGGGGGTAATGGCGTTGCTGTTGGGTTACGGCTGCGGCTCCCCGCCGACGATCGCCGTGCTCACCGACTACGGCTGGAATGACCCCTATGTCGGCGCGTTGTATGGCACCATTCTCTCGATCAACCCCGAGGCGCGGGTGGCCACCATTACGCATGCGGCGCCGGATTATAACGTGCGTGAAGCGAGTTACATGCTGGCGACAGTGGCCAATGAATTTCCCGCCGGCACGGTATTCCTGGCAGTGGTCGATCCGGATGCCGGCGGCAGCCGCCGGCGCATCATCGTCGAAACGCAGGATAAGAAGTACTTCGTCGGCCCGGACAACGGCGTATTCACCGACGTCATTAAGACTTCCGGACTGAAACGCGCGGTGGAGATCAGCAATGTGTTGTGGTACCGCCGCGGCGTCACCTCCACCACGTTCGAGGGCCGCGACATCTTCGGCCCGGCGGCAGCGCATTTGTCAAATGGGAGAAAAATCAGCGATGCCGGCAAGCAGATTTTCGATCCGGTGCAGTTTGACCGCACGCCGGCGAGCTTCACGGACACCGGCATTACGGGGGAAATTTTGCATCGCGATCACTACGGCAATCTGGTGACCAACATCCAGGCGCCGATGCTGGCAAAGGCGGGCTGGCGCGCGGGCATGGAGCTGGAATGCCTGGTGAAAGGCCAGTTCGTTCCGGCGACCTTCGTCGAGCGCCGCGGCGCTGCTGCCCGGGGCGCTTTCATTTTGATTTTGAATCATCAAGGTTTTTTGGAATTGGCGCGCAATCTCGACAGCGCGGCTGACAGCCTGAATGCGATGGCCGGCGATGTGGTGGTGGTGCGCACGGCCGGCGCCGGCCCGGCAACGACCACGACGTCGACCGCAGCAACGCCGCGGGTGTCGCCCCGGACGACAGCCTCGAAGTGAGATGGCCGCAGGCTCTGCCGCGAATGCCGCGTTCGTGGCAGCAACCTCGGCACCGCAGTCTCGAACACGCTTTGCCGAACATCCATTTCGTTCCGACGGCGCCGACGGGCCACAACTCTGCTGTCAAATGAAAACCGCCCGGCGCGAACAGAATGCCGGCCGGGCTGTGTCGAGAAATGCCGGAGGACTCTTGGGCCTGCAGTGGGACTTGGGTGAGTCCTCTGTTACCTTGCAAAGCCTATCCACCACTGAAGTCCGCGCGTTCCTGCGCCGTCATCTCGAACACGGTCCGCAACACGTTCTCTTGTGCCGGCGTCAGCGCTTGCTTGCGGCGGGCCATGACCCGCCTCGCAACCTCCAGTGCCTTGTTCAGTGCATATGTTTCGCTCGCCTCCACGCCACCCCAGGTAAACGAGGGGATGAATTTGTCCGGATAGCCCGCGCCGAACACATTGCTCATCACGCCCACCACCGTGCCGGTGTTGAACATCGTGTTGATGCCGGTCTTGGCGTGGTCGCCCATGAACAGACCCGCGAACAACGAGCCGCTGTCCACCATCACACCATTGATACAGACTTTCACCGTACTATAGTTGTTTTTCAAATCGCTGTTGTTGGTGTCGGCGCCGATATTGACCCACTCGCCGAGATAAGCATGGCCGAGGAAACCTTCATGCTGTTTGTTGCTGAAGCCATGCACGATCGTCTCTTCCACCTCCCCGCCGATTTTGCACACCGGCCCGATGGCTGTGCCTTCATAAATCTTCGCGCCCATTTTGATGATGGATTTTTTGCCGACATACAACGGTCCCTGCAGGGAAGCATTGGCCATAATCGTCGCGCCGGCGTCGATGAAGATCGGGCCTTCTTCCGCATCGAGCACAACGCCGGGCTTGATCGTCGCGCCGGCGGCGAGGTGGATGTTCTTTTCATCGAGCAGCGTCACGCCGGGGCAAATGCTGCCGAGAATCTGCCCGCCGAGATTCGCCTCTGCAAAATCCCGCGCCAATTCTTTGGGATTATTGTTGACCAAATCCCAGGGGTAATCGACGAAGCGTCCCGCGATTTCATGTTCTGTGGCGTTGGCCGGGGTTGGGGGCAGCGCAAACGGAGACGCGGCCAACACGCTTGTCGCCGAGAATCCCTCCGGCAGGCACATGGCCACGATTTTGCCGGCATGGCGCCAAATCGCCGGCCGGCCTTCCGCAGCCGGCCAGGTCTCAAACAAAAAGCGGCCATTCACGAAAAGACACGGCCCGGACGGTGCTTGGTTGATCCTTGCCTGCGGCCGCGACTCCCGCACCAATTCCACCAAATACGCACGCACGAATAGATGCAAACCGGCGCCGGGATAATGCCGTACGACTTTTTCGAGCAAGGAGGTCATGCCGCAGCGCAGATCAAACACCGGCCGCGTGAGGCTGAGAGGATGGAGCTGACTGCAATACTCATCTTCAAAGACGCAGAGTTGGAGAGACATAGATCATCACCATTGGCCTTTCCGTCAACAACAATCCCTGCCGGCTTCAGCCGGCTTTTGCGATCAGGCTGCGATTTGAATCGCAGCTACAATTTGAATCGCAGACGAAACAGACGA